>DASTMJ010000239.1:0-20445 GCA_035714205.1 Flavisolibacter sp. | reverse complement strand
TACTACAGCAAGTCTTTCAGGTGGCTTAAGAGTGAATGATAAACTCAGACTGGAATCATCACTTTCCTATAACAAACAATATACTCCCAATTACCCGCAAACGGGTTATGGTGCCAATAACTTTTTTTACAACATACTGTTATGGATGGGGCCTGATGTCGATATCCGTGACCTGAGAAATTACTGGCAGCCGGGTGGTGGCCGCCCGGATGGCTCCGGGGGATTTATTCCGTATGGTGTGAAAGATGTACATCAATTCAACTATAATTATACCTGGTACAACAATCCCTGGTACCTCGCCTATGAAACTTTGAATGGTTATACAAACGATGTCATAACAGGACAGGTAAATGCCACGTATGACTTTACAAAAGATCTTTCCTTCTACATACGTAGTGGTGTTATTACCAACAATGCATTTTCAACATTGAAAACACCCAAGAGTTATATTTATTACGGCGGAGCCGAGTTTGATGGTAATTACAGCGAAAGAAGGCAGAATAATTTCCAGATTGTGACAGACGCACTTCTTACCTATAAAAAAAATATCAGCGATTTTAATTTCACGTTGTCCGGAGGTGCCAGCAGCAGGTATAATTCCAACAGCAACCTTTTCTCACAAACTACTGGTCTGAACGTGCCGGTAAATTATAACCTGGGTAATACAATTGGTGCAGTAAGAAGTACCAACCTTAAAGCAGAAAAACAGGTAAACAGCTTGTTTGGTTACCTGGATGCGGATTATAAGAATATGATCTTCCTGGGAATAACTGGCAGAAATGACAGGACATCAACCTTGCAAAAACCAAATAATTCCTACTTCTACCCTTCTGCATCCCTGGGTATCATTCCTTCTACCATGTTTAATCTGCCTGAATTTATTTCGTATGCAAAGCTCAGGGGATCATGGTCAAGAGTATCTACTGATAATATAGAGATCGGGGACATTTACCGTAACTGGTACGCAACCCTTCCTGTATACGAAACTGGTCCACGGTGGAATGGAACCAACGCTTCTTTAAACCTGCCCGGTACGTTAATCCAAAAAGATATCCGGCCCAACACAACCCTTTCTCAGGAATATGGTGCAGAATTGCGTTTCCTGAAAAATCGCCTTGGTTTAGATTTCACTTACTTCACGTATACTGATAAAGATTTCGCTATTACTGCACCTGTATCTACAGCTTCTGGTTATAACTACCAATTGGTGAATGGCGATGAGATCAACCGGAAAGGGATTGAAATTGTATTCATAGCAAGTCCGGTAAGAAATCAAAATTTCAAGTGGGACCTTACTGCCAATTACAGCACTGTGCACAGTTATGTAAAGGAATATTATGGCGGCGATAGTATTCGTAACGCCATTAAGGTGGGTGAAAGAACGGATGTTTTCCGTGGATGGGACTGGGAACGCAGCCCCGACGGACAGATCGTTTATGGATCTAATGGTTTCCCTCAATATATCAACCAGGAAGTAAACATGGGCAATACCGATCCTGACTATATTTTCGGTATCAGCAATAGTCTTTCATACAAAAACCTTGGACTTAGTTTTTCATTTGACGGTCGTATAGGTGGTGTGATGTACAATGGTCTTGAGCAAAAATTATTTGAAGGTGGTATGCATCCTGAAACAGCCAATTCATTCAGGGACGAGGCCTATGCTGGTGAAAAAACTTATGTAGGTCCGGGTGTTGTGGTTACTTCAGGAAGTGTAGAATATGATGTGCAGGGCAATATTGTTTCAGATACAAGAAAATTTGCCCCCAACACAAATGCGGTTAATTACATAGACTGGGTTTTTGCCACACATGTAAATGGAGTTCCCGGTGCTAATATGTATAAACGTTCATTTGTAAAACTGAGAGAAGTAGTTCTTTCATACAGCCTCAACTCAGCTTTATTACAAAAAACACCATTCACCGGCGCCAGTATTTCGCTTACCGGAAGAAATTTGCTGCTCTTCACCGATGTGCCTTTTATGGATCCTGATGGTTATTCAGGCACAGCCCTGGCCGAACCTACTTACCGGAATATTGGCGTTAATATTAATTTGAAGTTTTAAAAAAAACCGTGCAATGAAAAAATCATTTTCTACATATATAGCGGGTTTTGCTTTAACCGTCATGTTGTTTACTTCGTGTAAGAAATATGATGATTTTCAAACCAACCCTAATTTGCCTTCTACAGCTACACCAGCTCTTTTATTAACAAGGATAAGTTATAGTGTTTTTTATTATGATAACACCTCGGCAGCTTTTGCATCCCGCCACCTCACCTATTATGAAAGAGGTAATTCCAGCGTAGACTATAGCTGGCGGGCCGGAAGCTTTGATAATTATAATGTGTTGCGCCAGGTAATGCAGATGGATTCCCTTGCGGTTCAATCTGGCCAACAGCAATACCTGGGACTTACAAAATTCTTCCGTGCAGTTTTATTCAGCCAGATGACCGAAGTATTTGGCGATATACCTTATTCTAAGGCATTGGGTGCTGTATCAGGAAACTTTAAGCCTGAATATGATACACAGGAAGCTGTTTACATAGGAATATTGCAAGAGCTTGAAGAAGCTAATAACCTGCTCGACGATAGCAAAGGAAAGATCAATGGGGATATTATTTATGGAGGTGTTGCCAGCCAATGGAAAAAACTGGTGAACGCATTCCGTTTACGGTTATTGATTCATTTAAGTAAAAAAGAATCAAACACCAGTCTTAATATTAAATCGCAGTTTCAAAACATCGTAAGCGATCCTGCCAGATATCCCCTGTTTACAAGTAATGCAGATAATGCGCAGCTGGTATTTAATACAACTGCACCAGACAATTATTATCCTGATTTTGGATACCTGTCGCTAAGTACAGCGGTAAGTATGGAAAAAGGTTTTGTAAAAATATTAAAGGACCGTAATGATCCACGCCTGTTTGCATTTGCAGAACCTGTCAGTGGCCTGCCAGCAAATATCTTCACCAGTTATGAGGGAGTAGATGCAGGCATGACGATTAGTGATCAGCAAACTACTTCAGGTAATGCTTCACGTATTAAAGCCCGCTATCATAATGACAGAATCAATGAGCCCTGGATATTTATGGGTTATGCAGAACAGGAATTTATCATTGCAGAAGCCATTGTTCGTAACTGGATAACCGGTGCTGGATCCGCAGAAGAACATTATGAAAACGGGATCAGGGCATCCATGCTTTTTTACAATATTCCCGAGGCCGCAATTGATGCTTACCTGGCACAACCTTCTGTTGCTTTTAATGCAGCAACGGCGCTTACCCAGATCGCTATCCAAAAATATATAGCGCTTTTTATGAACAGCGGGTGGGAAGCATTTATGGAACAACGGCGCACTGGTATTCCTGTTTTAAGTGTAGGACCCGGAACATACAATAATGGTATGGTACCAAAAAGATGGCTTTACCCACAAAGTGAATACGACTACAACCTTGGCAACCTTACTATTGCCCTTCAGCGTCAATACAATGGTGTTGATGATGTAAACAGCATTATGTGGTTACTTCAGTAAGAATTTAAAAGAAGGACATGACTTGTTTTGTCCATGTCCTTCTTTTTTAAATGTTTTCAATTCCATGCATCAACAAATGATTAGAACAACTATCACTTCTTTTACTATAAAAGAATTAAATACAATGAATCTAAATATCCGCATCCTTACGATTCTAGTATTCCTTTCCTTCAGTAATATTGTTTTTTCACAAAAACTAAAAAAAGCTGTATTCGTAATTGCCGATGGTATTCCGGCCGATGTCATCGAACGTATAAAAACCCCATCATTAGATGCCATCAGTAAAAAGGGTGGTTATACCAGGGCTTATGTTGGTGGCGAAAAAGACGGCTATTCGCAAACACCAACCATTTCAGCCGTTGGTTATAACAGTCTTCTTACAGGAACATGGGTTAATAAACACAATGTGTGGGATAATTACGGGAAGGAAATTGATAGTATCAACTATTCTTACTGGAATATTTTCCGTTTTTTCGAAACACAATACCCGGAAAGGAAGACGGCTATTTTTTCTACCTGGCTCGACAATCGCACCAAGCTGATAGGAAGCGAAGCTAAAAAAGCCGGTAATCTACAGCCGGATATTTATTTCGATGGATTAGAATTGGATACGGTGGGTTACCCGCATGACACTGCAGGATATTTTTATTACCTGATAGACGAAGCCGTAACAGATACAGCCGCAGCTTATATAAAAAGAGAAGCACCAGATCTTACCTGGATCTATCTTGAATATACAGATGAAATGGGGCATCGTCATGGGCTGAGCCCACAACTGGATGATGCAGTGGTAAAATTGGATAAACAACTTGGAAGGATCTGGCAGGCCATTCAATACCGTGAGGAAAAATTTAATGAAGACTGGGTGATCTTTATCACTACCGACCATGGTCGTGAAGAGAGCGGATATCACCACGGTGGGCAAAGTGAGGAGGAACGGACAACCTGGATCTCTACCAACGCAAAGGGCTTGAACGAACGTTTTAAGAAACAACAACCAGCCATTGTTGACATCATGCCTTCTTTAGCTTCCTTTTTAAATATCAATATTTCAAAAGAACAATTGATGGAGATAGATGGCGTTTCGCTTACAGGAAAAATATCGGCAACCGATGCAAAGGCACGCCTTGAAAATAAAAATATAGTTGTAAAATGGAATGTGGTAGAGAAAGAAGGCAAGGCTAAAATCTGGCTGGCCACTACCAATCATTTTAAATCCGGTGGCAGAGATACATACCAATTAATAAAAGAAGTACCTGTTGCCAACGGAACCGTCACTATAGATGTAAAAAAAATTCCTTCCGAATTTTACAAGATCGTTATTGAAGCGCCATATAATTTATTAAACACCTGGGTAATTGTAAAAAAATAAACATCCTTAACTAAAAAATATCAACGATGATTCAACGGATTCTCCTGGTCTCAATTTCTGTTTTATGTAGTATTGCTCTCTTTGCTCAAAAGAAAAAAAATACAGCTAACCGCCCCTTCCCCGATTCTATTGCACCGGTTGGTATCATTAAAGGCCTAACCGATGACCAGCTGATGGAAGTAGTTCAAAAACAAACCTTTCGTTTTTTCTGGCATGGTGCCCACCCCGTCAGCGGGCTTGCCCTGGAACGAAGCAATACGGTTTTAGCTGAACATTACTGGGATTACATTAATGAAGCCTGGGGAGAACCCAATTTCAGTAAAACAAAATTTGGTCCTGATGCAGGTGCTATTGGAGGAACAGGTTTTGGGATTATGAGTACTGTTATTGCCGTAGAAAGAGGTTGGATCGGTCGAGATACCGCCGTAAGAAGATTAATAAAAATAGCAGACTTCCTGATCAATGCCGATGCCTATCATGGCATTTACCCGCATTTTATGAATGGACGCACAGGTAAAACAATAAAGTTCGACAGGCTGGATGATGGCGCTGATATTGTGGAGACTTCTTATCTGCTTATGGGATTTTTGTGTGCAAGAGAATATTTTACTTCTGATGATCCAAGAGAAGTTTATTTGCGCAAACGCATCAACCAGATGTGGGGCGCTGCTAACTGGAATTGGCACAGTAACAACCAAAATAAATTATTCTGGCACTGGAGCCCCAATAATGGTTTTGATATGAATTTCCCGGTCTGGGGCTGGAACGAATGCCTGATCACTTACATTATGGCTGCGTCTTCCCCCCGTCATGCTATTTCAAAAGATGTGTATGATGGCAGTTGGGTGGGTAGTGCAGGTTTTAAAAACGGAAGAGAGTATTACGGTTTAACATTACCGCTAGGAAATTATGATAAGGATAAAGGTGGCCCCTTGTTTTTTGAACAATACACATTCCAGGGTATTGATCCCAATGGGCTGAAAGATTCTTTAGGCAATGATTATTTTTTGCAGGGCAAAAACCACACACTTATCAATAGGGCCTATTGCATTGAGAATCCAAAAAAATATAAAGGCTATAGCGAAAAGGTATGGGGATTAACTGCCGGCGATAGCTATAAAGGTTATGTGGCACATAGCCCGGAAAATGATTTTGGTGTGATTCAGCCAACAGCGGCTATTTCTTCCATGCCATTTACACCAAAAGAAAGCATGGAAGCCCTGCGCCATTTTTACTATGAACTGGGAGATAAGATCTGGAGTAAATATGGATTTGTTGATGGTTTTAGCATACATCACAACTGGTATGCAAAAAGTCACTTAGCTATTGACCAGGGACCCATTGTGGTAATGCTTGAGAATTACCGTACCGGTCTGATCTGGAAATTATTTATGAAAATACCCGACATTCAAAATGGCTTGAAAAAATTGGGCTTTGAAAGCCCTTACTTCAAAAAATAAATCTTCAAAAAATCATTCATAAATTTCATGATATGAACACAATCTCACGCCAGGAATTTTTACAACGTTCTGCAATGGCTGGTGCAGCCCTTTTACTTTCTTCTTTGGAAAGTTTTGCCCTGGCTGAAGACAGGAAAATAAAGATCGGTGTTATTGGTTGCGGAAGCGTTTCTACCCAATACCTTCCACACTTATCTAAACAACCTTTTGTTGAGCTGGTAAGTGTTTGTGACATTAAACCGGAAAGAGCGGTTCAAAGAGCCCGGGAATACAATGTACCAAATCACTATCCTCATATTGATAAAATGCTGGCCGGGGCTAAATTCGACCTGCTTGTAAATTTGACCGACATGCAGGAACACGGCCGGTTGAACAAACAGGCTTTGATGGCCGGAAGAAATGTGTGGAGCGAAAAACCAATGGCCAATACCTATGCCGAAGGCAAAGCGCTTTTTGACCTGGCAAAAACTAAAAAGCTCCGCATATGGGGAGCACCTGCTGTAGTAAACAGCCCGCAGTTTGCTTTCATGTCAAAAACATTACAGGACGGTAAGCTTGGTAAAGTGGCAGCCGCGCATGCTCATTATGGGCACACAGGTCCGCATTGGTCCGCCTTCTTTTATGAAAAAGGTGGTGGTAGTCTACCCGATCTTGGTGTATATAATTTAGCAACACTTACCGGATTGTTGGGCCCCGCCAAATCCATAATTGCTATGACAAGTATCATCACCCCGGAACGTACGGTTGATGATAAAGGAAAAATAAAGGTTGTGGCAGAAGACAATGCACAGGTAATACTGGAACATAACAGTGGAATTTTGTCTCACGTACAATGTGGTTTTAATTATTTTGACCCCTACGGACATGAAGGAAAAGGACAGGAAAAACCAACCATACAGGTTTGGGGCTCACATGGCAATATGAGTTTGGTTGGGTATGATTGGGCGCCGCATGGAGTGGATCTTGTTACACATGAAAACGAAACGTCACAACGTTTTGTTCCGGATCCGGGTACGTATGTATGGCAGGAAGGTGCCAGTGTGATTTCGGAATCATTGGTTAAAGGAATAGAGCCACGTATTGCTGCAGACCACGCCCTGCATGTACTGGAAGTAATAGAAGCTGCAAGAGCTTCGTCTGACACTGGTAAAAAGATTAAGTTGCAGTCAACCTTTAAGTGGCCAATGGTTTAAAAACGGTTATATCCCTTCACCCAAAATAGTAACCATGAAAAATTTTGAATTGAACCCAGAACAAATAGCAACCTATCAAAAGGATGGTTATATTATTATTTCCGGCTTCTTGAGCCGCGAAGAGATTGATAAGCTTTACAGCATTGCCATTGAAGATGCCAATTTACGGAAGCATGCATTTGACCTGAATGACCAGACAGGTAAAAAAACAAAACTCACATTATGGTATACTCCGGGCAATGATGCCTATGGTTTGCTTACAAAAAGCAGGCGGATGGTAGAATCGGTTGGTAAATTATTAGATGGTGATGCACCTGTTTGTCATTTCCACTCTAAGCTTATGCAAAAAGAGCCGAAAGTGGGTGGCGCCTGGGAATGGCACCAGGATTATGGTTATTGGTACAAAAATGAATTTCTTTTGCCGGACCAGATGATGTCGGTTATGATTGCCATTACTGAAGCCAATAAGGGAAATGGATGTTTGCAGGTGATAAAAGGTTCTCATAAAATGGGACGCATTGAACACGGGTTTGCCGGTGAACAGGTTGGCGCATCGCAACACTATGTTGACCTTGCCTTGAAAACAATGGAACTGGTGTACGTGGAATTACAACCCGGTGATGCTTTGTTTTTTCACAGCAATCTTTTACATCGGTCAGAAGCTAATCTTTCTGATCAACCAAGATGGTCCCTGATATCATGCTACAACAGGAGTTCCAATATTCCTTATAATGAGCCTTCACAATCAAGCACCATTCCTTTGCAGGTTGTGCCAGATGATGCACTGATGGCCTGGAAAACTGAAGGGTTACAGGAATCGTCAAATTTCCTGGAAAAAGAAAAAGATGAAGCATTAAAATGATCTTTAGCTGAAATACTGATGACAAAAATTTTCTCACCTGCTCCCGCCTGGCAAATTGCCGGACTTGCCACAATCAGAATTATCACGGGTTTTTTTATGGCCTATCATGGGTGGGAAGTATTTGACGCCGGGAAGATGAAAGGATATCTTGAATGGGAACAATTTCAAAATTCTTCAGCAACATTTTTAGTTTATTCCGGAAAAATTGCAGAGTTGGTCGGCGGTTTGTTACTCATGATGGGCCTGTTTACAAGAATAGCTGCCTTGCTTTTGGCCGCAACAATGCTTTACGTAAGTTTATTTGTCGGCAACGGAAAGATCTGGTACGAAGATCAGCATCCTTTTCTTTTTGTTTTATTAGCACTGGTTTTCTTTTTTACTGGCGGAGGTCCTTATAGCCTCGATCGCTTAATCTTTTCTGATCACGCAAAACAAAAATGAATTTTCAAACTAAGGCTTTTACTTTTCATTCCACGGTGTAGGAATACTATGGTGTTTAACAAACCAGGTTTATATTGCAGTAACCATCAGGAAGTATTTTGGCTTCTACCAAATCCCGGGCAGTAATTATGATAAAAAAAATAATTTTCTTTTTGTTCCTGTTAACCGTTTCCATCCTTGTCTTTTCACAAGACCCTAGCTTGTTCCAGAAGAAATGGCTTATTAATAAAACAGATACCCTTCCCTATCGCATACTGTTGCCAAAAAACTTTGATGCCTCCAAATCATATCCGCTGGTTCTTATTTTACACGGCGCGGGAGAACGGGGAAATGATAACGAATTACAACTGGTACACGGATCGAAGCTTTTTTTACAGGATTCTATTCGTGATAAATTTCCAGCCATTGTCGTTTTTCCTCAATGTCCGCTGAACAGTTACTGGAGTAATGTTACCATTAAAACAGACACCATAAAAAAGGAACGTTATTTCAAGTTCCACCCGGGTGGGGAACCCACTGCTGCCATGAAAATGGTTCTTCAATTATTATCCCATCTATCTAAAACGTATAAATTAAAAGAAGACCGCTTGTATGTAGGTGGTTTATCAATGGGAGGAATGGGAACGTTTGAATTGGTGCGAAGAAAACCAAAATTGTTTGCTGCCGCATTTCCAATTTGTGGAGGCGCCAATGCACAAACAGCCGAAAAATTGAAGAAAACCTCATGGTGGATCTTCCATGGTTTGAAAGACAATGTGGTTGATCCTATACATAGTAAAGTAATGGCTGCAGCGCTAAAAGAAGAAGGTGCCGATGTAAAGCTCACTTTATACCCCGACGCCAACCACAACAGCTGGGATGCGGCTTTTGCAGAAAAAGATTTATTGCCATGGTTATTTTCAAAACATAAATAAAATGTAATGAAGCAGGTATTGATACGTATTTTATTTGTTGTTCTGTGTTTGCAGTTTTTAAATGGCGCAACTTATGCGCAAAAAACTTATTGCAATCCTATCAACATTGATTATGGCTATACACCCATTCCAAACTTTAGCGAATGGGGAAGACATCGTGCCACAGCCGACCCGGTGATCGTAACCTATAAAGATGACTATTATCTCTTCTCAACCAATCAATGGGGTTATTGGTGGAGTAACGATATGTTAAACTGGAAATTTGTTTCCCGGAAATTTTTACGTCCCTGGAACGAAGGTTATGATGAATTATGTGCACCGGCAGTTGGTATCATAGGAGATACCATGATCGTTTTTGGCTCCACCTACACCAGTAAGTTCAGTATTTGGATGAGCACCAATCCAAAAGCCAATGAATGGAAGCCTTTGGTCGATTCGTTTGAAATTGGCGGCTGGGATCCTTCGTTTTTTACGGATGATGATGGCCGTTTGTATATGTATAATGGCAGCAGCAACAAGTTCCCCATGTATGGCATAGAGTTGAACAGAAAAAACATAGATCCGATTGGTACAAGAAAAGAGATGTATTTGCTTGAACCGTGGCGGTATGGCTGGCAACGTTTTGGCGAGCATATGGACAATACGTTTTTAGATCCTTTTATTGAAGGATCCCACATGACCAAATACAAAAACAAATATTATTTACAATACGGTGCGCCTGGTACCGAGTTCAGTGGTTATGCAGATGGTTTACTGGTGGGTGAAGATCCTCTCGGACCTTTTACAGCCGCATCTGACCCACTAAGTTTTAAGCTGGGTGGTTTTGTTCGTGGTGCAGGTCACGGTGCAACATTCCAGGATAAGTTCAAAAACTACTGGCACGTATCTACAACAGTGGTTTCTGTTAAAAACACCTTTGAGCGCAGGCTTGGCATTTGGCCTACCGGTTTTGATAAAGACGACAGGATGTGGTGTAATACAACCTTTGGAGATTACCCGCATTATATCCCGGACAGCCGATTTGAAAACGTTCCTTATGAAGTCAATAGAAGATCACCCTACTTCACAGGTTGGATGCTGTTAAACTACAATAAGCCGGTTCAGGCTTCTTCAACGCTGGGGGGTTATCACCCCAACCATGCCGTTGATGAATTGATAAAAACCTATTGGAGCGCAGCATCTGCCAACAAAGGCGAGTGGTTTCAAACCGATCTTGGGAATGTTTCAACTGTAAATGCTATCCAGATCAATTATGCAGACCAGGATGTTGACAGCAACAGGCTTGGTAAACAACTGGATCAATACCATCAATACAAATTGTACTATTCTGTTGATGGGAAAAAATGGTCTGTGTTGACTGATAAAAGTAATAACAAGACTGACGTACCACATGATTATGTAGAATTGGAAAAACCAGTACAGGCCCGTTATATAAAACTGGAAAATATACACATGCCTACCGGCAAGTTTGCTTTAAGTGGCTTAAGAGTTTTTGGAAACGGTAATGGTAAAAAGCCAGCAGATGTTAGCCAGTTTATTGTTTTGCGTACGGAAAAAGACAAACGCAGTGCTTTTATAAAATGGAGCCCGGTTGATAATGCCTTTGCCTACAATATCTATTATGGAACTGAGCCCGACAAATTATACACCAGCATCATGGTGCATAGCAATAATGAATATTGGTTAAAAACAATGGATGCGCAAAAGACCTATTATTTCACTATCGAAGCCATTAATGAAAACGGGATTTCGGGGAGAACCCCGGTTAAAAAAGTTGAATAAAACTTATGGAGATTAAAATATATAGCGATTACGAAACTTTATCCATAGCAGTTGCACAAACAATGGTCGAACTGGTAAAAAAGAAACCAGGTGCTGTAATTTGTCTGGCCTCCGGGCATACTCCTTTGCTTCCCTGCCAGGAGTTTGTAAAAAAAGTGAAAAACGAAAAGGTAGATATTTCCAATACTACGTTTTTAGGTTTGGATGAGTGGGTTGGTGTACCTCCCGAAAATGAAGGAAGCTGCCATTATTTTTTATATAATACAGTGTTTAACCCATTGAATGTAAAAGAAAACCAGGTACATGTGTTTAATGCAATGGTCACTGATTTGGATGAAGAGTGTAAAAAAATGGATTCAGTAATAAAAAATAAGGGTGGCATAGATCTGATGATCGTTGGCATTGGAATGAATGGCCATATTGGATTTAACGAACCTGGAGTTTCCTTTTCCAATTATTCCCACGTTATAAGCCTGGATGAAACAACACTATCTGTGGGCCAAAAATATTTTTCTTCAGCAACCACTTTGTCAAAAGGGATTACTATCGGATTAAAGCACCTGATGGAAGCAAAGGAGGTGATATTAATTGCTAACGGGGAAAAAAAATCCGCTATCATAAAACAAACCGTTGAAGAAAAAATATCGGATCAAATCCCTGCAACAATTCTACAAACCCATTCAAATAGTTACATCATGATTGATAAAGCTGCGGCTTCGCAACTTTCCGAAATTACCCTGCATGAAATTAAGTGAAGCCAATCGCTTAAGAATATTGTACTTCTGGGCATTTTGTTGCCAGGCTGCCTGGTTGCCCATTTTTGCTGATTACCTGGGAGGTTTAGGATATTCAGGGTTCAGGCTGGGTTTTATATTGAGCATCACCCCGGCAATGATGTTTTTAGTGCAGCCTGTTTATGGCTATATAGCTGATAAGGCTGGATATAAAAAAACATTACTAACTGCATCAGCATTGGCCATAGTAAGCTTCCTGGCTTATACCGTGCAAGGTGGATTTTTTTATGTGGCTGGCGTAACAGTAATGATGTCTTTATTTTTCAATACCATTCAACCTGTTCTGGATAGCCTGGCATTGCACCTTACTAACAAAAATCCTTCTTTCTCTTATGGAAGTTTACGTATAGCTGGCGCTGCGGGTTGGTCATTTATGGGCATCGTTACCGGTTATTTTGTAGAAAGTGCAAGCACTCAGGTAATTTTTGTGATATCTGCCCTGGCTATGGCAATAACTTTTTTATTTGCCCTTGGTTTGTCATCTTATCTTGAAACAAGTAAGGAAAAGAAAACAACCATACCGGCTGCAGAACAAATTCGCAGTGTTTTACGTAACCAGCAACTACTGAAAATATTGATCGCTGTATTTTGTATTTCAGTTGCGGCAACTGCCATCTGGAATTTCTATTCGATATACATGAAAGAGAACGGAGCCACTGCAAAAATGGTTGGTTATGGCCTGGCACTTCAGGGATTATGCGAATTACCCCTCTTTTATTTTTCAGCAAGGATCATTCGTTATTTCGGGCTCAAAAAAACCTTGCTGATCACCCTGTTGGCGACAACGTTACGAATGTGGTTGTACAGTACTATAAAAAACCCGCAATGGGCATTAGGTATAGAAGTGTTGCACGGAATTTCCTGGTCACTATTTTGGGTGGTTTGTGTGGAGTATGTAAACAGGCTGGTTAAAGACGAATGGAAAGCAACAGGACAATCCATTTTATATGCAGCCTACTTTGGCATTGGTGCCATAGCCGGAAACTTTTGGACGAGTTATTTGTACGATAGCAACATGAAAGTTTCCGAAATATTCTTATTGAATGCTGGTATTATTTTTCTAACCTGGCTTGCAATTTTAATATTTATCCGGGATAGGAAATGGCTACACCCCCAGTTTTAATTGGTTATCAAAATTTTTTACGTTAGATACCTTTCTTCATTTCATTTAAACACCAGTTCACAAAATTTATAACCTGGTCTTCAACAGGTGCGTAAGGTCCCGGACGATAACCGGACGTTTCAATACCCCTAAAATTATTTTCACAAAGTTTCCCATCCTGTTCGCCGGTAACTTCCCAAAATTCCACCAGGCGTTTCAGATCATAATCTTTCCCTTCAATTGCATTTTTATCCACCAGCCAGCAAAATTCCACATCGGTGGTGGAAGCATTAACGGGAGTAAGTTTCATTGTCCATATATAATCACTAACAGCATCCATCCAAAAATTGGGATAATTTACCAGCCCAATCACACCTGCATCATGATCTCTGTGTTTACCCATTGGCAAAGAGATCTTTTTGCCATCTAAACTATAACTTTCCACACCCGGCCGTAACGGATATCGTATGGCGTAGGTAGTGGTACCCGGAGCCACCTCAGTTAATTCCGTGGCAAGACCTTTCGCATTCCATTCTTTCTGTTTAGCTTCAGTAAGTACCAGTGTATCTTCACGCAGGCTTGCTCCTATCACTGCATTGCAATATTCGGGATGCGCCCCACCGCAATGATAACATTCCCGGAAATTTTCTGCCACCAGTTTCCAATTGGCTCTGAGTGTATAATTTTTTATCAACGCCACCTTTGCGTCATCAATTTGAAAAGGAGACAAATACGGCGCTAAACTTTTTTCAATCGAACTAAAGGCAGGAACGTCCTCAGCCAGGCAAATAAAGATCAACCCCTCAACAATTCGCAGAGGCACAGACCGTAAATTGTATTCGCCTTTACAAAAACCATCGGGCATCATACGTGCATTTAATAAGGTACCATCTTTATCAAATACCCATTGGTGGTAAGGACAAATCAATTTTGTGGCATTGCCTTTGTTTTCAAGGCATATGGCAGAGCCCCGGTGGGTACAGGTATTATAATGTGCATAAACCTCTCCATTATTACCCCGAATAATAATGATAGAATCATTTTGCAACTGGTAAATAAAATAATCCCCGGCTTTTGGTAATTGGGCTGTATTGCCTGCAAACAGCCAGTTTGTCTTCCAGATTTGTTGCCATTCAAAATGGAACAGATCCTGGTTGATATAAAACGGTTGTTCCAGGCTAAAACCCGGCCGCTGCCTTTCAATTAAATCTTTAAATAGCCGTTGATCCATGTTTCAAATTCCCGGGTATAAAAATAAACTTTTCATACCAGTGGTTTTTTAAATCAAGAAGAAGAAATCAAAAAAAATAGTCCGAAGCAGATCACTATTTTTGTAAATAGGAATACTAATAAAAGTGTTATGAAAAATAAGATCAATCCTGCCCTGTTTATACTGCTGTCTTTTCTTTTTACATGTGTTGATATAACAGCACAACCTTTCATTGAAGATATACGGGCATTTAAAAAACAGGATAGTATTCATATGCCTGCAAAAAAACAAATCCTGTTTATTGGCAGTTCATCGTTTACCATGTGGAAAGATGTGCAGCAATATTTTCCAGGATATAAAATCATCAATCGCGGTTTTGGGGGTTCTACTCTTCCCGATGTAATCCGTTACACCAAAGACATCATTATACCTTATCAACCCAAACAAGTAGTTATTTATTGTGGCGATAATGACCTCGCTTCTTCGGATACAGTATCTCCACAACATGTTTTGCAACGCTTTAAAACACTGTTTGAATTGATCAGGAAAGACCTGCCATTGGTAACAATCAGTTATGTTGCTATTAAACCCAGTCCCAGCCGTGCTCATTTACTCCCAAAAATGTATGAGGCCAACAGCCTGGTTAAAACTTTTTTGAAAACGCAAAAGAACGCCTCCTTTATTGATGTTTTTACGCCAATGATGGTAAATAAAAAACCCAGAACGGATATTTTTTTAGAAGACAATTTGCATATGAATAAAGCCGGGTACCGCATCTGGCAAAAAACAATTCGTCCATATTTACTTAAATAATAAAGCCTCAACATGAAAAGATGTAAAATAATGTTGCTTGCAATGGTAAGTCTCATTGCATACAACAGCAAGGCACAGGTAAGGTCAGGCACAGATGCAAGAATGAACCAGTTCATCACAAACCTGATGAGCAAGATGACATTGGATGAAAAGCTGGGACAACTAAACCTTCCCGGTGCTGGTGATATTACAACCGGCCAGGCTTCCAGTTCTGACATAGCTAAAAAAATAAGAGAAGGAAAAGTTGGTGGACTTTTTAATATTAAAGGCGTTGATAAGATTCGTGCTGTACAGAAAATTGCGGTGGAGAATAGCCGGTTAAAAATTCCATTGATCTTCGGTATGGATGTGATACATGGTTACCAGACGGCATTCCCGATTCCCCTGGGCCTGGCGGCCAGCTGGAATATGCCCGCCATTGAAAGAAGTGCACGGATAGCTGCTATTGAAGCAAGCGCCGATGGTATTTGCTGGACCTTTTCTCCCATGGTTGACATTTCCCGTGATCCGCGTTGGGGTCGTATTTCCGAAGGAAGCGGCGAGGATGTGTACCTGGGTTCTGAATTTGCCAGGGCGATGGTCAGAGGTTACCAGGGTACCGATCTCACAAAAAACAATACCATCATGGCTTGTGTAAAACACTTTGCCTTGTACGGTGCAGCCGAAGGCGGACGTGATTACAACACAACCGACATGAGCCGTGTAAGAATGTATAATGAGTACCTTCCTCCTTACAAAGCTGCAATTGATGCCGGCGCCGGTAGTGTAATGACCTCGTTTAATGAAATAGATGGCATCCCCGCAAGTGCCAATAAATGGTTGTTGACCGACCTTTTGCGTAAGCAATGGGGTTTTAACGGATTTGTTGTAACAGATTATACAGCTATCAACGAAATGATCGATCATGGCTTGGGTGATCTGCAAACCGTGTCTGCATTAGCATTAAAAGCTGGTGTTGACATGGACATGGTTGGCGAGGGCTTGCTTACTACGTTGAAAAAATCCTTGCAGGAAGGCAAGATCACACAAAAAGAAATTGACCTTGCCTGCCGCCGTGTACTGGAAGCAAAATATAAACTGGGTTTGTTCCAGGATCCTTACAAATACAGCGACCCTGAACGGGCCAAAACTGATATTTATACTCCCGGAAATTTAAAAGCAGCAAGAGAAATAGCAGCCGAAACATTTGTGCTTTTAAAAAACCAGGGTAATTTATTACCAATAAAAAAGAGTGGCACTATTGCACTAGTGGGCCCGTTGGCCGATGCCAAAGAAAATATGCCCGGAACATGGAGTGTAGCCACCGATTTTACCAAACCAATTTCCGTATTGGCAGGTTTACAAAATGTATTAGGGAGCAATGGCCGGGTGGTATATGCCAAAGGATCTAATTTATCTGAAGATTCAGTTTTTGAAGAAAGAGCCACTATGTTTGGCAAAACTCTTCGTCGCGATAGCCGCCCTGCTTCTGAATTGATCAATGAAGCATTGGCCGCCGCAGAACAGGCCGATGTAATAGTAGCTGCATTGGGTGAGTCAGCTGAAATGAGTGGTGAGAGTTCCAGCCGGAGTAATATCGAAATTCCGCAAGCCCAAAAAGATCTTTTATCTGCTCTATTAAAAACAGGCAAGCCGGTTGTTCTGGTATTATTTACAGGTCGGCCCTTAGCAATGAAATGGGAGCATGAAAATGTACCCGCCATTTTGAATGTTTGGTTTGGCGGCTCTGAAGCTGGCAATGCCATTGCAGATGTATTGTTTGGTGATGTATCGCCTTCAGGAAAGCTGCCGGCGACATTTCCACAAAATGTTGGACAAGTGCCTTTATACTATAACCATAAAAACACGGGTCGTCCGCTTCCACAGGGACAATGGTTTCAAAAGTTCCGTTCCAACTATCTGGACGTTACAAATGAACCATTATATCCATTTGGATATGGTTTGAGTTATACAACCTTTAGCTATAGTGATGTAACTCTAAGTAAAAATCAGATGCGTTCGAACGAAACCATTTCAGCCACCGTTACAATTACCAATACAGGTTCCAGAGAAGGACAGGAGGTTGTGCAATTATACATTCGTGATGTTGTGGGTAGTGTAACTAGACCCGTAAAAGAACTTAAAGGATTTCAAAAGATCTCACTAAAACCAGGAGAGTCAAAACAGGTTCGTTTCAACATCAGCATAAACGATCTCAAATTTTATAATAACGATCTGAAGTTTATTGCTGAACCGGGAGATTTCAAAATCATGATAGGGACCAGTTCGGCCGAGGTTAAAGAAGCATCTTTCAAATTATTAAAATAAAAAGTTCCAGATTAAGGAAAAGCCCGTGGTTGAACCATGGGCTTTTTTATTGTGAACTATTGTTTGATAGAAATGGAAATTATTTTACTCAGAGGTGTACCATCTTCACCCAGCCCCTGAACAACAACGGCATACGTTCCCGCAATGTCTGAACTATAAAAACTTACTGTTTTTTTCCCTTTTCCATCTGTTTCAATGGATGGAGACCAATACAAAACATTGCGCATATCGGGTAATCGATTGCTTCGTTCACTATTTGTATAATAAACAGGCTGATAGAATTCCCTGTTCATTTGCAAGCCTTCGTAAGAAATAATAAGTGCAGCCGGGTCTAATTGAAAACCACCCAGGTCGCCATCGTATGTTGTGTAACTCACAATTCCGGGGTAAACCTTCCTGCCCCAAAAATATTTACATGCAGCAATTTCAATTTTCTTAACCTTAAGGGGGTCAAGTGCAATAATCTTATTTACATGGAAAACAGGCACCCCATCCAGCATGATCAATGGAGCCTCATTAAAAAATTGTTTATAGGGTATGTTCAACACCTGGAACGAAAATTCATCGCCTTCTTTGCGAACCTTGACTTCTGTTACAAATTCACGCATCACTTCTTCCATTGTTGGGAAACGGGTGTAATCATCCAGCAAATAAGTCTTATCAGCCTTAAAAAAAATAGTAGTATCTATTTCATGGGGTAAATAATAGGATGGAAAGCCGCCTGCATTAAACGAAAGTTGTACCTGGTTTGATAAGTGGCGGGCATTTAATTGCTCCCGCCATTCTTCTTTCAAAACAAACCGGGGAGAATCCGGCGAGTTATGATTTTGATAAAATGGATTTTGAATTTCCGTTCTGTAAACATTAGAATTGGTATCTGCCTGTACTACCAGCTCGTTCTTTCCAAAAACATTTTTAAGTAAAAATAAAGCCCTCCCCTCCTGGCTACTAATTGCTTGTGCTGTTTGAAAATTTGTACCGGGGCTGGAGACAAAAGTTGATATCCCTGATGCAGGGACATTTTCCTGCTTACTAATAATATTTGCCTCCAGTAATAAACCTTCATATTCAGGTAAAAATTTAAATGCAGGTTGCTTATTAATATCTTCAAAGCGAAATCTTCTCCAGCCATGAACAAGCATTAAATTGTCAGTAGCGGTTTTTTGTTCGGTATTATTTTGCTCTTCGAAATAATAACCTTCGTCTTCAATAAAACCAGTCAAATCAGAACCAAGCCATAAATAGCTTTCAATCGTATTTATTTTATTCGTTTGCAACGAGTCTAACAAGAATACTGAAAGCGAAAGATCTGTTTTTATAAATGCATTATTCCCCTGTGCATCTAATTCAATATTGATCTTCGATCGTTTACCATATTCATTGGAGTCAGGTAAAAGAGAAAGCCCGGCCACCTGTGCAGGCTCTTTAAAAAACAATCTTTCACATACGGGCTGGCGTTGCTCATTTACCACAACAAAACTGGAGACCCCATCTCCCAATGTTGATTTATTTATCAGCCATTCCGTCCTTCCTTTATTCAGGGGTTTAAGCAAGGCCAGTTTTAAAACACCACGGGTATGGACAAATAAGTATAAATTTTTTTGCGTTATGATATTGGTTTCAACAATTAACTGAAGTGTATATGGATCTGCCTCATTTAACTGCATTACGTAACCTTGAGTAGTAACCTGTGGCAAACCACTTGTTATCTGCTTTCCATTTTTTAATTGAACCCTTACAGAATAGGTTTCATTTTTACGAGGTTTTATAAAAAACGTACCCATCCCAAACTTATGCGTTTGAAACGCGGCCATTGTATCATTGTTATTATTCAATACCCAACCTGAACCTTCTATACCCAGGCCATATTCATTTGTTATTTTAAATGCAACACGACTTTCAATACCCTCAACCAGCTGTCCTCCTTCCGGGAAAAACCGGATGCTATGGGCTTCTTTTTTTTCAAGCGATCGCCAGTCGGGTCTTTTGTTTGTATTTACCAATGTTATAGGCTTAGAATAGAAAAAGTTTTCATCAAAATTTTTCATCCAGTTGGTATAGCATTTTAAAAGATAATTGCCTGTGTTTAATGAAGCCGGAAGGATAAACGACCCGGAACCATTATCTCTTCGAAGATCTATTTTGGCTTGAACAAGTGGCCTTCCATCCACGCCAATGATCTCAACATAGGCCACCTTACTTATTGAATTAGGTTTATGGTGATCAGCACTTACCTTATAGATCCTGAACCAAACTGTTTCGCCGGCCAGGTAAAAATCTTTATCTGTATGAACAAAAAGTTTTTCCTGTGGGGATTGTTGTTGGTAACTAACAAATTTTTGTTGCAGGTCCTCCACTACTTTTTCGGGCTGCTGCGCTGAACAATATTCAATACAAAACCCAGACAACAAAACAATGATGAGAAATCTTATACATAAAAAAGTAAAAAGATTTTGCTTGCCCATAAGAATAGAATTACCAGAATGAAGGTTTTTGAGTCGAGCCACCCCTTCGCCTGCAATCGAGGCATTCATTTCTTGCTAAAACCAATCCACCACCACCGCAACAAAAAAAATAAGGCGAATAAGTTGTATCTGAATGAGTATATATCAGGTAATTGGATGGATTTACACCAATCTGTTTTTGTGCACCACAGGCAGGT
>DASTMJ010000238.1:0-2117 GCA_035714205.1 Flavisolibacter sp. | reverse complement strand
TTAATTGTCGGTCATCAATGGATTCAATAGTAACTCGTTGGCTGATATTGGCCATATATATTGCTGCCCGGTTGATGGAATAGAATTTACCCCTGGTTTTGCAGGAAGATCAAATCCTAAACGTGTAATGTCTGTTCCGGCCAGTCCTTCACCCAACAATTCAATTCTTCTTTCTATAAGAATAGCATTGATCAGGTCATCGGGTGTAGCAAAATCTGCGGCTGCAAAAACTTTCGCAGCATCGGAACGTCCTCTTACTGCGTTCAGCAAGTCAATGGCTTGCGCATCAACTGAGTTGGTAGTACGTACCCTTGCTTCAGCCAGGTTCAATAAAACCTCTGCATACCTGATTACAGGTGCAAAATCGGTGAACAACCCACCCGTAGGATATTTGCTTAACCAGCTTTTACCACCGGAAACAAAAATGAAGCTTCTTCTTTTATCTGTTGCACTCCAGTCGGCATTTGCAATGATACCAGTGGGCAGTAATGAATATTCACCATTACCACCGTTTAATGCACCCGGACCATAATAATAACCTAACTGGTTTTGTGTACCTGGTGCTTCATTGGAAGCAAAAGGCATAGAAAAGATGGACTCAACAGATGTATACGGAGGTTTGAAAAGGTTAGTATAGTCTGGCTCCAAAGCATGAGGAACGCCTGTTGATGCTTTAAACGGAGCAGATGCGGAAACTATTTTATTAGCTTCCGTAACCACCTCGGCGTATTTACGCATACTCAAATACACTCTCGTTTTAAAGGCTATAGCCGTGTTTCTGTGTGCACGGGTGGTATTTAAAATAGCTGTGGTATACTTTAACGGAAGGTTTTGTTCTGCAAAGTCAAGATCGGCGATGATCTGGTCATATACTTCAGCCACTGTATTTCTTGCAATAGCATAATCGCCAGAGCCGGTATTGCCTTTTAAACGAAGGGGTACTCCCGGCTTGCTGCCATTTCCATCCCAGTAAGGACGGGCATACAGTTGCAATAAAGAATAATAAACGGCAGCTCTTAAGAACCTGGCTTCACCCAAATAGTTCTTAGATAAATCATCGCCCACTACTGAAGTACCCTTGGCGGCCATTCCATCGATAAATACATTGGCCAGGTTGATCACAAAATAAGACTGGGCCCAATGATTCATTACACTGTTGGTAGAGCTGTTACTGGGTGTGTAGTTCCAAACGTCGAAACCTGTAACAACGTTGGTTTTTTCGTTCATAAAATCACCACCCCTGATGTCATTGAAGATCTGGTAACGGCCGCCATATAAACCGCTGTTTTTTGAGGCAGCATAAATTGCCCTCACCTGTCCTTCAATCCTTGACTTGGTATCAAAGGCCGTCAGGTCAGAAATAGAAGTGGTGGGTACCGGTTCAAGACTTTCTTTATTGCAGGATAGCATTCCCGTTAAAAGGAGGGCTATACCAAAATATTTAAATTTCATTTTTTTCATTTCGTGTTGTTTTAAGGTTAGAATCCAATGTTAAGGCCTACTGTAATGGTTCTTCCGTTAGCCACTGTATTTCTGTCAATACCGGCATTGGATGTACCGTTACCATTTGAAGAAACCTCGGGATCCGGACCAGGATAGTCTGTGATCATTGCCAGGTTATTTCCGGAAACATAGAACCGGGCAGCGTTGATCCGCACTTTATTCAACACTGAGTTTGGAATATTATAACCTAATGTTATTGTACGTAATTTGATGAAGTCTCCTTTAAATACATTGATGTCTAAAGGAAATGAAGACCCGTTGGAGATGTTGTCTCCGTAAACAGGTTTTGGAATATCGGTATTATCGCCTGCTTTCTGCCATCTTCTTAATACATCGGTTGAATTGTTCCAGAAACGCTGGTCTCTTAAACCGGCGTTGGTTCCATAATACAGGTAAGATCCAAACTGGTAGGTGAACAGGGCATTCAACTCAAATCCTTTAAAACGGAATGTATTATCAAATCCACCATAAATTTTTGGAACGGTACTTTGATACACAACAGCATCGGCAGAACTTACGGTTGGGGCTACTGTACCATCTGCATAAGAAAAACGGAACTGCCCTGTTGGTGCCACATGCTGGAAATAAACATCCCTTCCATCTTTGTTCACAAA
>DASTMJ010000237.1:0-15547 GCA_035714205.1 Flavisolibacter sp. | reverse complement strand
ATAGGTCTCTGCTTTCTTATCCAGTAATTGATCAGGTTTTGGCCCCTGTTCCATATTATTTGGAGAAGAATTACTGGCATTCCCTGTATCGGCTGTCGGCATTTTGGGCTCTTTATTCTCACGCATTTCCATCGTTTTGTTATTTGAGCTAAAAATTATGCCATACAGGTTCACTGTTTCTTTGTTGAAGCAAAAGCCTGGTAATGTACCCCGGGATTTTAATATCATTGTTCATAAAAAGGATGTGTAAGTCTTTTTTCCGGGTCAAAATGTAGAATTGTTTAATTTTATTTCACCTTAACCCCTTCCAAATGGAACAAGCAGCAGTAGCCGCTGAAAGTTTATTTAATCCGGATGGAAACCATATCCAACCCTTCCATCAATCCCCCGTGTTTGACTTGTTACCTTTTGCCATCTATACCTGTAATGTTTCAGGACTCATTACAAATTATAATAAAAAAGCTGTAGAACTGTGGGGAAGAGCACCAGTAATAGGTGATGCGCAGGAACGTTTTAATGGAGCGTTTAAATTATATTATCCTGATGGCACTTACCTGCCTCATAATCAAACGCCGGTTGCTGCTTCACTTATTGATGGATTGCAACGGAACAATATAGAGTTAATTATGGAAAGACCCGATGGGTCCCGCATTTCGGCCTGCATAACAATTACCCCTATAAAAGATGAAAGCGGTAAGGTGCTGGGTATGATCAATTGTTTTTACGATTGCACCGAACAAAAACAAACCAGCAACGCCCTGGCAAGAAAAACAAAAGAGCTGCAGGACTTTGTAGATAATGCCTCTATTGGTTTGCATTGGGTTAACCGGAATGGTATCATTACCTGGGCTAATAAGGCCGAACTGGACATGCTGGGTTATTCAAAAGAAGAATATGTAGGGCACCATATTTCTGAGTTTCACAAGGATGCGGAGAAGATTGAAGATATTTTGAAACGTTTGGATAGCGATGAAACGGTTATCAATTATGAATCTTACTTACGTTGCAAAGATGGTTCGTTTCGTAATGTTCAGATCAGTTCCAATGTTTTTCGTGAAAATGGAAAATTTATTCATACACGCTGTTTTACTATTGACATTACAGAACAAAAAAAGCTGAACCAGGCTGTAAAAGCTAGCGAACTAAAAGAAAAAGAAGAACGCTATCATAAAATGATAGATGAAGTAGAAGATTATGCCATTGTGTTGCTTGATAAAGAAGGCATCATCCAGAATTGGAACCGGGGTGCAGAAAAAATAAAAGGTTATAAAGAAAAAGAGATTGTAGGTAAAAACTTCCGGGTTTTTTACCTGGAAGATGACAGGAAGAGCGGCTTGCCGGATCAGTTATTGGCTACCGCAAGAAATGAAGGAAAGGCCATCCATGAAGGATGGAGAGTGAGAAATGATGGTACAGCTTTTTGGGGAAGTATTGTAATCACCGCATTGCACGATGCCGATCACAATATCATTGGTTTTTCAAAAGTAACCAGGGACCTTACCGAACGAAAATCGGCAGAAGACAAATTAAGAGATTATACCAACCAGCTTGAATTTCAAAACCAGGAACTGGAGCAATTTGCGTATGCAGCTTCTCATGATATGAAAGAACCGCTTCGTAAGATCAGTTTTTATAATCATTTTGTGTTGGATGAGGATAAAAACAGGCTTACCGATAAATCAAGGGAATATCTGAATCGATCTGTTGCCGCTGTAAAACGGATGAATGAGCTGATTGAAGACCTGCTTACTTATTCAAAGACAAATGCTCTGCAGGATAACTATGAAGAGACTGATCTGAAATCAATGGTTGAAGATATTATTCTTTCACATAAAGACTTACTGGAGCCATCAGGTTCCATCATAGAAATAGGTGAATTGCCTGTAATACCCGTCATTCCTTTTCAGTTCAGACAACTGATGGATAACCTGATTAACAACGCCATAAAATATAAACACCCGACCAGGCAATTAGTAATAAGGATCAGCTATGATAAGGTCAAAGGGAAAGAAATTGAAAACAAAGCTGCCGATCCACGTTTATCGTATAATAGGATATCGGTAGAAGATAACGGTATTGGTTTTGATGACCAGTATTCCGAAAAAATATTCGAGATTTTTCAGAGACTCAGTAATCAATCCGGGTATAGAGGTTCTGGAATTGGGTTAGCCATCTGTAAAAAAATCGCACAAAATCACCGGGGTTTTATTAAGGCTATTGGAGTGCCAGATAAAGGCGCCCGTTTTGAAATCTATATCCCGGACCTATAAATCTTGTGAAGTAGTACAATAGGTAAGCATGTCTGCTGCCAGGGCTTCAAGATCCCTCATATTGTTAGGTTTCACAAAATAATTTGCGGCACCATGATCCAGGCATTCCCTTACATGTGATTGAGCATTCGAAGTACTTAATATTAATTTGGGGATATTCTTAAACCGTTCATCAGGCCTCAGGCGATCAAGCAGATCTACGCCGTTCATTTCCGGCATATTATAATCCAGTATAATCAGGCAAGGCAGTTCCTTATCGCGGCATTGTTGCAGGTATTCCAATGCCAGCCGGCCATTAAGTACCGTTTTAACTTTTGCTGTCGAATTTACTTTTGTAACGGCGGCCTGGAAAAGTTCAAGGTCTTCCTCGTCATCATCTGCTAAAAGGACGGAAATGGCTACGGGTGGCATATCATGTGTGTTCATGCAAAAATACGTAGAGCATGCTTTCTGTTTATAAGCATAAATACTTAAAACCGGATGGGTGTTATTTCCTAGATCGTATTTATGCAGGTAGTTTCACTCTTTCGTTTTTCATGGTATCCACTTAGTTTTCCTTTTTATTCAAAACCCTAAAGAAAAACCCATGAAACTCTTAGTAATTTTCTTTGCTCTTGTTGTTTTTTCGTCCTGCAATACGTCGCCAAAAACACCGGCAAACAATCAACTTTCAGATTCGCTTCGTTTTGCTACTGATACAACGGGATTAGCTGAATACCAGGCCTGGAAGGCACAGAATGAATTAGGTGAAAAAACAGAAAGTAGCGAAGCAAAACCATCGGCTACTTCTAAAAAAACATCTTCATCATCAGCGTCTTCTTCATCAGGAAACTCAGCTGAAACAGGATCTGGAGAAACCCAAACAGGTTCTGGAACTACAGCTAAAAAAGGTTGGAGTAAAACAGCCAAAGGTGCGGTAATTGGAGGAGTGGTTGGTGCCGGTACTGGTGCCATTGTAAACAAAAAGAACAGGGCCGCAGGTGCTGTTGTGGGCGGAGTTATAGGTGCGGGTGCTGGTGCTATTATTGGAAATGAAATGGATAAAAAAGACGGCAGGCATTAATAAACGAACAAAATTTTTAGGTGAAGCGTGGCCCCAGGGTTACGCTTTTTTTATCCTCTGTTTTCCAGGAAAATGGCTTTTGCGGGGGTGGGTAATTGTGGATTTTTACGAAGGTTATTTCCCAGAAATAATTTGTTATTCAATGAGTTAGGACAATTTTTTCGCTGGTCCAGCTTTTGTATCAATGGAGCATATTAAAAAACAACTATAACAATAGCCTTTAATATGCCTTCAAAACCCAAAAAACTATATAACAAAAGGTCCTTACCTAAAACTCCCACAGGGATTATAGGTTTGGATGAAATAACCGGTGGCGGAATACCAACCGGCAGGCCAACGTTGGTTTGTGGAGCAGCAGGTTGTGGCAAAACCCTTCTATCTCTTGAGTTCATTATTCGGGGGGCCATGGAATTTGGTGAGCCCGGTGTTTTTATGGCCTTTGAAGAAAAAACAGATGAACTGGCAATGAACGTGGTCTCCCTTGGGTTTGACCTGGAGAAATTACAAATAGACAAAGTTGTTAAAATAGACCATGTTCATATAGATAAAAGTGAGATTGAAGAAACAGGTGAATATGACCTGGATGGTCTTTTTATCCGGCTGGCATATGCTATCGACAGTATTGGAGCAAAACGGGTTGTATTGGATACCATTGAAAACCTTTTTTCGGGTCTTAGCAACCAGGCTGTATTAAGGGCTGAGTTAAGAAGGCTTTTTGGGTGGTTGAAACAAAAAGGCGTTACGGCCATTATTACAGGTGAACAAGGTGAAGGAACCTTGACAAGGCAGGGCCTTGAAGAGTATGTCTCTGACTGTGTTATATTGTTGCAAAACCGTGTTGTAAATCAAATATCAACAAGGCTTTTACGTATCATAAAATACCGGGGTTCCTTACACGGTACCAATGAATATCCTTTTTTAATTGATGAGGATGGCATTTCTGTTTTACCCATCACATCCCTGATGCTTGATCATGAAGTCTCCAGCCAAAGAATTAGTTCCGGAATTCCGTCCTTAGACAAAATGCTGGGAGGAAAAGGTTTTTTCAGGGGAAGCTCAATTCTGGTATCGGGTACCGCAGGAACAGGTAAAACCAGCCTGGCAGCTTTTTTTGCACACGAAACCTGCAAACGGAAAGAACGCTGCATCTATTTCGCTTTTGAAGAATCGCCTCAACAGATCATGCGCAACATGCTCTCAATTGGAGTTGATCTGAAAGCAGATGTTGACAAAGGCTTTTTGGAAATGCACGCTGCACGTCCCACCTTAAACGGACTGGAAATGCACCTGGTTTCGATCCATAAAAAAATAAAAAAATTTAGACCAAAGACTGTCATACTCGACCCCATCACTAACCTTGTAACAGTAGGTTCCGTAAGTGAGGTGAAATCAATGCTTATCAGGTTGATCGATTTCCTCCAGGTTGAAAATATAACCGTTTTATTTACAGCCTTGTCGCTTAATACCATTGTTAATGAACAAACCGACGAGGGCGTTTCTTCTTTGGTTGACGCATGGGTTTTGGTGAGAGATATTGAATCGAACGGTGAACGGAACAGGGGTTTGTACATCATGAAATCACGTGGAATGAAACATTCCAACCAGGTAAGAGAATTTGTAATAACAGATAACGGACTGGATTTGGTTGATGTATACCTGGGTGAAGATGGTGTTTTAACAGGGTCGGCACGGGAAGCCCAACAACTGAAAGAAGCAACAGGAGTGGTGTTACGTACACATGCACTTAGCCAGAAAGATATTGCAATCCAGAGAAAGCGAAAGGTGCTTGAAGCAAAGATCGCTTCTTTGCAGGAGGAGTTCGAGTCTGTACAGGATGAATTGAATAAATCATATATAGAAGAAGATCTTAAAAAAGAGATCATAGAAAAAAATCGAAAACAAATGATTGAGAACAGGCTCACAAAAAATGCAGGTAATGGCAAAAGCAAGTAAGGCAACAGAAAAAAAAGTGTACAAATTCGAATTAAGGCTTTACGTGGCAGGAAATACTCCAAAATCTGCTGCAGCATTAAAAAACCTTAAACGATATTGCGAGGAACATCTTAAAGACCAGTATAAAATTGAGGTGATTGACCTGTTAATAAATCCTCAATTAGCAGAAGGCGACCAGATTTTTGCCATCCCAACCCTGGTTCGGAAAGTGCCGGTCCCCATTCGAAAAATAATAGGAGACCTTTCCAATGAAGAAAAAGTATTGGTTGGCTTAAATATTCGCCCGCTAAAAAAATAATATGCAAAAAAAAGAAGAACATCCAAAATCAGACACAGACCAGGGGCAAAATACCAGATATGTTCTTCGTTTATTTATTACAGGCGCCACCCCAAATTCTACCCGGGCGGTCACTAATATCCGGCAGATTTGCGAAGACCATTTAAAGGGGAGATATTCATTGGAAATAATTGATGTATACCAGCAACAACAACTGGCCGAAAAAGAACAATTGGTAGCACTGCCTCTTTTGATTAAAAAACAACCAGCACCAGAACGCAGGTTGATTGGCGATCTGTCGGATACTGAAAAAGTTTTAAAAGGATTAGGACTTTTATCTTAATGAAGAATAACGAACCCATACAGAAAACAATGGAAGAACTCCGGAACGAATTGGAGGAATTACGCCATCAACTGGATGAGGCTAATGAAACCATCGATGCCATCCGCACCGGACAAATTGATGCGCTGGTAGTGGAAGGTAAGGATGGACACCAGTTGTATACTCTTAAAACTGCCGATCATACTTACAGGGTTTTTATAGAAAAAATGTCTGAAGGTGCAGTTACAGTTAACCATGAGGGTATTATTCTTTACAGTAATTCGCAATTTGCCCGTATGATTAACATGCCTTTGAATGGTATCATCGGTCTCCCTTTTGAAAAATTTGTAGTACCTGAAAATAAAACTATTTACTCGGTTCTGTTTAACGAATCATGGAAATCAGATGGCAAAGGTGAAGTATCACTTATTTCCGGTAACAATATCACACCAGTACAACTTTCTCTTACTACACTTGAGCTCCAGGAAGGGGTTTCTTTAAGTATTATTATCACGGATCTTACTTCTCAAAAAGCTACACAAAAAAAATTGCGTGACAATTTTGAACAGTTAGAACAAGCCAACCAGGCGCTGGAAATCAGTAACCACGATCTTCAACAGTTTGCCTCAGTCGCTTCTCATGACCTGCAGGAACCTTTACGTAAGATTCAGGTGTTTTCCAACCTTTTAAAAGAAAAACAAAAAGAGCTTACAGTCGATTCGGAACGGTATTTAGATAAGATCATTGAGTCGGCCAGTCGTATGAAAAACCTGATCATCGATATCCTTAATTATTCCCGTCTTTCAGCCGATGACCACAAACTGGAATGTGTGGATCTATCAGAGGTGGTAAAAGAACTGATGGTAGATTTTGAACTGATGATACAGGATAAAAATGCTGTCATCCAGGTTGGTAAACTTCCCTGCCTGTATGTAAACAGGGGCCAGGTGAGACAAGTATTTCAAAATATCATAAGTAATGCGCTGAAGTTTTCGAAACCAGGCAATTCTTCGAGAATAAGTATAAATTCAACCAGGATAAGTGAAAAGTCATTTAACAGCCCATTACAGGAAGATGGACCTTATTGCCTGATCAGGATTCGTGATAACGGGATCGGCTTTAATGAAAAATACCTGGCAAGCATCTTTGCTCTTTTTGAAAGACTTCATTCGAAAGATAAATATGAAGGTACCGGTATTGGAATGGCCATAGCAAAAAAGATCATCGACAAGCACAATGGATTGATCACTGCAGTAAGCCACGAAGGAGAAGGAGCGGAGTTCAGGATTATTTTACCAATCGATCAAAAGGATGTTTAAGTTTGACCTATGTTTCCAAAGAAACTTTTATTAGCAGAAGATGATGAGGACGACAAACAGCTCTTTCATGATTTTTTGCACCATCGTTCCGATCTCTTATTGATGCCTGCTGCAGAAAATGGTGTAGCCTTGCTGGAAACCCTCGATAATATCCGTGATGCTAAAGACCTGCCCGATTTTATTATTCTGGACCAGAATATGCCCAGGAAAAATGGCTTACAAACATTGGAGTTACTGAAAAGTAATAAAAGGTATACTCATATCCCCGTTATGGTTTATTCTTCCTACGCTGATCAGCACCTGGTTAAAACCTGTTCAGAGAAAGGCGCTTCTGCAGTTTGTTCAAAACCTATTACCTACAAAGAATATAATGATATGATTGAGAACTTTTTAGGAACAATAATCCATAACCAAACAAACAGGCAAGGCTTTTAAGACTTAGAGCCTATGCTCAACATAAAGAATTCAGGTAAATTGAGATAGAAAACTGCTTACCAACCCCAATTAAAAAGCAATTTCGCCCCCTTAAAAAAAACTTTTCGGTTCCGCATCCATAACCTGGAATACAACGTATATACTTTGTATAGGAATGCAAGCCAACCCCATTTGTACCCCGCGAAATACTTGCCCGTAGCAGCAACTCCGAACAATCTTTTAACCATAAAACAAACAGTATGAAAAAGTTCTATGTTCCGGTTTTTGCCTTGTTAATTTTAACAGCCTGTAACAAACAGGACAACAATGCCTCAATAGATGAAGTGGTGGTAGCTGCTCAATCCGCTTCGCAGCAAAAATTGATGGATGCTCTGCATGGCGGCAGGCCTGTTTCTGTAACCCTTTCCGGCGCCGAAGAAGCACCTGGCCCGGGAGACCCGGACGGTTCGGGGCATTTTAAAATGACCATGAACCAGGGACAGGGGACAATCAGTTATGAACTTTCTGCATGGGATATTGCACCGGCTACAGCGGCTCATATTCACATAGCCCCGGCCGGTTCACCAGGCCCGGTTGTCATTCCTTTAGCAGCTCCAACTTCGGGTTATTCAAGTGGTACGTTAACGGTCAGCCTGGAACTAATAAAAGCCATCCGCAAAAATCCTTCTGCCTATTATGTAAATGTACACAATGCAGAATACCCTGCAGGTGCCATCAGGGCTCAACTTTCCAAATAGTCATTCATTCAAAAGGTCTCTGGCAAGAGACCTTTTGAATGCTACACTTTTTCAAATTTGGCGGTAAAATGCCTGAGTACGGGTTGCTCCTCAACAATGCGTAATCCGCCAAGCTGTTTCCTGTTTTCAAAAACTTCGATAATTACTTCTGCAACATAATCAATATGGCTTTGTGTATATACCCGTCGGGGAATAGCCAATCGTACCAACTCCATAGCTGCAGGAATCAGTTGCCCGTTGTCTTTATATTTTCCAAACATAACAGAACCTATTTCAACGCTTCTTATACCCCCTTGTTCATATAAAGCTGCAGTCAATGCCTGGCCTGGATACTGCATTACAGGTATATGTGAAAGAAAAGCCTTTGCATCAAGATATACGGCATGTCCACCGGCCGGCAACATAACCGGTACATTTTTCTTTGAAAGTTTTTCTGTTAAATATTCTATACTTCTAAGTCGGTAATGCAGGTAATTTTCATCCAGTACTTCATCAAGGCCAATTGCAATAGCTTCAAGGTCTCGGCCGGCAAGACCGCCATAAGTAGGGAAACCTTCTGTAATGATCAGCAGGTTGCGGCATTGTGTTGCCAATATTTCATTATGCAATGCAATAAATCCACCAATGTTGGCAAATGCATCTTTTTTGGCACTCATGGTACAGCCATCGGCATATGAAAACATCTCCCGTGCAATACTTCTTACTGTCCGGTTCTCAAATCCTTTTTCCCTGAGCTTAATAAAATACGCATTCTCTGCAAACCGGCAGGCATCAATAAACAAGGGGATGTTATGTTTTGAACAGATCTCTTTTACCTCCCGGATGTTTTGCATACTTACAGGCTGACCTCCCCCCGAGTTATTGGTAACCGTTAGTAAACACAAGGGGATGTTTGCTGCACCTTTTCCTGAAATAAACTCTTCTAAAGCTTTTGAATCCATATTACCCTTGAAGGGTGCAGGTACCGAAGGTTTTTTTCCTTCTTCACACAAGAGGTCAACACCTTCTGCACCTGAAAATTCAATGTTGGCTCTTGTGGTGTCAAACAAGGTGTTGCTTACAATATATTTTCCTTTGCCGCCAATGGTGCTGAAAAGAATCTTTTCTGCGGCCCGCCCCTGGTGAGTGGGAATAACAACAGGCATTCCCGTTAGTGTATGTATCGTATCACGAAATCGAAAAATTGTTGCTTCCGGCATATGATTCATCTCCCTGCATAATGCCGGCCCATTGGTTACTGCTCATGGCACTGGTACCGCTATCGGTAAGTAGGTCTATCAATACATCTTTGGCATCAATAAGAAAGGGATTATAAAATGCTTTTTTTAATATGGCTTCACGTTCTTCACGTGTAGTAAAAAATATAGGTTCAACCGATTTGATCTTAAACGGTTCAATGATCGTTTTCATGATGATAATTAAATGGAAAAATAAAGTTGGCTGACAGTTGCAATGCAGCCAGGGTCAGGTGGGTTTTTTAATGATATTTTTCCAGAGTAACATTGTCGCAAAAATAATGGTAATGACATCTTTGTTCTATGATCTTTGTCATTATATGTATGGCCAGTTATTTAGGGTGCCACAATAAAACTTTAGGCAAAATAAATAATGGTCGGAAGTTTGCGTAAAGATGCACACTATGTCAAACTTATTCCAACCATTAAAGATCCGATCTGTTGAATTAAAAAACCGGCTTGTGGTTTCGCCAATGTGCCAGTACAGTAGTGTTGACGGCTTTGCCAATGACTGGCACCTGGTACACCTGGGGAGCCGTGCAGCTGGTGGTGCTGCTCTTGTGTTTACGGAAGCAACAGCCATTTCTCCCGAGGGAAGAATTACGCATCATGATCTTGGTATTTATAAAGATGAACATATTGCATACCTGCATCGCATTACTGGTTTTATAAAGGCTCAGCATGCCGTACCTGGTATTCAGCTTGCACATGCCGGACGTAAGGCCAGTCATCATCGTCCATGGGAAGGTGCTGCAGCCTTGGCTCCACATGAAGATCCATGGACAACAGAAGCTCCATCAGCCATTCCATACAAAGAAGGCGAACCGGTACCACATGAATTAACTAAAGAAGAGATCAAAAAGATCATCATTCAATTTACACAAGCTGCTCTTCGTGCCAATCAGGCCGGGTTTCGAATAATTGAGTTGCATGGGGCACATGGTTATTTATTGCATGAATTTTTATCGCCACTCAGCAACAAACGCAACGATGAATATGGCGGCAGCTTTGAGAACCGTATTCGGTTTGTAGTAGAACTGGCTGCGGCTGTGCGGCAGGTATGGGACGAAGCGTTTCCTTTATTTGTTCGTATTTCAGCAACCGATTGGGTGGAAGGCGGATGGACATTGGAAGAATCAATTGCGTTATCAAAAATTTTGAAAAGAGAAGGTGTAGACCTGGTTGATTGTTCCAGTGGTGGTAATTCCCCCGCGCAAAAAATAAAAGCAGAGCCCATGTATCAAACAGCATTTGCAGAACAAATCAAAAAAGAAGCACAGATACTGACCGGCGCGGTTGGACTCATTACCACCGTGCAGCAGGCAGAATCGATCATTTCTGAAAACAAGGCCGACCTTGTTTTTATGGCAAGACAAATGTTGCGGGAGCCTTATTTTCCATTACATGCAGCCCGTGAACTGGGTGTTGATCTAACCTGGCCTGCGCAATATGAAAGAGCCAAAAAAAGGTAGTCTGAAAATTGACGTGGGTAGGTAAACATATAACTGGGTGTTCCATTCAAATTTTATTAATACAAGCTGCAACGGTTTGAGTGTATGGGTTGTCAGGGTTAATAAGAAACCATTTCGTTATGAAGCACCTGAAAGCATTAGTACCCTTACTTGTCATATGTAGTCTTATAGCATCCTGCAAAAAAGAAAATAAAACCGAAACGGGTTATGTGTACTACGAAGTAGGTTTTGATGGTACCACACCAGATTGGCGTGATACCAGCTTTATTATTCGAACCAAAAACCCGCAACTTATTCAGCAGGCCGAAAACCAGCTGGCACTGCCAGTTGCTCAGCGAAAACTCGTATTTGGAAATTTATTGCCCGGCAGTGGGGGCTATAATAAAAACGCTTCTTATGAATTTAAATGGCATTTTAAAGAAGATGATTGGTCTTTTGTACAAATGACAGTTGAGATTTATGATGGCAGGCCCTATTCTGACCTGGATCTTGATATTGATTACTGGCTGAATACCGTGAAACGTTTTGCTTCCTGGGGCTCGTATCTACGCAGAAGGATCAATTGAAAAGGAAGCATCCAAAAATAACAACGGGAGATCCTGTTTACCGCTTTCAAAACACAATAGTAACTAAATGCAAATTGCGCCTTATAAAAAAGCAGTAACAAGTTGTTCCCATTCTTTATCCAATGAAAAAGCAGGACGGTTTTTTCCGGCTCTTGTATACCAGTAATCAGCGTTAAAATTATCTCCTTCCCTGCGGTGCAGGTAAGCATGTATCCATGCTGCATGTACATCTTCCAGGTCCTGGATCAGTTGATGTGCTTCATTCCATCTTTCTTTTGCATCTAACCATAATGCCTGAAGGTATACCGATGATGAAGAAGGATATTCATTGGCAGCTACACTGTTTTTAAATGAAATAAGATCCATTACACCGTTGATTTTCCGTTGCAACTTAATCAATTAATAAACCAGTTTTTCTAATCGGTAGGCATAGAAAAAGCCATTCATTGAATGGCTTTTATTTAATTGTAAGGTTTCTCTTATTTTCCCAATGACTTCTGACGTATCGGTTTGAATTCAGATCCTTCTTTCCAGCCCGGCCATTGTTCCTGGCTGGATATACGTTTACCTACCAGGTAAAACAATTGCAGATCCTGCATGGCGCCATCAAGGTTCCAGGTGCCTGTATATTCATCTGATGGCCTGTGGTAATTTTTTTCTGTATACTCATCTTCCATTTTTTTACCGTATTCTTTTCCTTTGCCAACAGCATCAATACCACTTGATGTGTACAGCGCAGGTATACCCACTTTTGCAAAGTTGAAATGATCTGACCGGTAATAATACCCTGCTTCGGGGTGTTGTTCAAAAGCAATATACCGGTCCTGCTGTTTGGCAGCTTCGGTCAAATATTCTTCCAGTTCAGATTGTCCCTTCCCTACAATGATGATGTCCTTTGTAGCAGCAAAATTATTCAGCCCGTCCATGTTAATATTCGCCAGGGTTTTGGCTGCTGGGTACACCGGGTTTTGTGCATACCAGGCCGATCCCCATAATCCCTGTTCTTCTGCCGTTACAGCAAGAAAAACAATGGTTCGTTCAGGCGCAGGTCCGGCTTTAAATGCTTTGGCAAGTTGTAACAAACCTGCAGTGGCGCTGGCATTATCCAGGGCTCCATTATAAATACTGTCACCGGTTTCATCGGGTTTGCCAACTCCTAAATGATCCCAATGCGCAGTGTAAACAATATATTCGTCGGGATATTTTGTGCCCGTGATTTTGGCAATCACATTTTGTGATTGGTTATAGGTGGCCTTTACCTTTATCTGCGTTGAAACTGTTGCCTTTAACGGTACCGGTTTAAACCCTTTTGTTGCCGCCTGTGTTAAAACGGTTGTATCCACACCGCCTGCCATTAGCAAGCGTCGTGCAGCAGGACCAGAGACCCAACCAATAACATCACAATAAGGAATCTTCTTTCCGCGATTATCAAGATATAAACGGGACCCATTCCAGTTGTTTTGTACAACAGTAAAGGGATAGCTGGCAGCTTTGGTATCGTGAATTACAAGGCACCCCTTGGCACCCTGCCTTGCTGCTTCTTCAAATTTGTATGTCCACCGCCCGTAATAGGTCATGGTATCACCCTTAAACAACGATGAATCGATTCCATAACCCGGATCGTTCACCAGTACAAGCACAAGTTTCCCTTTTACATCCAATCCTGCATAATCATTCCAGCCGCGTTCAGGAGCATTCACACCATAACCCGCAAAAACTACTTCAGTATTTTGTAAAGAGATAAGCGAATCTGTTTTTTCAGTCCATATCACGTAATCTTCCAAACCTTTTAAAGAAAAATTCTGTGTAGAAGTTTTCACTTGCATCACCGGATCGGCAAACGTTTCAATATTCACCATGGGAACCGCCTGCAGGTAGCTGTTACCGTTACCCGGTTCTACACCAATTTCGGTAAAACGTTTTTGCAGGTAGGCCACGGTTTTGACTTCTCCCTCGGTAAATGGTTTGCGGCCCAGGAAGGAATCAGAGGAAAGCACCTGTATATCATAAGCCAGGCTGTCCTTGTTCATGGCGATACCATCAGTGCCGGATGTGCCTGCAACCGTCGACTGGTTGCAACTGGTGGCGGCAAGTAAAAGGCTGCAGGAAAAGAAAAGAAAAAAGCGCATGGTCATTTGTTTAAAACCAAAAGATAAGGTAAATATGAAGATGTTCAGAAATGCAGATGGATAGGAGGAAAAAGGGAATGACCTATGAATTAAGGGATCGGTTTTATTTTAAACGATGCATTTTACAAAGGATTACCTGTTATACTTCTGCATAACAATCTCATGTTACCTGGTTTCTATTCATTCTCCCCTTAAGATTTTTGGGAACGTTCCGGCTGCGTATTGGCAACAGCGCTGTTTTGCGTTACTGTTCTCCCGGTACTTTTGATGTGTGACAACGGAATCTCAATCATACTTCCATCTTCCAGCTCTGCCAGGTAGTTTTTAGCATTTACGGCCAGGGGAATTACTATCGAATTGGCTTTTACCATTACACCCTTATTTGTTTTGAAGGTCCTGGCCAGTTTGGCATACTCTTTTAAATTTTTGCTTGAAACATCCGGGGCCTTTTTTCCCATGCGGTCAATAAAAGGGAGGGCATCTATAGGTCCATTATGCGTGTATACACCAAAATGTAAATGCGCCGGGGTGTGGCGTGCATTACCGGTGTTACCCACCAGTCCAATAACTTCACCCTTTTTCACATACTGTCCCTGTTGTACCAGTTGCTTATCAAGATGGGCATAATAGAGGTAAAGGTTTTTGTCACCAGGTTTCATCCACACTGTCTTTCCGCCAATACCACCTTCTTTTACACCAGTTACGTAACCATCTGCAGCAGCTAAAACAGGTGTACGTTTGGGAGCGAAAATATCAAGGCCTTCGTGTTTGCGTTTGCCGCCATCCCGGGCATCACCCCAAAAACTACCGATCCTTGCTTTGCTTCCCTGTACCGGGAAACCAAGTGAAGGAGCTATATCAACCGACAAGCTGTATGGTCCTGATTGAAACAATTTGGGTTGAAGCCTCACGATATAAGTGCCAGTTTGTTCCACATCCAGGGTAAAGCTATTGGCCGTTGTATCTGCAGCCAGTAGGTGGGTTGCAGCAATCCCATTGGATTGAAACAGGTCGGCATAAATGGTTAAAGGAGCCTGTTTTTTGTGGATCGTAAAAATGAGCCTCTGCCCGGGTTTTGCTTTGAACTCCAAAGCCATTGCACGGGCCTTGTCGGCGTGAAAATATCCCTGTTGGCTATAAGGAAGGCTAATGGTTTGAGGTTTTTCGAGTGCTTTTTGTGAGGCATCCAGCCATTGCCGGCCTTCCGGAGTATTTTCTAAACCGCTATCATCAAGTTCATCGGCATATTGTTCATGTGGCGTTTTCTTTTCAAAAATGTTTGGTAAAACCGATTTGCAGGAGTAGTTAGCCAGGGATGTCAGCAATAAAACGACGGCAAGGTTTTTCATAGGCCTGCCTAACAGCAAACACAACGCCGGAAACCGTGAAGAAAATATTAAGGAAGTCGTAGAATGCTATAGAAATCTTAAGGGAATGAACAGGAAGACTAATGGAAGAGATAGGGTTATGCTGGAAGTGCAAAATACGGCCCTGTGCGATCATTTTTTGCTCCCGGTCATTTAACAGTAATGCTCATTCCAGGTTAAATCCTCATTTACGGGTGAAGTTTCGTAAATTATAGGAGATTGACACCCTGTCAAAATTTACACTGTACTTGCTGATCACTTTTCGGCTTCTATTTATTTCACTTCAAACAAAAAGCAAAATGAAAAATTTGTCAGCAACATGCCTGGTAGCAGGCTTATTATTTGGCCTGGTTTTAAATGCACAACAACCCACCAGCATCACTGTTAAAACCAAAGGAGGAT
>DASTMJ010000236.1:0-15288 GCA_035714205.1 Flavisolibacter sp. | reverse complement strand
CTGCTTACCATCACCTGAAAAACTAAGATCAGGTGATCCATCCGGGTTATATCGTGCCAAAGCAAAATTTGTAGTATTATCTATTGTAGTATACCCTGCAACTACAATTTTACCATCGCTCTGTAATGCAATCGCATTGATATAATCATGATTCATCAAAAAATCTGTAGACTGCTTTCCATCTTCAGAAAAAGTTGTATCAGGAAATCCATCAGGATTAAAGCGGGCTAGTGCAAAATCAAAATTATCGTTGAACATGGAATAGCCACCAATTACAATTTTTCCATCAGGCTGCAATACAGCATGTGGATTACCAATAGGAACGGGAACTGAATATCCATTTTCACCATAAGACTGGTCTAAGGAAGTATTGGCTAACCTATGTGCAATGATGGATTGTTCGCCCGATGATAAAATCAGGTAGAAAGAACCGTCCTGGTGAAGCAAAATCTGCTGGCAGATATATGAACTGATATTTACAGGAGACCCAAAATCTGTACGCACAATTCCGTTGCTCCCAAAACTAGGATCAAGACTACCGGCCTGGCTGAACGCGGATAAGCCGGGTGAGACACTTAACAAAATGAATAAAATCTTTTTCATAAACTTAATGTTTGATTAAACAACCAGAAAGCACCAGGAACCTTACCTATAAATGCTGAAATAAATGTCATGGCAGGAAAGCAAATTGCCACTTAAGGTGCATGCTGAAAATGATGGTGGTATGTTCACATAATGATTGTCATCACCAGCTTTGTATTTAAATACAGGTAGGAAAATGTTGTTTTCAGAAATAAAAAATAGAAGCGGTAGGTATCAGGTATTGTAAATTAGATCAATCACGAGTCGCATATCTATCTGAACTTGCAGCTGAACGCCAGGAGGAAAGTAAAAAAAATCTCTTTTTTAGAATACGCAAGTTTGTAACACACCAAAAATTACCAGAACAGATAAAACTAAAAAAACCCACGCTGTGGGCTTTTTTAGTGCATTTAGTAATGAAATTCATGTCAATTAAAAGACATCAGCTCCATTTTTATTTTACATGCTTGTTTACAATTTTGGCCATATCAAACATAGAGATCTGGTCTTTTCCAAAAACAGGTTTCAACTTAGCATCTGCATTGATCATTCTCCTGTTCTTACTGTCCTGCAGGTTGTTCTTTTTGATATAATCCCACATTTTTCTTACGATCTCTGTTCTTGGCATTGGCTTATTCCCAATTACTTCACTTAAAGTGGCGCTGGGAGTAAGTGGAGCCATAAAGGCTGCATTTGGTTTCCTTGCTGATTTTTTCGGAGCTGCTTTCTTCGCCGCCTTTTTAGGTGCTGCTTTTTTAGGAGCAGCTTTTTTTGCAGCGGCTTTTTTAGGGGCTGCTTTTTTTGCTGCCGCCTTTTTTGGTGCAGCTTTTTTAGGAGCAGCTTTAGATGCTGATTTTTTAGAGGTTTTACTGGCTGCTTTTTTTGTTGCTTTTGCCATGATAAATAGAATTTAATGTTAGTAAAAACTTTTTACTGCGTACTAATTTACAGTTAACAATCTAATGCTCCTAATAGAGTTTTCCATATTGGTGGATTTCTCTGCTTTTTTGTTGTTTATTTTTACGGTTTTTCCCTGTTACGCAAGATCCATCCAGAGTTCTTCCCTTATTTTTTCATCTGTTTAGGGGTATTTACAGGGAAAATTGTCCTTATCATGGAGAACTAACTTCTATATTTAATTCTAATTCCATTACGTGAAATTGATCAGGCAAGTACTCCTTACGGGTATTATCAGCGGCTTTTCCTTGGTGATCAGCAGTTCCAGTTGCAATAAATCTACAGGTAATTCACCCAATCCACCCGCACCTGAACAACCCCCTGCAACGGTTAACGATGTGAATTTCTGGCTTACAACAGGTGATAAGAGTTCTTTACTGAAAAAGCAGGATGTTGTTTTATCATTTGACACAAAGGCCAACTCAAATCCTAATATTGATATAGACACCACTCAAACCTATCAATCCATTGATGGATTTGGTTATACGCTGACCAGTGGAAGCGCATCTGTTATCAACGGTCTGCCTGCCGCCACAAAAGCTTCCTTATTAAGGGAGTTATTTAGTAATGAAACCGATGCCATTGGTATCAGCTATTTGCGATTAAGTATCGGCGCCTCCGACCTCAGTGCCGAAGTTTATACATATAATGATATGCCCGCCGGCGAAACCGATCCAACACTTTCCAGGTTTTCTCTTGATCCTGACAGGGCTCATGTTATTCCACTTTTAAAAGAGATACTTGCCATTAATCCCAATATTAAATTATTGGCAACGCCGTGGTCACCGCCAGTGTGGATGAAGGATAACGGCAGTTCCATCGGTGGAAGCCTTAAACCTGAATTTTACGGAGTGTATGCCAGCTACTTTGTTAAGTACATACAACAAATGAGAGCAGAAGGAATTGTGATTGATGCCATTACCCCGCAAAATGAACCTTTACACCCGGGTAATAACCCAAGTATGTACATGACGGCGGTACAACAGGCCGACTTTATAAAAAATCATCTCGGGCCTCAATTTGCCGCTGCCGGTATAACTACCAAAATTATTATTTACGATCACAATGCAGATCACCCGGAATATCCGTTAACCATCCTTAATGATCCTGCTGCCAGGGCCTTTGTAGATGGTTCTGCTTTTCATTTATACAATGGCGATATCAGTGCACTTTCCGTTCTGCATAACCAATACCCCGACAAACATGTGTATTTCACAGAACAATACACAGCAGCGAATGGAGATTTTGATGGCGATCTGAAATGGCATCTGAAAAATGTGATTATTGGTTCCATGCGTAACTGGAGCCGTGTTGCCCTGGAATGGAACCTGGCTAACGATGCTAATTTTGGTCCGCATACTCCCGGCGGCTGTACTACCTGCAAAGGTGCATTGACCATTGGAAGTGGAGTGATCCGTAATGTGGCTTATTATATTATAGCCCATGTTTCCAAATTTGTGCCGCCCGGTTCTGTAAGAATTGCTACCAATATTCCGGGTAACCTCAATAATGTGGCATTTAAAACACCTGCCGGTAAAAAAGTGTTGGTGGTTGAAAATGACGGTTCATCAGCACAGGCTTTTAATATAAGGTTCAAAGGCAAATGGGTAACCACCCAACTCCCTGCCGGAGCTGTGGGCACATTTGAATGGCCTTAACTGTTGTTGGATTTTTTAAATCAAAAATTATTATTCAATACATACACCGATCATGAAAAAAATCCTATCAATTGCAGCCGTGGTTTCTTTGGTTGCATGTTCAGAAAATAAAGAACCATCCAAAGTACTAGCTGCTGTTTCTGAAAACAACTACTCAACAGAAGGAAAAAATATAGTTGTTTATACTACGGCCGATACTGCCAACTACAGGTTAACACCAACGGATACTATGCAGTTTGCCGATTTTGGTCAACCAAAAGAAACGCAGCCCTGTATTTTTGTTGATCCGTCTAAAACCTATCAAACATTTCTGGGAATTGGAGGTGCGCTTACCGATGCTTCTGCCGAAACCTTTGCCAAACTTCCCAAAGACAAACAGGACGAATTTTTAAAAGCATATTACAACCCGCAATCTGGTATAGGTTATACATTAGCACGTACCAATATTCACAGCTGCGATTTTTCTAGCGGTAGCTATACCTATGTAAACAATAATGATGAAGACCTGAAATCATTTAACGTAGATCACGACAAACAGTTTCGCATACCATTTATAAAAGCCGCAACAGCGGCAGCGGGCGGCAAACTTACATTATATGCCAGCCCATGGAGCCCTCCTGCCTGGATGAAAGACAATAACGACATGCTGCACGGCGGAAAACTAAAACCGGAATATTATCAAACCTGGGCTAATTATTTTGCAAAATTTATCAAAGCTTACCAGCAGGAAGGAATACCTGTCTGGGGCGTAAGTATACAGAACGAACCTATGGCCACCCAGATTTGGGAATCCTGCATTTTTACGGCAGAAGAGGAACGTGATTTCCTGAAAAACAATCTTGGACCTACGCTGCAAAAAGAAGGTTTATCAGACAAAAAGATCATTGCCTGGGATCATAACCGCGACCTGATTTACCAGAGAGCCAGTACCTTACTGGATGATCCGGAAGCTGCAAAATATGCATGGGGTATCGGGTTTCACTGGTACGAGGATTGGAGCGGTGCCGACCAGGTTTTTGATAACGTAAAAAAAGTAGCTGAAAGCTACCCCGATAAAAATCTTCTTTTCACAGAAGGATGTAACGGTCCTTTCAAAATGGAACAGATCAATGACTGGAAGCTGGGAGAACGCTATGGCCGTTCAATGATCAATGATTTTAATAATGGTACCGTAGGTTGGACTGACTGGAATGTGTTATTAGATGAAACAGGTGGTCCAAACCATGTAAAGAACTTTTGTTTTGCTCCTGTTCATGCCGATACAAAAAAAGGCGATTTGATCTATACAAATGCATATTATTATATTGGTCATTTTTCAAAATTTATTCGTCCGGGTGCAAAAAGGATCATAAGCTCTGCAAGCCGCAGCCCGTTACTCACAACTGCTTTTAAAAATACAGATGGAAGTATTGCGGTAGTAGTAATGAATACCGGCGATAAAGAATTGCCTTTTCACTTGTGGTTGAATGGAAAAGCTGCAGCCAGCAAAAGTCTTCCCCATTCTATTATGACACTGGTCTTTTGATAAGCTGACTACCCGATCAATATTTAAATAAAAACCTATTTCAAAGTTTGCCTGCATTTCTTGCGGGTAAACTTTTCATTTGTGGCGGTTGAAAAAAATCATTTCCCGGGATCAGTGAATAATGCCTAGATTTGAACAACTGCTATAAATGATTGCTTCATCTGCAATAAACAAATTATTATCCAGAATTGCGCTGTACGACGACTCATCAGCGTACAAGGAACTTTTTTTGCTTTATCATTCCAGGTTAGTACAATTCTCCACACTGATAACACATTCAAGAGAATCGGCTGAAGAAGTGGTTTCAGATGTTTTTTTAAAGATCTGGAACAACCGGTCAAGCCTGACCCGGATTGAGAACTTTCATTTATATATCTATATCATTACAAAAAATCTTTCCATCAATTGCCTGAGCAAAGAAAAAAGGGACCAATCATTTTCATTAGATGAAGTTATGGTGGAGTTTAAAAGTATTTATCTCGACCCGGAACAACTAATGATTACTGCAGAAATGTACAAGCGCCTTAGTAATGCCATCAAAGAACTACCACCCCGTTGCCAGCTTATTTTTAAATTGATTAAAGAAGATGGACTGAAGTACAAGGAAGCCGCACAATTACTTAACCTATCACTAAAGACAATAGAAAACCAGATGACTATTGCCTTACGTAAGATCGGTCAGTCCATTCAATTTGATCTGTCGAAAACAAATTATAATTAAGATTTTTTCTTCCTTTTTGGGGGTAACTACCATTTTTACTGTCCATTAAGGGTTACACTGCCTGCTAATGACTGAAAATATATATTGGAACCTGCTTGCTAAAAAACTGGCCGGAGAAGCCACCAATGAAGAATTGGAGGAACTGGAGCTCTTGATAAAAACTCAACCGGAACTGGTTTATTCTGCCGAGATCATAAATAATTTATGGTCACTTCCGGCTAAAGAAGGAAGCACATATGATGCAGAACTTTCATTTGAAGTCCACCTGGAAAATCTTCGCAAACAAAGTGTTCACCTGGATCACCTTCAAACCCCTGCATTTATTGGGTTGGAAGAATCTTTTCAACCAGGAAACAAAAAACTTAAAAAGTTCCTATACGTTTTTGCTATTGTTGTTTGTATTTCGGCTCTTGCCTTCTTTTTCTGGCCACAGTCACCAAAAACTGTTTTAGTAGCTGAAAAAACATTCAGCGAAGTATCCACCTCACCCGGGTCCATCACAAAACTTATATTACCAGACAGTTCTATTGTTTGGCTAAATGCTGGTAGCAAACTTACCTACAATGAACAATTTGGAGTAAAAAACAGGAACGCCACGCTGAGTGGTGAAGCTTATTTCGACGTAAAAAAGAGTACCATACCTTTTTATATTACGGCCAACGGCCTTCATATTAAAGTTTTGGGAACTGCTTTTAATGTAAAATCATATCCCGGCGAAAAAACTACTGAGACCAGCCTTATAAGAGGAAAAGTTGAGGTAACTCACGATAAGCGGCCGGGAGAAATTTTCATTCTAAAACCTAACGAAAAACTGGTAATTGCAAATGAAAATGAATTAGAAAAGAAAGTAGAAGATATCAGGAAATCAGAGCCCCGCATCCTCTTAAGTTCACTCACACACACATTTGATAACAATATCATTGAAACCTCATGGGTAGAAAATAAACTCATTTTCCAGGATGAAACCTTTGAAGAGGTTGCCCGTAAAATGGAACGTAAGTATAATGTAAAGATTGAAATAAAAGATCCCGCCCTATCCCAGTTGAGATTAGGCGGAGGCCCATTTGAAAATGAAACGATACAGCAGGCTCTGGTTGCGTTGCAAATCGCATTTCAATTCAATTTTACTGTAACAGGAAACGCTATTACTATAACACGCTAAAAACTAAAATGACTTATGAACCCGAATACTTCTTAATTTTTTTTCAGAAATGGTAGTATACACGCCACCACAATTTGAAATAAACGTATTAACTTATAATGATTCAGTATGAAAAAAAGAGGAACTGCTTATCTTAAACATCCATTATTTGCAAAAATCAGCAGGATTATGAAATTAACCTGTGCATTCATGCTCATTTGCTGCTTGCATGTGTCTGCAGGAGGGCACACACAGGACAGGGTTACCCTGAACCTGGAGTCGACTGATTTGAGAAAAGTACTTACAGAGATCCAGAAAAAAACCTCTTACAGGTTTTTGTATAACCAGGCACTTGTAAACAAGAAAAAGGTAGACGTACATGTTACCAATGCCGATGTACCTTCTGTATTAAATTCAATGTTACAGGGATTAGGTATCGGTTACCAGATCCTGGACAATAAGCTGATTGTGTTAAAAGCAGCAGCAGAAGGTCAAAAAATTGTTGTTGCAGAAGTAAGAGTGAGTGGAAAAGTAACCGGGCAAACCGGGGAGGCTTTGGCCGGAGTGTCAGTTTCGGTAAAGGGAACCAATATTGGAACAACCACCGATGCAAACGGAAACTACAGCTTAACAGCACCTGATGGTTCTACAACTCTTGTATTTTCTTATGTGGGTTATGAAAGCCGTGAAGTTGCTATTGACGGACAGACGACTATTGATATCAGCCTGATAGCTGCCCGTAATTCATTAGATGAGATCGTGGTAATTGGTTATGGTACGGCTCAAAAAAGAGACCTTACCGGTTCTATCACAAAAATATCAGGAAAGGAAGTGGCTGACAGGCCCAATACAAACCCTGTTTCATCTCTGCAGGGTAAAGTAGCAGGTCTTTCTATTGTAAACAACGGCACGCCTGGTGCTGCACCAGATATTCGTATCCGTGGTACCATCAGTATTGGTTCTGTAGGTCCGTTGTATGTGGTTGATGGAATCTTTAACGATAATATTGATTACCTGAACCCCAATGACATTGAGTCCATTGAGATTTTAAAAGATCCTTCTTCTCTTGCCATCTTTGGTGTAAGAGGTGCAGCAGGTGTTATTGCAATCACTACAAAAAGGGCAAAATCAGGCCAGGTCGTGGTAAACTTTAATACCAACTATGGATTTAAAAAACTGGTTGATAAAATTGAACTGGTTGATGCCGCAGGATTTAAAGAGTTGTATGACGAAGAAAGAAATAATCTCGGAATTAATGTTCCTTTTGATTACACGCCCTGGACAGGCAATACAGATTGGATTGATGCGGTTACAAGAACAGGAAAGTTCAATTCAAATAACCTGACTGTTTCTGCCAGCACAGAAAAGAACAAGTTCAATATGGGTGTAGGTTATATTTCTGATGAAGGAATTATTCGCCATGAAAAATTAGAAAAGATCACCCTGAACCTGAGTGATGAATTCAAATTGAATAATGTTATTAAAGTAGGTTTCAATTTTAACGGAGCAAGACAAAATTTACCTTATAATGCCACATGGGTTTTAGATGCTGCAAGAAAAGTGATACCAGGCGTACCTGCAGGTACAAGGAATATTTTTACCAAGAATCCTTATGGTTTGGACAGTGCAAATTACGACCTGTATTATGCCCTTCCTGCCATTCAAAACTCCGGCGTTGTAAATCCTTTGATTGAAGTTGAAAATGAATGGAACAAAAGAAAGAGTATAGAGTACAGGACAGTGGGTAGTGTTTTTGCAGAATTGAGTTTCCTTAAGCACTTTAATTTCCGGGCTACATTTTACGGAGATCTAAGTACAGTAAACACAAGGCGTTACAGGCCACTTTATGCAGCTTATGATGCTGCCCAGGATACTGTTTTTCCATATACTAACTTTACGTTTGTTGAAGAAAATGACCAGACCTGGAGAAAATACCAGCAGGATTACATCCTGAATTATAAACAAAGGTTTGGGGAACACAATCTTTCTGCTGTTGCCGGTTGGACCACTTATTATTTTGGCAACTTCGACCGGTATGGTACGGTGCGCCAAAGCGCCACGGGTGCTCCAATTCCTAATGATGAGCGTTTCTGGTATGTAAATACCGGTGCCATTTTTGGAGATCCAAATTCAAGAAGATCAGATGGTAGCCAGAGAGAAAGAAGCACGGCTTCGGCGTTATTCAGAGCGTTATATAATTATGGAGGAAAATATTTCCTGAATGCATCCTTCAGAAGAGACGGCTCGTCTCAGATCTCTCCGGCTAACCGCTGGCAGAACTTCTGGGCTGTAGGTGCAGCGTGGGAAGCAACAAAAGAAAGCTTCATGCAGGATCAAACTTTTTTCAACCTCTTAAAATTAAAAGCTTCTGTTGGTGTTTTGGGTAATCAAAATACCTATGGTTATGACTATCCTTATTATCCTGGTTTAGTAGGTGGTAGTGCCGCAGTGTTTGGCGATATTGTTTACAATGCCAGTGCACAGGCTTACCTACCGAACCCGAATTTGAAATGGGAAACGGTAAATGCCAAAGAAGTAGGTGTTGAATTAGCCGCCTTTAATAACCGCCTTCGTTTTGAAGCAGCCTATTTTAATAAACTTACTGAAGATCTGATGACCTTCATTCCAGGTTTGAATGGCTTACAGAACGGTCTGGATAATATAGGTAGTATTCGCAACAGTGGATTTGAATTGAGTGCCGGCTGGAACCAGAGCATCAACAAAGACCTGAACATTAACATCAGCGGTAACCTAACTACTTACAAAAATGAAGTAGTTGAATTAGCAACCAAAGAGTTCTCTATCCAGCAGGGATTAAGCAGGACCACGGTTGGATTGCCAATTGGTTATTTTTATGGTTATATAGTGGAAGGAATTTACCAGTCTTATGCTGATAAGTTGAAATCACCGGTTAATACGGACTTTTCTTATGGCCCCGGAGACTTCAAGTATAAGGATGTAAATGGAGATGGTGTGATTTCCGCTGCAGATAGAACAATCATCGGTAACCCTACCCCTGATTTCACCTATGGCGGTACAGTAACAGTTAACTACAAAGGTTTTGACCTGGGTGTAGATGTGGGTGGTGTTTATGGAAACGAAGTATACAGGAACTGGGGTAGCACAGAATCACCATTCCAGAGAGTAAATTACCCTGCCTTTAAGATCAACAGGTGGCATGGCGAAGGAACCTCTAACTGGGACCCAATACTTGGACAGGATCGCAGGATCAACTACGAGGTTTCCACTTATGGTATTGAAGACGGAAGTTATTTCAGGATCCGTAACCTGCAGTTAGGTTATAATTTCAGACCTGGCGTAATTTCAAAGCTCAAAGCAAAGAACCTTCGTTTGTATGCTAATGTTCAGAACCTGAAAACCTGGAAGAATAATTCAGGTTATACAGCTGAATTTGGTGGTAGTGCTATTTCTTTTGGAGTTGATAATGCCGGTGGCGCCATTCCAATGGTAACTACCTTTGGATTAAACGTAACCTTTTAATTAAAAAATACTGCGAGATATGAAAAAAGGTAAAAATATAATGTTGATTGTACTCCTTGCCTTACCTCTTGTGTTTATGGCAGGTGGTTGTAAAAAGTTCCTTGACAGGAAACCACTTACAGCTACCCTTGATGACCTGAATGAAGGTGGTTTGCAGGGACAGATTTTTGGTTTGTATAGTAATTTACGTAACAGCGCCGGCTTCACCAGTATACCCTGGCTGGCTATGCATGGTTTTCGTTCCGATGATGCCGTAAAAGGTAGCGAACAATCGGATGGTGCAGAATGGGTAGCTCCGTTCGACCAGTTTCAATATGTAAAAGATTTGTGGGCTACCAACGTATATTGGGATGACCATTATTCGTTGATCAATCTAGCCAATACAGCCATTCAAACAGCTGATTCATTGGAGTTGAATGAACCTGCTGACCTGGTTAACGTAGCTGAGGCACGTTTTTTCAGGGCCTTCTCTTATTTTGATATGGTAAGAAGTTTTGGCGAAGTTCCGAAAATTGATTTCAGGATCTACGAAGCCTCACAGGCTAATATTCCAAAATCTCCTGTAGGTGATATTTACCAGTTGATTGATGAGGACCTGACTTTTGCAGCACAAAACCTGCCGCAGGAATGGGGAAGTCAGTATCCCGGTCGTTTAACTAGCGGTGCTGCAATGACCTTGCATGCAAAAGCTCATTTACATAGGGGCAATTGGGGACAGGCACTCGCCTTAAGTGAGGCTGTGATTGCTTCCGGTAAATACTCATTGTATACTCCTTACTGGAAAATCTTTAAGGAAGAAGGTGAAAATTCAAGCGAATCTATTTTCGAGATTCAGTCATATGTTTCTGCCAATGGTTCAGAGAACTTTGGATCTATCTATGCAACAACAATGGGTGTTCGCCAGTCAACAGCCTCCGGATGGAACCTGGGTTGGGGATGGAACACGCCTACACAAAACCTGGTAGACGCCTATGAAACAGGTGATCCAAGAAGAGCAGCAACCATTCTTTTTGCCGGTCAATCAGATGATCCTGCAAACGGTGGTTACGGTCGTGTACTTCCTGAATCTATTTTCAACGGTGGCATATTGTTTAGTAAGTACTATAATAAAAAAGTGTACGCCGACCCTGCACGCCAGAGAGCTACCGGTCTGTTGGACCAGGCACCATGGATCAACCAACGGATATTAAGATATGCTGATGTGGTATTGATGGCCGCTGAAGCTGCCAATGAATTAGGTAACGGCGAAAGAGCAGAAGAATTATTGGAATGGGTAAGGGAAAGAGCAAGAGGCGGCGCCGCTGTTCTCCCGAAAATTGAATTCGTTTCCAAAGACCAGATGAGAACAGCCATCAAGAAAGAAAGACGAGTGGAATTTGGTATGGAAGGTGAACGTTTCTTTGACCTGGTAAGATGGGGTGATGCTGTATCTGTATTGGGACCTTTAGGTTATACACACCGCAACAGGTATTATCCAATTCCGCAACCAGCCATTGATAAATCCTTAGGAGTATTGGTGCAGAATCCGGAGTATTAATATTTATCTGCTGCCGGTTTTATTACCGGCAGCAGATTCACTTTCTAAATAAATTATTCATGATGAAAACAATAACTAAGATAGCTGGTGCCTTTGTAATTGTTGCTGGTTTATGTACAGCAGCTACCAGTTGCCAGAAAACGGATCGCCCCTCTTTGGCAGATTATCCAAAAGATGCCAACCCTCCGGGTGGGCCATTAAAATTTTATGCTGCTTTTGACGGCACTACTTCCGACCCTTTAATGAATGCTGTTGATAGTATCAGGGCAACCTTTCCAAGCGCCAATCCATTGGCCTCAGTGGATGGCATTGCAGGCAATGCTGTGCAGGGTGGGGATGGTAAAGCCATCAAATATCCATCTGCCAATGATTTTAAAAACTCAACAAGCTTTACCATTGCGTTTTGGTTAAAACGTGAAGCGAACCCAAACACGGAATTCGTTTTTTCTTTAAAAGACGATACCTATGGTTGGTCTCATAGTTCTATTTTTATGATGATGGAGCATGGTACTGCTACTGAGGCTACTGTAAAAATGGGTGTAATGGACCAATGGATGGAATTCCCAGACGGCAATAAACTAAATAAGCCAATTTTAGATGGTAACTGGCATCATTGGGCTATGGTTTATGACGAAACAACTTCTAAAATGTCGTATTATTTTGATGGAGCACTTGTAGAAAACCCGCCCGCATCTGCTACAGATGTAAAAAATGGCAGTAACCCAAGAGGCCCACTTGATCTGACAGCCTCGAATAGCCTGGTAATTGGTGGTTGGAACAAGCATGCTGAACTTGATGGACCCACCGATGGGTGGATCAGCGGGTTTGGTGGCCAAATTGACCAGTTCAGAATGTATGGAACTGTACTTTCAGCTTCTGAAATTGCAGCTCTGTACGCAACTCAACGATAATTTAAATTTGTTTGCACAGCAAGGGTTGCATCTAACGTGCAACCCTTTTTTTACTTTTTTACCTTAAGCATAACCAGCCAGGAATCTTTAAAAGAATACCTGAAAAATATATGACTCCCGGAAAAAATATTATAACCCTCCTAATCGCAAGTTTTTTAATCCTTTCCTGCAACAGGAATAAAGCTGTCTTTACAAGCCTCTCCCCTTCTTCTACAAACATTGATTTTGTAAACACTCCGCAACGACACAAGCTTTTTAATATTCTTTATTACCTGTATTATTACAACGGTGGCGGTGTAGCTACAGGTGATGTCAACAACGATGGCTTACCCGACCTTTATTTTACAGCAAACAGTAAAGGCAATAATAAATTATACCTCAATAAAGGCAATTTTTCATTTGAAGACATTACCGCCAGTGCCGGCGTGGCCGGTATCTCCGACTGGTGCAGCGGGGTAACAATGGCTGACGTAAATGGAGATGGCAACCTTGACATCTACGTTTCGGCTGTGTCAAAAAGTTATGACCTTAATGGTCACAATCAATTATTCATCAATAATGGGAATAACACCTTTACAGATAAATCAATAGAATACGGTTTGAACTTTTCGGGTCTTTCCACGCAGGCAGCTTTTTTTGATTATGACCACGACGGTGACCTTGATTGTTATATCCTCAATCATTCCAAACAACCGCATGCAAACATCATTGATACCAGCAACCGCAGAAAATTCGATGAATTCTCTGGCGACCGTTTGTACCGGAATGATCTTTCGACAACAAAAAAATTTACGGATGTTTCAGCACAAGCCGGCATCTTTCAAAGTAATCTGGGTTATGGTTTGGGTATAGCCATCTCAGACATCAATAACGATGGCTGGGAAGATATTTACATAGGCAATGATTTTCATGAGAACGACTATTATTATGTAAACAATGGCAATGGAACTTTCACCGAAAGCGGCGCCAAACATTTTGGTCATTATAGTCGATTTAGCATGGGTAATGATGTAGCCGATTATAATAACGATGGCCAGCTGGATATCATTACTGTTGATATGCTGCCACCTGATGAAAAAGTATTAAAGACATATGGCAGCGACGAGAATCCCGATATTTATAAGGTCAAACTAAAGATCAACGGATACCAGGACCAATACTCGAAAAATTGTTTGCAAAGAAATAATGGCAACGGCAACAGTTTTAGTGAAACAGCATTGATCAGTGGAGTTTCAGCAACTGATTGGAGCTGGTCACCTCTGTTTGCAGATTTTGATAATGATGGCAAAAAAGACCTGTTTATTTCAAGCGGTATTGTGAGACGTCCAGTAGACCTGGATTATGTGCGTTTTATCTCAGATTTGAAAATGAAAGGCATGGACAGAACGGATAAGTTTGATGATGAAGCCATTTCAGGAATGCCCGACGGCGCTTCACACCCTTTCTTTTTTAAAGGTGATGGCAATTTAACGTTCACCGATGTAAGTGAAGCCTGGGGAACCGCCAAAATGAAAGGTTACTTTAATGGAGCTTCCTACGCAGATCTTGACAATGATGGCAACCTGGATGTAGTAATGAATTGTATTGACGCACCTGCTGTAATTCTTAAAAATAATAGTCCAAAGAAAAATTACATTTCCATTACACTCAAAGGCGATGGATTAAATACACATGGCATAGGTGCCAAAACCTATATTTTTTCAAAAAATAAAAGCGGTCAAAAACAATTACAATACCAGCAATTGATGCTTACCAGGGGTTTCCAGTCTTCTTCCGATCATCGCCTGCATTTTGGACTGGATTCGGTCAATAACCTCGACAGTATTTTAATTGTTTGGCCCGATCAGAAAATGCAACTAATCAAAAACGTTAGTACCAATAAACAGCTCAGCTTTTCACAAAAAGATGCTTCCGGTAAATTTGAGTATGCCGCATGGTTCCCTCCACTTTCTCCCATTCTCAGTTTGAATTCGGGTATCACCGCCAACTGGAAACACAGGGAGAACGACTTTGTTGACTATAATAAACAATACCTTATTCCTCATGCCCAATCTACTCGCGGTCCTAAGATTGCCGTTGCCGATGTGAACGGCGATGGATTGGATGATTTTTATACCTGCGGTGCAAAAGGTCAACCAGGCAGTTTACAGATTCAGCAAAAGGATGGCGGTTTTGTTTCATCAAACAATATGGTTTTTGAAATAGATGCAGGTTGTGAAGATGTAGACGCCATTTTCTTTGATGCCAATGGCGATAAAACCCCTGACCTGTATGTAGTTAGCGGGGGCAACGAGGCAGTTGGCCAGGATATTACGTTACTGGACCGGTTGTACCTGAATGATGGAAAAGGCAGTTTTACCAAATCCACCACACTTCCACCTGTATACGAAAATAAATCCTGCGTGTCTGTTGCGGATATTGACAAAGACGGAGACCTCGATCTTTTTGTTGGCAACCTGGCTAATGCAAGAGCATATGGTGTTCCACAAACATCTTATTTACTGGTAAATGATGGTAAAGGCGTTTTCTCATTTGCCAACCAAACAACTATTTCATTGAATAATATTGGCAATGTAACCAGCGCTTCTTTCTCAGATATCAATAAAGATTCATGGCCCGACCTTGTTGTTACCGGTGAATGGATGCCCATTCACATCTTCACTAATAACAATGGAAAATTTGTTCAAACCTCTATTCCACGATCAACAGGCTGGTGGCAAACGATATTTCTTGATGATGTAAATAACGATGGCGC
>DASTMJ010000235.1:0-4928 GCA_035714205.1 Flavisolibacter sp. | reverse complement strand
TATATGCGTTAATGTGCTTTCATTCATCAAGGTTTGCGGCAAGAAAAAATAATAGCGGGGAGATGATTTTATACCAACAGCAAAACGAAAAGCTATGGGACAGGGAATTAATTTCAAAAGGTGCATTCTATCTCAATAAAGCATCTGTAGGAAACAAAATTTCAAAATATCATTTGGAAGCAACGATCGCTTATTGGCATACTGTTAAAGCCGATACTAAAGAGAAATGGGAAAATATTTTGCAGTTATACAACCAGCTTTTACAAATTGAATATTCGCCCATTGCAGCATTAAACAGAACATTCGCACTTTCAAAGACCAATGGCACAAAAGAAGCCATCAAAGAAGCAGAAAAACTAAACCTGGAAGGAAACCAGTTTTATTTTTCTTTGCTTGGCGAGCTTTATTGTGACATTGATAAAGAAAAAGCAAGAGCCTATTTTACAAAGGCCATCGGGTTAGCCAGGACAGACGCAAACAGGCGGACCATTTTAAAAAGACTCAACTCTGTCTGATACAACAAAGTTGAAAAAATAAAATGGTTACGTATTTTAGTGTTGATAGCATTGAAATGCGCAACAGTTAAATTTATCTGATGAAATTTTTGTTATTGGTTTGTCTCCTGGCAACCTATGCTGGCTTTTCCCAACCAAACAATTTTAAATGTCCCTGTTCTGAAATTGGAATAGATTCTTTATGGGCAGATAGTAACAAAGTTTCATGTTATTTAATTCCGGTGCAAAGAGACGTTTCAAAAAAATCATCGGGCAAGTTTAATTTAGCCGTGTTAGTGGCGCCTGCTGTTCTTAAAACCAATGAAACACCGCTATTATACCTTCACGGTGGGCCCGGTATTGCTACATTGGAAAATGTGCCGCGTTATCTGAAATCAAAAACCTGGGATTTGTTAAGGCAGGAAAGATCACTTGTTTTTTTTGATTACCGCGGAACAGGAGTTTCAGAGCCTGTTTTATGCCCGGACATACAGGATTCACTTGCAGAGTTGGAAAGAAAAAATGTATCGGCGCAGGAGATACAAGCCCATAAAATCGAACTATACAAAAAATGCAGGATGCAGCTCTTATCAGGTGGAATTGCTGTTTCGTCTTTTAATTCATTTCAACTGGCGCAGGATGCTGAAAGTATAAGAAAGGCATTAGGAATTGACAAATGGAACGTTTACGGTGTTTCTTTTGGGACTACCGTCGCACTAAACCTGCTACGAAGCAATGGTCAGCATATCAACGCTATGATCCTAGATTCTCCATTCCCTCCTAATGCCCCCTGGCTGGACTTCGTGCGCCCCTTTGCAACCAGTTTTAAAGTACTTGAAGAAAAAATAGCAGGCGACCCAGCAGCTTTTTCCCGGTTTCCATCTGTTAGAAATGATTTTGTAAAAGCGGTGGAAAGACTAAATAACGTTCCAACCATGATTAAAATAAATGACAGCGGGAAAGAATATCCTTATACCGGTAATGATTTTGCATGGAGCATATGGAATGCATTGTTAAAGCCTGCCGCTATTCCTTTTGTGCCTCTTGCACTCAATGAAGTGGCAAATGGAAATGATTCTGTTCTTTCAAAATGGGCAGTAGCATTCAGCAACCCAAATTCATTTGGGAAGTTTTCAGAATTACAGAGTAAAGCAATTTTATGTTACGAAGGAAAACCTAAAACAGAAGCAGACAGTAAAACATCATTGCTTTCACAATACCCCGACTTTGCATCTTTCAACATAGATTTCGAAGGTGAGCTTTGCGCTGCGTGGCAACCGGAAACAGCAGCAATGCAGGCTTTTGAACCGGTGGTGAGTAATGTGCCTGTTTTGATATTGTCCGGCGAGTACGACCCGGTTTGTCCGCCACTCTTTGGAGAAATAACTGCAAAAACATTGTCCAGGTCTACTTTTATTAATATTCCCGCAGCGTCTCATGCGGCCATTCATGTGGACGACTGCATCAGGGATGTCGCCACTGTTTTTTTAAAACACCCGGCAAAAAAACTTTCATTCGCTTGTGTAAAAGATCGGCCCCGGATAAATTTTATTACTGGTAATTTACCGGGAGCATTGACAAATATTAAGGGAAAATAATGTGGAATATAATATTTGATCCAAACATTGGATTGGATAACCTACCATCTAAATCAATTCAATTATCTATTGGCAATCGTGAATGCGGAAGGATCTACGGGCAAAAAGGCTTGTAAGAAACACCCTTATTACATAAGCTTACATTTCATTTAGCAGGCATAGATTAAATACAAAAATGATAGCAGTTTATCTAAGGAATAAAACTATATACCGGAACCTGGTAATTCAATAAGAATGTAAAAAAATTTGCGTAGCTAAATAACTACACATAAATTTGTAGCCAAATAGCTTCACAATGAATTTAAGACGTGACGTATTCCAGGCCATTGCCGACCCCACCCGCAGGGCCATACTTCTCCTGGTGGCAGCACAATCCATGACAGCAGGTGCAATTGCAGCCAATTTTGACACAGCCCGGCCTACTGTTTCCAAACATTTGCAAATACTAATCGAATGCGAGCTGTTAAAACAAGAGCAGAACGGCAGGGAAATATATTATCACCTCAATGCCGGGAAAATGAAACTAGTGGCAGAATTCCTCGAACCCTTCCGTCAACTCTGGGACGACAGATTTAATAAGCTGGAGCGGGTAATGAAATCTTACAAACCAAAAAAATAAAAAACGTGGAACAGAAAACCAAAATTTCAGCCGAAGAAGGCAAACAGGACCTGGTAATCACCAGGGAGTTTGACCTTCCCCTGCAGTTGCTTTTTACTGCCTACATAGAACCTGAAATAGTTGAGCAATGGATGGGGACAAAGGTGTTGAAACTTGAATCAAAAAAACACGGTAGCTACCGCTTTGAAACCACCGACCCGAAGGGTAATAAACACTTTTTTAACGGTACCATCCACGATTTTGAGCCCATGCAAAAGATCACGCGGACTTTTGAAATGGAAAATACGTCCTTTCCTGTGCAACTTGAATTTTTGACCTTTGAACAACTCTCAAACGACACCAGTAAACTGGTCATGCATATTGTATATAAAACAGTTGAGGACAGGGATAACATGCTCAAATTACCTTTTGCCCAGGGAATCAATATGGCACATAACAGGCTTCAGCAAATTGCAATCAAACAAATAGAAGCGAAAAATGAAAAAGAAAAATAAGATCATTTATTGGGTGGCTACAGCCTGGCTATCCCTGGGAATGGTATCAACCGGGATTGTGCAACTTTTTCATATGGATGAAGAGGTGCAGAAAATGAATGCCCTTGGTTATCCAATGTATTTTTTAACCATCATCGGAATATGGAAATTAGTTGGTGTAGCAGCTATCCTGGCGCCAAAATTCCCCCTGGTAAAAGAATGGGCCTATGCAGGTTTCTTCTTTTTATTATCAGGTGCACTTTTCACGCATGTAGCAGTTGGCGATCATCTGGCTGAATATTTTGGTCCTGCCCTGTTACTTGTACTGGCAATTATATCCTGGTATTACAGGCCGCCGAACAGGAAAATTATTGTAAACCTTCAATACACTACCCATGGATCCAAAGGTTGATGCGTTTTTATCTAAAGCCAAAAAATGGCGGGAAGAAATGACCGTACTGAGAAGTATGGTGCTCGAATGCAAGTTGAAGGAAGAGTATAAATGGATGCATCCTTGTTACACCTACCAAAATAACAACGTGGTTTTAATTCACGGGTTTAAAGAGTATTGTGCCCTTCTTTTTTTTAAAGGTGTTTTAATCAACGATAAAGAAGGCATATTGATTCAACAGACCGAAAACGTTCAGGACAGGCGGCAGATAAGGTTCAGAAACCTTGATGAAATTTTAAGCCTCAAACCGGTCATTAAAGAGTATATCAAAGAAGCTATCCAGATAGAAAAATCAGGACTGAAAGTAACGTTCAAAAAAACATCAGATTTTAATATGCCCGAAGAATTTGAGAAGAAACTTAAACTCGATAAAAAATTAAAAGCAGCTTTTTACGGTTTAACGCCTGGGCGACAAAGAGGTTATCTATTGTATTTTTCATCAGCAAAACAGCCTCAGACAAGAGAAGGCAGGATTGAAAAATGCGCTCCAAAAATATTTGAGGGTAAAGGATTAGATGACTAAAAACTGGTTTTTCGTAGCCATCCCTAATTTTATGTTATGAAGGGAGCATTGATTGCCTTATCTATTGGCATTGTCTTACTCATCCTTTTATTTTCTGAAACAGCCAGTTACAGCAGCGGCACAATAGATATGCACCTGCATGATACATACTTTGTGTTGAGTTATGCCGCGGTAATCGGCTTTGTAATTCTTTTCCTGGGAACTTGTTTTTCTATAGGAGGGATCTTTGGAAGCCATGCCAAAAGCAAACTGTATTTGGTTTTATTGGCTCTTTTTCTCTCAGTTGATATCTATTATATCGTAAAGTTCCTTTACTTGCCTTAATTCACATCTTAGGAAGGAAAGCCAACCAGGCATAATGGCGGGATTCCAAACAATCCTGCAATAGCCAAAACGGATAAAAAATAGCCAAAAGTTGTCAGCCAGGAATAGTAAAAACAGCAAGAATTGGATTGGCCTGTTTGTGTTTGGCTGGTATTATTGCCTGATCAAAAAAAGTTCGCATGGAAACACAGGCAAACGCATCACAGATTAGCCTAATCGACAAATTTTACGTACCCAAAAATCATTCTGAAGCCTTCAAACAAAAGATGAATTACAATAGAAATTTTGTGAGCCAGCTTCCGGGTTATGTTAAAGGAGATGCATTTGAACAAAAGGACAACGAAGACAACTTAATAGTTATAACAATTGCCGTTTGGGAGAACCAGGGCTATCTGGATAATGCAAAAAATTCGATACAAACAGAATTCAAACGAATCGGTTTTAAT
>DASTMJ010000234.1:0-21382 GCA_035714205.1 Flavisolibacter sp. | reverse complement strand
CGTATAAAATTACAAAGAATCAAAAACACCCTTGTTTAAATGATCATTACTTGCTGTTCAATACAGTAACAAAGACGACAAAATTTCTGTGTGAGGATATTGCCAGCAAAATCAAAATTGATAAAAGCTTTTTGTTTGGCTAATTAAAGCCTCTTATAAGCTGGCGTACCCAATGTACTCTTCTTATAAAAATTTAAAGGTTTATATTTTTTCGTTGATGCGATTGTAGAACGTGCACAACACTTGCCAACCATTTTTCTAACAGATTTTTTAATGATTCCTCTCTTATTAAAAATTATATGAATTGTTTATCCTTTAGGTGTGAATGCTATCAGCCAGACAGCAGCTTATACGTTCACACAGCATTGGAGTTCGGTCTATTTTCGATAACTTTAATGTACACTCCTTCCTGTAAAAAGCATTTCCCCATCCAATTGTCTTGGCAAAACATTTGATTCTTTACCCTTAAAGTGGTGGTTATGTACTTAATGGAAATAGCTAATGATCTGACAGCGCTGGTACAAGAAGTTGCCTTTGGCCTGTCAATTATCATTTCAGGTTTGTTTTTACTGGAATATAAAAAGTACAGTGAAGAACAGGAACGAGCAGACATGATTGATTCTTTTTTAAACGATAAGTAAAGCTGCAGGAATTAAAATGCGGCTTTTTATTTATCCGGGAGTTCGGTCATTCCTTCTACCGGATAACTCACTCCTTATTTTCTTTGCCCAGTAGGGCTCTTTGTAGAAGACTCCCGTTTCGTCTTCGTTATGGATTGCATACTTAACCGCTTTTTTCTCTTCCTTATCAATATCTTCATTTAAAAATATAGATGAACGTTAAGATTGAGGATTCCTGGAAAAATGTATTGAAAGACGAATTCAAAAAACCATACTTCAAACAAATTGTTGATCATCTTAAAACTGAAAAATCTCAAGGCAAAACCATATACCCTCCCGGTCCTTTAATTTTTAATGCTTTTGATAAAACCCCTTTTACTGAAGTAAAAGTTGTGATACTTGGACAAGATCCCTATCACGGACCAAAACAGGCCATGGGATTAAGTTTTTCTGTTCCAAAAGGAATACCTGAACCTCCATCGCTGATTAATATTTTTAAAGAACTTAGTAATGATGTGGGAGTACCTATTCCCAAACATGGCGACCTTACCAAATGGGCGGTGCAAGGCGTACTGCTACTTAATGCTTCGTTAACCGTTCGTGCCGGCGAACCCATGAGTCATTCAAAAATTGGTTGGCATTTATTTACAAACTGCGTCATCAGTACGATATCGGAACATAAAAAACATGTGGTTTTTCTTTTGTGGGGTAAATTTGCGCAGGAAAAAATTCAATTGATCGACACCCAAAAACATCATATTCTGAAGGCGGCCCATCCATCGCCACTAGCAGCTAATAATGGTTTTTTTGGATGCCGGCATTTTTCCAAAACCAATAGTTATTTAATTAAACACGGACAAGATCCAATTGACTGGGCCCTGTAATCTGCACGCATGAGTTTTATAAAAAATAGTTTAGGACGCATATTTGCCTTTTGGGCACTTTTAGTTTTTGCAGTCTCTTTATTGATCATTTTTGTTCCTATATGGATAACTGGATTATGGAAAGAACCCAAGAAAACCATTTATACCTTTAGGATATTTGATGTGTGGATGACGTTCTTTTTTGTAATGATTGGTGTAAGAAGGATTATTAAGGGCAGAGAAAATTTTAAAAAAGGCGAAGCCTACATTGTTGTGTGCAATCATAATTCATTCATGGATGTTCCGCTGTCAAGCCCTGCCATACCTGGTGCCAATAAAACGATTGCCAAAATTGAAATGGCAAAGATCCCGTTCTTTGGTATGATCTATACACGAGGGAGTGTGCTGGTTGACAGAAAAAGTGAAGAAAGCCGCCGGGCAAGCTACAATAAAATGAAAGAGGTACTTGAAATGGGATTGCATATGTGTATTTACCCCGAAGGCACACGAAATAAGACCAAAGAACCCTTACAACGTTTTCACGACGGGGCATTTAAACTGGCTACCGAAACGGGTAAGTCTATTATCCCTGCCGTCATATTTAATACAACAAAAGTTCTTCCTACGCACAAAACATTTTTCTTCTGGCCCCACCCGGTGGAAATGCATTTTTTGCCCCCCATACCGGCTACAGGAAAAAAAACGGGTGAACTAAAGGAAGAAGTTTTCCAGGTTATGAAAAACTATTACCTGCAGCATTAAAAGTTTACAAACGTCCTGGTGCGATTCACCTTCAGATCCTGAAGAATAGAAGATTTTGGGCTTATGGTAATATTGAAATACCTGTAATCTCCAATAGGTGTAACGTTGATGGACATCTGCCAGCAGTGCATATCACGGCTGATGGACATGGTGAATTGTGTTAGCTTCTTGGTGTCAAAATCATAAAAACCGGTAGTTGAAAAGTTCCACTTGGGTGTTAAACTAAAGCTGTTATTGAATGAAAAACTGGAATTGATATTTGTTTCAAATGCTTTCTTTTCAACTCTGTAGGTCTTGCTGAAATTCAAAGAAAATGAAATGTTCAATGACCAGGGAATATTAAAATCAACAAATTCTGCAGGGTTCCTCCGCATATAATCTTCCAACAATTGACGGTCCTGCAATAGCGTTGGGTCACTAATGCCCCGGTTCAATTCTGAATTAGGATTGGGTGCTTGTTTAGGATCTCTGGGCTTGCTTTGAAATTGGGTTGACATAGAGATGCTACCACTGTTGATTCGACCCAAAGACAACCGGTCACCCTGGAATATAAAACGATCGATACGTCTTCCCAACGTATCAACCTGGTAAGGATCCAGTACACCTTGTGCCGTGATACTTATTTTTTCAAAAAGAGTACTTCTCAGGTATAAATTAAATGGCTGGAGTTTTAGTGAATCCTGTAAAAAGTTATAGGCACTTTGAAAACCGAAGCCATCGATTAAACGAATGGTTCTTGGAATGGAGTCTTTTTTCCCTTTCCATTTTGCTTCCAGGTTATTGTCAATACCAAAACTCATACCTCCAAACTTGCCATAACCATAACCCCGGTATATCTGGTTGATGTCAAATTGTGAAAAGGGATTAAAACGTTTTCCTGTACTGTCAATCTGGATAAGATCAAATTTATTTTTTGATAAGTTGGGCTGGTAATTAAAACTTATTGTTGGACGAACCACATGACGAATAGCACTCAGTTTTGCATTTTTAAACTGTACTTTCCCGTAAATAGTTGTATTCACCCCCACTCCAAAACTTAACCTCCTGTCAGTAAACAAACCTTTTTCTATAGAAATGGTGTCAATTTTATTATCTGCGCCGTTCCATCTTCTTCTTATTCGTTGCGGCAGCCAGGTTTCTTCATATGAAATGGATGGGGATGCAATAAATTTTCCTAATGGTGGTAACGAAAGGTTGATTGGAAAGCGATGCTGGGCTCCCCATTGCATGGTATCTAATACACTTCCAAAAGATTTGATCAAAGTATCGACAAATGAAACCTGGTTACGGGCTGATACCTGGTAACCCACCCCTATTTTTTCGTACCATTTTGGAGTGCCGGTTACCTCTTTACGCTGGAATGGATAGAACGTAGCAATATTAAAACCTGCATCAGGCAAGGTAATATTCATTACACCGCTATTGCTGTTTTGGCTTTGGTTGGCACTTAGGGTTAAATTAATTGGAGTTGTACCAGACCATGTTCTTGAATAGTTGATAGAAGAAGCCTGGTTGTTACTTATGTTTCTCCTGGGATTATTTGGAACATACTGGTTATACTTCATCGAGCCCAGGTTTACGCTGGCCCCGAAGTTGGTACCGGGTTTTGCCCTGCTATCCATACTGTGGTTCCATGAAACATTAAATGTTTTGGTAAGACTATAATCAGGATCTCCTTTAAAATTCAGTTTGGTGTGTTGAAGGCTTACGTTAAACGAACCTGAATATTTATACCGCTTGCGGTAAGTTGGATTCAGATTCAGTCGCCAGCCACCATAGGAATAAATATCTCCCAGCACTTTTACATCAAGGTAATCGTTCAGCACATGATAATAACCACCATTGGTAAGGCCAATACCAAACTGCTCTGTAACAGTAAATTCCGGGGCCAATATTCCTGAGTGCCTTCCCGGGTTTAATGGAAAAATTCCAAAAGGCAAATAAATAGGAATGGGCACACCTTCAAATTCAGGATGAATGGGACCTGTTATGGCCACTTTTTTATTGATAAATTTTCCTTTGCTGCTTACAAACCCAAAATGCGGTTCATCAAAATTGCAGGTGGTCATTATTACATGACGTGCAAAGGTGGTGTTGGCATCTACTTTTTTGATTAGATCAGCCTGCACCCACATTTCATCTTGCTTGGTATAGGTGTTTTTAGTAAGACCCCTTTGTGTTTTAAAATTATAGGTGATGGTATCACTTTCAAAGTTTTGCTCTGTACCCTGCTGAAATCTTGCTCTTGTTATAACATTTCCTAAACTGTCCCTTGAATTATAAGCAGTAACAATTTGAGTTTGCTGATCTATGACAACCCGAGGCGCGGTTAATGTTACATCTTTATAGGTAGTTTTGGTTGCACCATAAAGTAAAAACATTTTATCCTTTACCAGTAAAACAGCACTGTCCTGCGCTTCATAATCAACGGGGGCATCCAAGGTGTCTTTTGAAAGTTTTATCGAAAAGGTATCAACCTGGGGTACCGGTGGTAAAGTGTCGGTCCTGTTATATAATGTATCTGTTACAACAGAATCCTTGTTTGCCGTTGGCAACGTATCCGTAGCAATAGAATCTGCTCGTAGAATGGAATCCTTTTGAGTACGGGGTATTGTATCAGTTGTTAAAGTGCTGTAAATTTCGACAGGTGATGTACGACGGGCTTCACTCTTCCACGTTATGGCAATGCAAAAACTCAATGAAGCAAACACAAAACAGAAAAATTTTCGCATAAATTTGTGCAGTACCGTCATAAGGACGGAAACAAAAATAACCCTTTGGAACTTAAAGTATTTGTGAAGATTCCTAAACCGCAAACAAAAATCTGATATGCTTAAAAAAACTTTAGTACTCCTTTCTATTAGTGCAGGTGCTGCATTATTACTATCATTTACTAAAGTAGAACCTCAACAACAAGTTTTAAAAACAATTATTATTGATGCCGGGCATGGCATAATGAAAAATGGTGGCTATAATGGTGCCAGGGGTTCGTATTCTTATGAAGATGAAATCTGCTACGATATTTCTAAGAAGCTGGTGTCAATGGTCGATAAAGAAATACCAAATGTAAAAATCATAGAAACCCGCCCAACCAAATTTATTACAGACCTGCATCAGCGGGCCGATATAGCTAACCAGAACCGGGGTGATTTGTTTGTTTCCATCCATGTGAATGCAATGCCTCCCATTCAAAAAAGACAATTTTTAGGTTATAAAACAGAAGTTTATTATACGGGAAAAGGTAAAAAAAGAAAAAAGCATACAAGGAAGGTTGCAAAATACCGTCACTACGAGGTACCCAATACAACTACCAAAGGAACACAAACCTATATCTGGGGTGCACATAAAGGAGATGATAAAGAGGTAGCTGTACGTGAAAATGCCCCAATGCTGGCCGAAGAAAATTATAAAGAGAAATATGGCGATATTGATCCAAACTCACCGGAGTTTGTTGCGCTTTCCCTGGTTAAAACAAAACAATTTGGAAAACGCAGTGCAACATTGGCCAATATGGTGGAAAGTGAATTTGAAAGGGTTGGACGAGTAAGTGGTGGTCCTCGTCAACGCCAGGTTGGTATTTGGGTATTACAGGCTACAGCTATGCCAAGCATCCTGGTTGAAACCGGCTTTATCACCAATCCGCAGGAAGAAGAATATTTGAATAGCGAAGCCGGCCAGCAGGAAATTGCAGTTTGCATTACCAATGCACTAAAAAATTATGTTGATTGGTTAGAGAAAAAACAAACGATCACGGATAAGGGTAGATTCAGCAGTCCTAAAGGTAAAACAGTAAGTACGTCTTTTTTACAGGCGGCTGATGAACATGCCATTTCACGTTAACGAAATACATCTTAAATCAGGAACGCCGGGTTAACCCGGCGTTTTAATTTCCGGATATTTAAAATTATTGGTGTGGTATGGTTTTTTAACCTTAACCATATTACCTGTGATTTGAGTTATCAGGTTGAAAATTTATTGCTTATTTTGAGAAGGATTAGGCAATACCATAGCACCGGGATATATTTTCATGAATCCAGCCAAATCAGAAGCGATGATGATTTTGAAGGATGTGTAACATGAAATGCAGAAACAAAAATGAACGATTTACATGAAATTAAGTAATGAAACCAAGGTAGGCTTACTGGCTATCGTATCTATATTAATTCTTGTCTTAGGATTTAATTTTTTAAAAGGAAAAAGTCTTTTCTCTAAAACTCCTGTTCTTTTTGCCGAGTTCTCCAATATTGGTGCGCTGGAAAAATCAAATGCTGTAAAAATTAACGGCTTGCCCGTCGGCACTGTTTATTCCATGAATCCAAAAGATAAGGAAGTCAATAAAATTGTTGTTGAAATACATTTGTCCCGTGATGTTAGCATTCCTGAAAATTCAATTGCCTTTATTGATGGTCCATTGGTTGGTGGTTCGTTTATAAACATAACAAAGGGAGACGCCAATCAATACCTGGCTAGTGGAGACACCATTTCAACAAGACTGGATGAAGGATTAATGAGCGATATCAAAGCCCAGGTAACTCCAACAATTACCCGGGTTAATGAAACCCTGGATTCATTAAAAATAACGATCGGGTCTATGAATGACATCTTCGATCCGAACACAAGAAATAATTTAAGAACTCTTATAGCCCAGCTAACCATTTCTTCAGCCCATTTGCAACAAATGCTCAATGCCCAAAATGGTTTGTTGGCACAATCACTTGGCAACATAAATTCTGTTACTGCCAATCTTGCCCGTAACAATGATGCAGTTACCAGCTCAATCCGTAATGTTGAGGTAATGACTTCAAAACTGGCTAATGCTAATATAGATGGAACTGTGGCGGCATTACAGGGAACAATTGAAGAATTAAGAAGCACCATCAGTAATATCAACACAAACAAGGGTACGCTGGGTATGCTAATGAATGACAGGGCCCTGTACGACCGCCTTGACGGTATGGCAAGTCGCCTGAATACAGTTGCACTAAGTGCGGAAATCCTGTTTGATGATATTAGACTTCACCCAAAACGCTACGTTAATATTTCTGTATTCGGAGGTAAAAACAAAGGTGAGCCTTTAACTTCGCCTTTAGTAAAAGATACCATTCCTGTACGGCAATAAGATGAAAACATACTTCTCTTTTTTATTTACAATCTTTTTGCTGACCTGCAATTACAGCAGCTTTGCACAGGTGACAACTCAGCCCGTACAATCGGTTGATATAATTGATGCTGACCGGTTATATTTAAAATCATCCAATGCAGGAAACAACCTGCAGGTACTTGCCGGAAATGTTCAATTAAGACAAGGCACTACTTTATTTTATTGCGATAGCTGCATCATCAACAGCCAGACAAAAGTGTTTGAAGCTTTTGGTAATGTGCATATCAATGACAGTGATACCACGCATGTCTGGTCAAATTACCTGCGGTACCTCAGCGACCAGAAAATGGCCTATCTCACCGGTAATGTAAAACTCACCGACGGGCATGCAACGCTTACAACAAAAGACCTTGAATATGACGTAGCCAATAAAATCGGCACTTACAAAAACGGTGGCCGGGTGGTCAACAAAAAATCGGTATTAACAAGTACAGAAGGAATTTATTACACCGATATCCGGGATATTTATTTTAAACGAAACGTTGAACTCAAAGACCCGGCCTATTATTTAAAAACTGATTCTCTTTTATATAATTCGGAAACACAGGTTGCCCGGTTTATTGCTGAAACCTATATTGTTGATAGCACCAAAAGAGAAATTAAAACCCGGGAAGGGTATTACGATGTTGCCAACCGCAAAACTGAATTTACCTCACGTACAACCATAAACGACAAAGCACTTTTTATCACTGGAGATCATATTGCCAGCGATGACTCAACCGGCATAATTCAAATTGAAGGTCGCGGGGTGTTAATAGATACAGCGCAAGGAGTAAATATATTGGCCAACAGGATTTTTGCCAATAAAAAAACAAGTGCTTACCTGGCTACACAAAAACCTTTGATGATCATTAAGCAGGAAAAAGATTCTATTTACATTACTGCAGATACTTTGTTTTCAGCCAGGTTAACCGAACTGTATAAAGGACAGGATAGTATTTTAAAAGAATTGGCTCTTAATGAAAAAGATAGCAACAACCGGTATTTTGAAGCCTTCCGCCATGTACGTATTTTCTCCGATTCCATGCAGGCGGTAAGCGATAGTCTTTTCTATACATTTAAAGATTCAGTTTTCCAGTTGTATCAAAATCCTGTGGTATGGAGCCGTAAAAGTCAAATGACAGGCGATACTATTTACCTATACACAAAAAATAAAAAAGCAGATCGCATCAGGTCCTTTGAAAACAGTTTGATGGTGAATGAAGTTCAGGCAGGAATTTATAACCAGGTAAAGTCAACCAGGATGGATGGCTATTTTCTTGACGGGGTGATTGATTCTGTTAATGCCCGGGGTGCAGCCGAATCGGTTTATTTTATCCAGGACGATGATAGTGCTTTTACCAGTGTAAATAAAACGAACAGCGACCTTTTGGATGTGTACTTTTTAAAAGGGGAAATTAATAAAGTTGTATTGCGGAGATCTGTTAAAGGAACCCTCTTCCCTATTTCACAAAAACGTCCCTCAGAAATGAAGCTTGAGAATTTTCAATGGCTGGAAAACCGGCGACCTAAAACAAAATATGAGTTGTTTGAATGATCAGCCATGCATTAATATATAAATGCCTGCACCAGCAAAATACCCCACTAAAGCCAACCAACTGATTCGTTTGAGGTACCACATGAAATCAATTTTTTCAATTCCCATTGCGGCAACTCCTGCCGCAGATCCAATGATCAAAGCACTTCCCCCGGTACCGGTACAATAAGCTAAAAATTGCCAGAAATAATGATCCGTAGGAAAACGTTCTAAGCTATACATGCCCATAGATGCTGCAACCAGGGGCACGTTATCAACTATGGCAGAAAGCAAACCAATACTTATTACGATCAGGTTTTGATTTTCCAGTTTGGTGTCGAGTGTAGCCGCCAGTAGTTGTAGCTGACCGGTTGATTCAAGAGTCGCAATCGCCAAAAGTATACCCAGGAAAAATAAAATACTTGGGGTGTCAATTTTTCTTAACGCATAGGTAACGGTAAAAAAATTCCTGTCTTCTTCATCTTTATCGCTATGCAGCAATTCAACCAAAATCCATAAAAAACCTAGACCCAATAGCATGCCCATAAATGGAGGCAGATGCGTCAGCGTTTTAAAAACCGGTACCATCAACAGTATTCCAATGCCACTGAAAAAAACAATATTCCTATGAGTTTCATTCTTTTCATATTTGCTAACAGTAGGCGCACTGTCTTCCGGAGGGTCAACATTACCCTTTAAAATAGTTTGTAAAATCAGCGTTGGTACCACCATGCAAACCATACTAGGCAGGATCAGTTTAGTTATAATATTGCCGGCTGTTATTTGTCCGCCAATCCAAAGCATGGTGGTTGTAACATCACCAATTGGCGACCAAGCACCACCGGCGTTTGCAGAAATCACAATAGCACCAACAAACATCAGGCGATCATTTCGATCTTTCATTAATTTTTTAACCAGTGAAACCATTACTATGGTAGTGGTTAAATTATCAAGTACTGCTGAAAGGAAAAATGTAAGAAGACTGATGATCCAGATAAGTTTTTTTTTATTTTTTGTAGTGATGCGGGTTGTAATGATCTCAAACCCGTCATGAGCATCTATCAGCTCCACAATGGTCATGGCTCCCAATAAAAAGAAAAGAATCTGCGATAAGTCTCCCAGGTGATGGGTTAAGGACTCTACCACAGCTTCTGCACTTGTTGAAGATAAAATATACACGGTCCAGCATAAAATACCTGTTACTAAAGCAATAGCGGCTTTGTTAATTCTGAATTTGTGTTCAAGAGCAATGATGAAGTATCCAATTATAAAGATGGTTATAATAATTGCTGCCATAATTAAGACTTGCTTACAGGTGATTTCATAACGTGGTGCAAATAAACGACTTCTGTAAAAAACCGGCGAAAGTAAATCTTTATGCAGGTCGTGCATGAACAGTGAGTATTGTATAAAACAAAATCCGCATACAACCTGCATAAACCTGCAATATTTGTGGATAAACCGAAGTTTTTTATAGAATATTAAGAAAACGCTAAAATTTTTGCGGGTTTATGCAAGGTTTTCCATTATTTTGAAAAAGTTAAAGACTAACGATGCTTAAAAGAGAAAGACAAGCCTACATACTGCACCAGGTTAATCTTCACAATAAAGTATTGTCCACAGACCTTAGTCAGCACATCAACGTTTCGGACGACACTATACGTCGGGATCTGCAGGAATTGGCCGAAGCAGGTAAATTGATAAAGGTGCATGGGGGCGCACTTTCCCCTTCATTTCATCATGGAAACCAGTCTTCTAAAGACGTTTATTCCTATACGCAAAAAAGGATCATAGCACAAAAAGCATCTACCCTGATAAAAGACGGAATGTTTGTATTAACCGGCGGGGGAACCACTATTATAGAGCTGGCTAAAAGCCTTCCGCCTGAGTTACATGCGACATTCATTTCAGGCAGCATTCCGGCTATTTATGAATACATGAACCATCCCAATATTGATGTAATTGTTATTGGCGACAAGATTTCGAAAAACTCCAAGATCACAGTAGGGCTGGAAGCTATTTCCCGCATCAGGCAGTTAAGAACCGATTTGTGTTTTTTAGGAATCAATGCGATCAATCTGGACAATGGTGTGTCGGATAATGACTGGGATGTGGTGCAGATCAAAAAGGCAATGATCGAATCGTCGCAAAGGCTGGTGTGCCTGACCATTGCAGAAAAAATCAATTCGCAACAACCTATACAGGTTTGTGATATAAAAAAGATTGACACGTTAATAACTGAATTGCCACCTACCGACCCGATTTTGGAACCTTATATAAAAGCGGGTATTAAGGTGCTTTAACCTATTTCCGACCCTTTGAAAACCAAGGTACTCAGTACCAATATTTTTTTAACTACTTAAAGAATCAAGCTTGTTATGAGAAAAATTCTCTGCTTTGCTGTCCTGAATCTCGGATTGCTGCTGGTATGTTTTTCCGGCTTTGCGCAGCAAAAAACAATCAGTGGGACAGTTACTTCCAGCGCCGACAACAAACCCCTGAGTGGTGTAACTGTTACTGTAAAAGGTACAGACCGGATATCGCAAACCAATGCATCCGGCTTTTACTCCATTTTGGCTGGTCCCAATGAAACCCTACGTTTCAGTTATGTTGGTCACACTGCAACAGAAATGTTGGTTGGTGACAGAACAACAATTAGTCTTCAATTAAAAAGCACACAGCAAGCCATGGAAGAAGTGATTGTAACGGCCATGGATATCAAGAGAAACCCCAAGGAATTGGGTTATTCGGTACAAAAGGTTAGTGGATCTGAAGTCCAGGAAAGCCAAAGGGAAAATTTTGTAAATAGTTTACAGGGCCGGGTGGCAGGTATAACTATTACACCTACCAGTGGTATGGCAGGTTCCTCATCGCAGCTGGTATTAAGGGGATTTAACTCCATAGCATTGAACAATTCTCCGCTTTTTGTTATTGATGGTATTATAGTAGATAATTCAAGCATTGGTGAAAACGATCCTAACATAGGTTTTGGTGCCCGTCCCAACACGGCACCAGGTGTAGAAAACCGTGGTAACGATTATACTAACCGCATTGCGGATCTTAACCCAAATGATATTGAGTCGATAACAGTTTTGAAAGGTCCTGAGGCTACAGCCCTTTACGGAAGCCAGGCTAGCTCGGGCGCAATTGTTATAACAACAAAACGTGCTAATACTGCCGGCAGAACCCAGGTTAGCTATGATAATGCATTCCGGATTCAGAAAATTACACGTATCCCAGAATTTCAACGGTTATACATGGGTGGAACAAATGGTGTGGACCAGGATATTTTTAGCTTTTTTGGTCCAGCTTTCACTGATACAAGTACCATTTATGATAACGACATCAAAGACTTCTTTAAGACGGGTTTTGCCCAAACGCATAATGTAAGTGCAGAATTCGGAAAAGAAAACTATAGCTTCCGTTTTTCAGGTTCTGCCTTTCTACAGGATGGTTCCATTCCAAATAATACCTACAAAAAATATAACGCCAGGATTTCCAACTTCACAAAAATTGGGAAGTACATAGATATTTCTCCTTCTTTTTCTTACATAAGAAGTACAAACGAGAAGCCCTTACGTGGTGCAGCCAGCTATTTGTTGAATTTTTTGGTATGGCCTGCTGATAATGATGTTACAGATTGGACAGATGCAGAAGGTAACAAAAAACCTCTTTATGCAGCCAATCCAAACGGAGAAATTGACAACCCTTATTTTAATGTGAACAAAAACCAGGGTTTTGACCAGACAGACAGGATGATTGCTACGATGGGTGTAAACATCAACCCTTTTAAATGGTTATCCTTATCTGGCCGTTTTGGTTATGATACCTATAAAACAGACGGGTTAACCAGGTATGATTCGATGTCCTCCATTTTAACTCGTCCGTTAAAAGGTGCACAAACCAACTATTACCAGCGTTATTACGGTTATAACCATACGTTAACTGCAACTGCACGTCATACAATTGGTGATTTCACAGGAAGAATAATGGTCGGAAATATGTGGCAGGATTATGAAACACAAATGACAACGGTTTACGGTACTAACCTTAGCAGTTTCAATTCGAAAGATTCTACGGTATCCGATCCTACAACACGTTTCAGGAACCTGAACATGGTACGTAATGGTTTGCCAAACTATAGCCGCAACAGGCAGGCAGCTTATTTTGGTGAAGCATCCATAGGCTGGAAAAGTGCCGTCTTCTTAACCTATTCACACCGTTTCGAGGAATCTTCTATTTTCCCTAAAGAGTTCAGAAATTATAATTATCCTGCCGGTAGCTTGAGTATCATGGTGTCTGATCTGATTCCGCAGATCAAGAACAGTAACGTGATGAACTACTTCAAACTTCGGGGTTCGCTGGCAAGCACGGCCCGTTCCAGTGCTCCATATGCTAACCAATCCATCTTTAATCAGAATATAGGAAGTGGTGGCGGATGGTATTATGGCTTTACCAATGCCAACCCGTTGTTGAGCCCCGAAAAACAAAAAACATACGAATTAGGTACAGAATTGCGCTTCTTTAACAGTCGTTTAAACCTGGATTTTACCTATTATAACACAGAGAATACAAACCTGATTGTAGAAAACTTCAGGGCCAGTTATGGTACGGGCTTCGTTTTAAATACATTGAATGTTGGTTCCAATAAAAATACCGGGATAGAAATTGCGGTAGATGCCACGCCGGTTTCTACACAGGATTTCAGGTGGAACACACGTTTCAATTTTAACCGTATGCGTAACGAGGTAACTGGTTTACCTGCTAACGTTCCGGAGTTTTATATCTCCGATACCTGGCTGTACGGAAATGCCCGTGGAGGTTTGAAAGTTGGTGGACCAACAACCACCATAACAGGTTTAGGTTACCAAAGAAACAATAAAGGCGAAATTTTAATAAGCCCTACAACTGGTTTACCATTGGTTATGCCAGCAAGTGCACCATTCATTATTCTGGGCGACAGAAACCCTGATTTTACACTTGGCTGGTTTAATACTCTTTCTTATAAGAATCTTCGGTTTACCATGTTATGGGATCTTAAAGTGGGTGGCGATATTTACAATGCAACGGAAATGTTCATGACGAGGTCTGGCAGAAGTCTTAGAACAACAGACAGAACCACCCCACGCATAGTTACAGGCGTTTTGCAGGATGGTCTTGAAAACACTGAAACACCTACAGTAAATACCATTGCTATTACTCCTTATACCAACCAGAACTATTTCACTACAATGCCTGAAGAAGCCTTTGTAGAAAAAGACGTGAATTGGTTAAGATTAAGAGATATAACCTTGAGCTATACATTCCCCGCCAGTGCCATCAGAAATCTTGGATTCTTAAAATCACTGAGTGCATTTGTTACCGGTAACGACCTGATTTTAATTACCAATTATACAGGTGCAGATCCTGCAGTAAGTGGTGTTTCAGCAGGCAGCCGTGGTGTAGGGGCGTTTGGTTTTGACTACGGAACAGTAGGTACACCAATAAGTGTAAATCTTGGTTTAAGAGCAAATTTTTAATGTTTAAAGAACAGATTCATGAAAAAAAATATTATTAAAGCAGGTATTATTTGTTTGATTGCCTTTACCAGCTTTTCGTGTTCAAAGAAAATAGATGAAGCTTATCAAAATCCCAATGCAAGTGTAAGGGTACCGCCAGAAGAATTACTGCCACAGATCATTTCGGCAATGGCAGCTAACTATGCTGGTCATGGCACCATGAATGATATACGATATGCAGGTGCCTATATCCAAAACTGGCAGTATTATTTAACCAATAGCAACTTTGATCGCATGGGTTACACCAACAGTGCTGCTGACGTGGCACAATCAACCTGGCGTATGCATTATTATGATATTGGTCAGAATAATCAAATGATGATCAAATGGGCAACTGAAGAAAAGAAATGGGACTATGTTGGTGTGGGTAAAGCTATAGAAGCGTGGAGCTGGCTGATCCTGACTGACTATTATGATAATGTGATTTTGGAAGAAGCATTTAGAACTGATAAGATCACCTTTCAATATGATACACAGGACGAGGTATATTCCTATGTAAAAAAACTTTGCGGCGAAGCGCTTCAAAACCTGAATAACACAGGCGATAACGCTAGCCAGGCAAATCTTGCCAAAGGCGATGCATTCTTTTATAATGGTGACGTGGAAAAATGGAAAAAATTCACACATGGTCTTTTGGCCAGGGTCTATAACCGCTATTCCAACAAGGCTGCATTGTACAATGAAGATTCTGTGATCTATCATGCTAACCTGGCCATGACGGATAATGCAGATGATGCCATGGTTAAATTTGCAGCAACAAATCTCAGCCAAACAAATAATTTCTTTGGACCGTTCAGGGGCAACCTTTCTTCTGCAAGTACGCTGACACCTACAGCTATTCGGCAGGGAAAGTACATTGCTGATTTATTAAATGGTACCAATTCTTCATTTGGTGGAACACAGGATCCGAGAGCTATCTACTTATTGCGTTTGAATACCAATGGAACCTTTAAGGGTGTTGAGCCTGTTAAAGGACAAGCAGCGTTAGCTGTTGCTGACAGACCCGAGAATTTCTGGGGAATCAGTCAAAATCCTACAGCAAACAATACTGCGGGAACAACTGGCCAGGGAATTTTGCCAAGGTTTATTTTCAGGAACGACGCACCCTTCCCTATTATGACTGCTGCAGAAATGCATTTTTTGAAAGCTGAAGCCGCATTTAAAAAAGGTGACAAGGGAACGGCCTTAATTGCTTATAAAGAGGGTATCCGTCAACACTTTGATATGCTTATGGAGGTTTTTAATGTAAATATTCCTGGTGGTATGGAGCTTACGGCGGCTATTCGTGATAGTTACCTGGCAGATCCAAATGTTGTTCCGGCAAGCGCTAACGATCTTACTTTATCCAAGATCATGGTACAAAAATATATAGCCTTATTTGGCTGGGGAGTATTGGAAACCTGGGTAGACATGAGACGTTATCATTACATTGATGCCGATCCTTCGGGGAGTGGACAGGTGTACGCAGAATTTACTCCACCGAGCGGTACCGATCTGTTCCAGGATAATAATGGAGAATTGATTTACAGGTATTACCCAAGGTTTAATTCAGAAACCGTGTGGAATATAAACGAGTTAAAACGAATTGGTGCAACTGATATTAATTATCATGCAAATCCCGAGGAAAAGATCTGGTTTGCAATGCCATAAAAAAATTATACAATGAAAAAAATATTAATAATAAGTGGATTTCTTTTTTCAACAGCATTTCTTCTCACCGCTTGTGATAAAGAAATAAAGCTGACAGCTCCTGTTGAAATGTTAGATGGAAACAGTCCTTTTTTAAAGGTTAATTATGTATCGGGTTATGCCAGCAATCCGCAGGTGCAGATACTGATAAACGGTCAAAGAGTAAGTAATGTTATTACCGGCCGTACTCCTTTTCCCGGCGGCGGTTATAATACAGGTGGCGGTAGTTCCAATGACTATATTCCCATGAAGGAAGGTAGCTCATCGCTCTGGGTAACAATTCCTAAAAAAGGAACAAACTCAGATTCTATAATCCTGGTTAGAGATATGATAAATTTGGCTCCAAATACCTATTATACAGCACATATAACTGACACCGGTTCCAATTCAAAAGTTCTTTTATTGATAGATGATTTAACCAAACCAGATACAAGCCTTGCCAAACACAGGTTTGTAAACCTGATGCCAAACGTACCGGCAGTTGATCTTTATTACGGAACAACATTGGTAGCATCTAATATTGCCTATTTGACCAGTAGCGATTATTTTACTGTATCTACCTATGCGCCCGCTCTCGCATGGACAGTAAGAGAAGCAGGTGCGGATCCTTCAACTGCTGCATTGGCAACTTATACCAGCGGCAATACTATTTTAAATCAAAGAGTATACACCGCATTCGCTTTGGGTTATAAGGGCCGTACGGACGCCCCAAGAAAACCCTATATTTCTTTTCTACTTAACAAATAATAAGCAAAGCAGAACTACAATTAAACCCACGGTCAGCGTGGGTTTTTTGTTCATTCATATAATTTCTCTCAAATGAAAAACTTCTTTCTGACTTTTTGGTTTTCTAGTTCCTTTTTATTGGTTATTGCACAATCTGAAAAGATCACCTTTGCTCATGTGAGCGACACACATATAGGCAGTTCAACAGCTGCTGAAGATCTGAGCAGGACTGTAAAAGATATCAATGAAAATAGATTAATTCAGTTTGTGATCTTATCCGGTGATATCACGGAATTTGGTTCGGATGAAGAAATTGCGTTAGCAAAAAAAATTCTTGATAGTCTTGATAAACCCTGGTACATCGTTCCCGGTAACCACGATGGTGGTTGGTCGGAAAGTGGTGCCAACACATTTAAAAAAGTTTTTGGCAGTGAGACATTTTATTTTACAAAAAATGGTTTTGCCTTTGTGGGTACCCACTGTGGGCCCAATATGCGCATGGGACCGGGCCAGATTCCAAGAGAGAATATTGTTTGGCTGGATTCGGTTTTAAAAACCATTCCTAACACCACTCCCATTGTTTTTGTTAACCACTATCCCCAGGATGAATCATTGAATAATTGGTTTGAGGCGCTGGACAGGCTAAAACAAAAAAATATTCAACTCATACTTTGCGGTCACGGGCATGCAAACAGGAAGTTGAACTTTGAAGGCATTCCGGCCATTATGGGGCGTTCAAATCTTCGGGCAAAAGCAGATATTGGTGGCTATAATATTGCTACCATTCAAAATAATACAGTTAGTTATGCAGTTCGCATACCTGGTAAGGAAACAAAAGATCCATGGCTAACAATTGAATTAAATAACTATTCTCCTGACCCTGATAACACCTACCTGCGTCCCTCTTATGCAATGAATGATAGTTTTTCCGTAAAAGAAATTTGGTCCTTCCAGGACCATAGTGATATTGGTTCAGGAAGTGCATCAGGCAAAAACAAATTTTTTACTACCAACACATCGGGTGAATTGGTTGCACTAAAAAAGAACGGGAAACCTGCCTGGAAATATAAAACCGGTGGTAAAATTTATTCCATACCTGCCGTAAAAAATGGAGTTGTTGTTATTAGTTCTTCGGATCATTTTATTTATGGACTTTCTGAAGAAACCGGAAAAGTACATTGGAAGTTTGAGACAGGTAAAGCAGTTTTAGGGCATCCGGTGATAAACGGGAATATGGTGTATGTTGGTGGTTCCGACAGTACGTTCAGGGCAATCAGCCTGGCAACCGGCAGGTTAAAATGGGAGTTTACACAGGTTGCCGGTTTTATTGTAACAAAACCTTTGATCTATAGCAACAAAATCTATTTCGGTTGCTGGAATAATGATTTTTATTGTTTAGATCTAAACGATGGTTCTTTAGTTTGGAAATGGAATAATGGAAGTACAAACAGGATGCTTTCTCCTGCTGCCTGTTTCCCGGTTGGTGCCCACAATAAAATATTTATTGTAGCTCCTGACCGGTTTATGACATCACTTGATGCAAATACCGGGGCTGTTGTCTGGAGAAAACAATTGCCCGAATTACGTGTAAGAGAATCAATGGGCCTGGCATCTGACAGTTCAATGATCTATGTAAAAACAATGCAGGGCCAGGTACATGGTATTTCAACAACAGCCAATGATATGCAGTCCATTTGGAAAAGTGATGTTGAGTTAGGATACGAGATCTGTCCAACTGCAATTGTAGAAAACAAGAATGTTGTTTTCATTCCAACTCAATCGGGTGTAACGGTTGCTGTTGACAGAAACTCTGGCAAACAACTTTGGAAATACAAAACTTCAAATTGTCTTATTACTCATCTGCTGCCGGTTTCAAAAAATCAACTTCTTGTAACAACAATGGACGGACGGGTAAGCTTATTAAAGTATTAAATACTTGCTCCAAAAAACATATAACAGAGTAATATTGAAGTAATAATTCCAACCAGGTCTGCTAATAACATGGCACCTACTGAATAACGGGTATTTTTGATGGACACGGCGCCAAAGTATACTGCTATCACGTAAAAAGTAGTATCCGACGAACCCTGTAGAATACAGGCTAAACGGCCGGCAAAGGAATCAGGACCGTGTGCTTTCATGGTATCGATCATCATTCCCCTTGCACCGCTGCCGCTCAGCGGCTTAATAAGAGCTGTTGGTAATCCATCTACAAAACGGGTATCTGTTCCTAAAGCAGCAAACATGTTTTTCATACCCATGATCACGGTATCAAAGGTTCCACTTGTGCGTAAAAGACTGATTGCCACTAACATTCCTACCAGGTAAGGTATGATACGAACCGCGGTTTCAAACCCACCTTTTGCACCATCAATAAATGCATCAAAAATGTCGATCTTTTTATATAATGCACCCAAAATGATCAAAAAGAAAATTCCCAGAATAATGGCATTACTCCAAAGGGCGGAAAACGATTGAACCTCATTTGCCTGCAGGCGGGTTAAATACGTAACCAACAATGCAATAATTGCCGAAATTCCTCCGATCCATGCCAGGATCACGGGCTGGAATACATTGATCTTTTGTTTGAATGAAACAATGAACATTGCAGCAATTGTGGCCACGAATGTTGCAATCATACACGGAATAAAAATATCGGTAGGGTTCTCAGCTCTTAAAGCTGAACGAGCTGCAATAATACTTACAGGGATGAGCGTCAGTCCGGAGGCATGTAGACAAAGAAACATAATCTGGGCATTTGACGCCCGTTCTGTACTTGGATTCAATTCCTGTAAACTCTGCATGGCTTTTAAACCAAACGGCGTTGCAGCATTGTCCAGTCCAAGAAGGTTGGCAGAAAAGTTCATCATCATATGCCCCATGGCAGGATGGTTTTTGGGTAATTCTGGAAACAGCTTTGAAAAAAAAGGTCCAATAATCTTTGACAATAACCGGATGCCGCCTGCCTTTTCTGCAATACTCATAAATCCCATAAACAAGGCCATAATGCCTATCAATCCAATACTGATATTCACAGCACTTTTACAGGTTTCAATTACACCGTCAGCATTCTGAATTTGATAATACTGAAGCATACCATCACCTGTTCTGATAACAGAACGATTTCCTTCGGTCAGAACTTTTGCAGAATCAAGCTGGTAAAGCTTTTGGGAAGAAAATATCGTGGTATCAACCTTTTCCAGTTTAATGGTATCTCCACTTTTTCCTGTAACCATGGAACTGAATAATACCTTATTGCCAGTCCCAATAATACGGGTTGAAGCAACTAATACTGCTATAATGATAAAGGCCGCCCATATTCTGCTTAATGCCATAAACGTTGTGGTTTACAAATACCGATAACAAATTTGCGTTTGAAGATAATCGTTTTTGAAAGTATAAGTTAACTCCATATCTCATCCATTACCATCCATCCAAAAAATAAAATTGGCGAACTGTTTTTTATTAGCTTAATAATAAAAATTGAAGGTCATGAAAACGTTCTTCCTTGTATTTTTTGTTTTGATTGTCATTTCTGCAACTGCGCAGTACCGCTTTGATAACGTAGCCTTCAAAACAGTGTATTGGGAAGAATTGTGTAACACGTTAAATCAAAATCCCGGTCACCTGATTTTGGATGTTAGAAGTAAAGGTGAGCATTTCGATACATCCGTTTCAAAAACTTTAAACCTCGGTCACCTGGATGGTGCCTTGAATATTGATATACGGGAGATCGGAAGCCGTTTGAAAGAAATAGAGGCCTACAAAAGCAAACCTGTTTTTGTTTATTGTTCACATAGCCAACGCAGCCGCCGGGTAAGCAAGATGCTTGCGGACAGCGGCTTTGTAAATGTTTTTAATATAAACGGAGGTATTTCAAACCTTAGAATGTTTGAGTATTCAGAAATGTGTAACCTGCTGACTACGAAACTTCCTTACCAGCTTCTTTCTCCCAAAAAACTGGCCGGAAAACAAACAACTTCCTACTACATTGTAGATGTCAGACCCGATTCTTCGTTTTATGGTATTGCATTACAGGAAAGAAAAAATGCCTATGGAAAACTTTCAACATCAGTTAATATTCCTTTAAACATCCTGGAGCAAAGACTAGCTTCCCTGCCAAAAGACAAAACTATTTTATTGGTTGATGAAACAGGTAATGAAAGTATAGCTGCTGCCGAAATATTGTCAAAGAATGGATTCGCCAATCTAGCTGTGTTGTTTAACGGGCTTGATGCATATATATCAGAGATACCAGAAATTGAGAGGGATGGCTGGGTTAACTATGTTCCCTATCACACACTCAGCGCAGTGGGACTTGACGAATTATCAAAAAACAGGATGCCTGTAGTCATTGATGTCAGGACAAAAGATGAATTTAATAATGCGGCTAAAGAAAACTTCCGAAGTATAGGTAATATAAAAAATGCTATAAACATACCATTTAGCAGTTTGAATGATGATATTACAGCATTACCGGTTGATAA
>DASTMJ010000233.1:0-26387 GCA_035714205.1 Flavisolibacter sp. | reverse complement strand
CCAGCTTTTTAACCAGTATCACTTCCAGCGGCAGGTTCAGTTCTTTGGCAACTTCATAAGCCACCGGAACACCGCCCCTTGGCACTGCGAGTATGACCCCTTTTGCATTTTGGTATTTACTCAGTTTCTGCGCCAGTATCTTTCCGGCTTCCCTCCTGTTTTCAAACATATACAAAGGTTTATTTTATTAATTCCAATGGCTGCAGGTGCATTTCAAACCAGTTAGCGGCAACAACACAAACTTTCTCCAGGGTGCCTTTTTCTTCAAACAAATGTGTAGCACCCGGGATAATTTCCATTTTCTTTTCGCAGTTCAAATGTTGAAAGGCTGTTGAATTCATTCTTATAACATCAGTATCCAGGCTCCCTACAATCAATAACGTGGGGGCTTTTATACCTGGTAAGGCCTGCATAGCCAGGTCGGGTCTGCCGCCCCTTGAAACAACAGCATTTACCTGCTTCAATTCATTAGCCGCTGTTAATGCCGCTGCAGCACCTGTACTGGCGCCAAAATACCCGATGTGCAGGAAACTGTATTCTTCTTTTCTTAATACCCACAACGTTACCTCCCTTAGTCGCTGGGCAAGCAGATCTATATTAAAACGATTGGAATAGATGGTGTCTTCTACAGTTGTAAGCAGGTCAAACAGCAAGGTACCTATACCCCGGTTATTCAAATACTCGGCTACCATACGGTTGCGTGTACTTAAGCGGCTACTGCCGCTGCCATGCGCAAATAGCACAAGTGAATGAGCATGCTGTGGAATGGAAAGATCACCTTGTAATTCAATATTACCTATTGGAATTACCAAACTGGTTTTTGTGATTGGTTGATCCATAATATAATTTTCTACATCAAACTTATCGGAACTTTCACCCGGTGGCAATGACGGCCATCAGTGCAGGCTTTGATGCTGCTCATTGATATTGTAACTCTTGTGTCATTGTTTTGATTTAGATAACCAGGGTTTGAAACATTGAATGGCAGTTAAACACTTTAAATACCAGTTTTATGCAAATTGAAATTCATACACCCCAGGGACAAGTAAAAGAATGGCTGATAGATTTTGTAAAAGAGCAATTAATACAACTACACCAAAAAGACAAAGAAATCTCAAGAGCACAGGTTTATTTCCGTGAACAGGATGATGGATTAATTAAGGATAAGGTATGTGCAATGGACCTGAGTATTTATGGTGATTCACTTTCAATTCATAGAAAAGCTGCAAGCTATGAACAGGCTGTGAGAGAAGTATTGGCGAGCTTAAAAGAAAAGATTGATGTACAACTACAAAAACAAAATGAGCCACCTGGCGAACTAACCAGTACCGTTAAAATTTAAAAGCCACTTTAACCTGCAATAAAATAGATCTGGTCTGACGTTTATTTCAACGGTGACTCGAAAAAATACTTTTTACTGCTCACCGGAATTTATTCCCTTTTATTAATGGATCAATGCAGATTTTGCTTTTATATTGATCGACCCTTCCGCCAGCCTGGTCAATGATTCATCTTCTGTTTTTTCTTCTTCAAGAATGCGATGCAATTGAGCCGCAATAGCTTCTTCCTGCAACATCCTGGCAAAAGAAGATACAGAACCATACTTGGCAATGAGGTAATGATTGACACATTGATGGGTAACGATCAAAGCGGCCTCAAATACTTCAGGATCGGCAGCCATGTCCTTTAATTCCCTGATCTCTCTTACAAGGCCCTGAACGATCATATTTTTCTTTACCAGGTTTTCTTTTCGCAAACCGGTAAGAATTTTTTTGATTGTCTCTGCATGGCCGGCAGCTGACATACTACCTGTAGCAAAGATTTTTTTCAGATCACTTGAGTTGATGGAGGAAGCACTTTCTTTTAATTGTTCAGACCATTGATTCTCGGCATCGTACAAAGACTGAAGGTGCATCACCATCAGGTCTTTTAGGGTTGAAACATCTTTCATAATAAATTGATTTAAACATGAACCTGGCAAACGCAAACCTGAAAAAAGGTTTAGCACTATTCGAAAGCCAATTAGCAGTTACATAGTCTTTAAAACCGAGGGTTGTTGTTTTAACAGTAAACCCTGGCCATTCAGGCTTTTGACAATGTTTTGTCCATATTCATGAGCAAGACTGTTGGTAAGTTCCGAATCAAAGGATTGGGTTTGTACAGAATAAATAAGCCTGTGATTTTTTAAATCGAAAAAATTACTTTCCCAGAAATATTTTGTCCGCTCTTCGTAATATCCCGGTGTTTCAATTCGATTATAAATGGAACGGTAATAACCCCAAAAACGATTTTGATAAATAGTGTAAGGAGAATACACAACCCTTCCGGGCACATAGTAACGCTCTTTCTGTTTATCCAGCAAAACCACCGTCAGCACTGCCTCTACACTATCAGCCGCAAGTTTGTCGGTCACCTGCTTTTCATCCATGCCTTCAAATGCCTTGGGACCATATTGCTGGTAAGCCGATAAAGCATGATAACCTACCGCCTGCAGATCTTCAGCCAAATGAAATTCCATATTTTCCCTTATGGTACGATCTGCCTCGCTTATAATACCCACTACAACTATTTTTTTATAATAAGAAGGAGCAGCATCCGGCGCTTTCCAGGTAGAGATAATCGATGTTGTTGCACAGCCGGACAGGAGTATGGCCAGGACCAACGCTGATAACCAAATTGACTTTTTCATAATGGTTGTTTTAAAGACATTAACGAAACTATTCATACACCAAAAATTGAACAATGACCATGGTCATTCTATTCTGCAACAGTTATCAGCGCAGTATCTACTAAGTTGCTTCGTTTACTAAAAAGCCCCGCTTTTCAGCAGGGCTACGTTATATATCAACCAAAAAAGAAAGGACCTATTTAACTGTGATCATTTTAGATACAGAAGCTTTTTTTGATTCTTCTTTACGAGGCAGTTTTATATTCAGCACACCATTTTCATAATGTGCTTCAATGGCATCCTGCTTAACATCTTCAGGTAATGAAAAGCTTCTTGAAAAAGAAGAAAAACTATATTCCTTACGGGTAAATTTTTCATCTTTTTGTTCTTTTTTTTCTTCTTTTTCTGAACTGATCGTAATCATGTTTCCTTCAAGGTTGATCTTAAAATCTTCTTTCTTTAAACCCGGTGCAGCAAGTGACACTGTATAATGATTACTGTTTTCAACAATATTTACAGCTGGCATGGTCATCATGCGTCCCACCAAACCGCTGTCATCAAACCACTGGTTCCAGGGTTTAAAAAAATCTTCAAATAAAGACGGCATCATCGTAGGTGATGCAAGAGCTCTTGTTGACATAAAAAATGTTTTATATGGTTAAAATCCTTTTGTTTATCGGAGGCAAAATTAACTGGTAAAGAAGGCGGCAAACAAGAACGGTCATCAACAAAAACTGTGATTGTCATCAGCAGTAAGGCAAAGTCAACAGGTTTAAAAATTTAGCAGGGAGACTTCTTCAAACAGTTTGTTTCCTTGGGAGTGGTGATGACTGTCAATAGTAGTTCTGTTCCGCATCAGTGTACAAGCCTGCAGGCGCCACTAGTTTTGTTGAAAAGCTGGTTATGAAAAATAAATGCTTTCAATTCATATTCATTTCCATTGTTTTTTTAGTATCCTCAACAGTAAGTGCACAAAACCGTTGGATGGTAACTATAAAACCTGCTGTAAATTTTCCAACAAGTAAACTGGCAACTACAGAATTAAAAACAGGGTATGGAGCAGAAGCAACCATTTCATACCGCCTGCTTCCTTTCATTTCAGTTTATTCCGGGTGGGGATGGGATCATTTTACAGTTGATCAACCTTTTGCCGGCATTGAAGCTGATTTTGAAGAAACAGGATATGTATTTGGATTTCAACTTAGGCAACCGGCTCAACGGTGGGATTATATAGCAGGTGCAGGAGCTATTTATAAACACATTGAAGTGGAAGATGAAAATGGAGACCTCGTTGAAAACTCGAAGCATGGCTGGGGTTGGCAGGTGTTCGCAGGCATATCAATTCCGTTGTCCGCAAGGTTGCAATTGTCACCAATCTTAAAATATCAAACCCTATCCAGGGATCTTTTATTGAATAACAATGCATCAGTTGATCTCAACTATTTATCAGTTGCAGCAGGCATTGCATGGTCATTTTAAATGTTTACATTCAGAGAAACATGATTTACAAATAGGCAGCCTGCCAACTAACGCTGCCATAAAATGCGGTTAAACTCCAAAGGAACGTTTACATTTTCTATTAATGGAATGATGCGTGGGGTATAGTCAGGTGCAGGTCTGTCGGTTTTAATGATGACATGAAATAGTGATACTTCATCATTACCGGGTTGCTTACCTTCATATTGCATCACATGCCGCTCAACAGCTTTATCATCTTTTTGTTCAGCATACAACTCTACCCTGAACTCATCAGGGTTCAATTTGCCCAGGTATAACGGCACACTAAAACCTACCTGCTCATTTTTAATTTCCACATTCAGTGAGCCAAAACCTATCTTATTCCATTTCTCATCCAGCTCTTTTAAATACTGTACCATTTCTTTTCCTTTTTTACCACCTTCGGCAGCCCTGCTCAGGTAAGCGGATGCCGCGGGCAGATAATAATCTGCTGTGTATTCACGCAGGCAACGGTTGGCAGAAAAACGTGGCGTAAGCCTGGCCATACTTTCACGCATACGGTTAACCCAGGCTACCGGCAAACCTTCAGCATTGCGATTATAAAACTCAGGGATAATTTCATGTTCCAACAGGTTAAATAAGCGTTCGGCTTCTATATGATCATTTAACATCGGCGATTCATAAACCTTCCTGTCACCAAAAGTCCAGCCCACCTCAGGGCTATATGCTTCATCCCACCACCCATCCAGTTCAGATAAATTGATGCCGCCATTCACCAATACCTTCATTCCACTGGTACCGCAAGCTTCCCATGGCCTTCTGGGCGTATTGATCCAAAGATCAATACCCTGCACCAGTTGTTCTGTTAACAGCATATCATAATCGCTTAAAAAAACAATTTGATCCTGCAATCGATGTTCACTGATAAAACGGATCCAGTCCCTGATAATTCTCTGGCCTTCTTTATCGGCCGGGTGTGCCTTGCCTGCAATTACTAGTTGAACAGGCTGCTCTTTATTTTTTAAAATGCGGATCAACCGTTCCGGGTACAGCAACAAAAGATCAAGCCTTTTATAACCGGCAAATCTCCTGGCAAATCCAATTGTAAGATACTCGGCCTCAAAAAGCCGGTTACAGGCTTCACATTCCTGGTTTGAACTGCCAAGCGTAGCCAGTTGCCATCGGTAGCGGTTACGCAGGTAAGAAATAAAGCTATTCTTGCCTGCCAGTCTCAGGGACCATAAATGGTCAGGCTGAATATTTCTTACGGCTTGTTCCAGGTTCTCCTGGTTACCAAGCCAGCGATCCTTACCACATGCCTCTGTCCACAACGAGTCAGCTTCCGGCGAATCCCATGTGGGCATGTGTACCCCGTTGGTCACATGCTTTACCGGAACTTCGTTTAATGGCCACCGTGGGAAAAGCGGCGAAAACAACTGCCTGCTAACAGCACCATGTAAGGCACTCACGCCATTTACAAACCCGCTTCCTTTTATGGCCAGGTAACCGGTGTTAAAACTTTCTTTTTCATCTGCAGGATCTTTTCTGCCGAAGGCCATAAATTCTTTCACCGTTAATTTTAATCGTTCAGTGATGTAAAAGCCCAGGTATTGTTCAATCAATTTGGGTGGAAACTGTTCAAATCCGGCTCCAACCGCTGTGTGTGTAGTAAAGATATTTCCACTCCTTGTAACTTGTAATGCCGTCTCAAAAGAAACATCATTGTCTAACATAAACTGGTAGGCTCTTTCCACTATTGCAAATGCTGAATGACCTTCATTCAAATGATACACTTCCGGATGCATATCCAATGCTTTTAATAACCTGCATCCACCTAAACCTAAAATCATTTCCTGCACCAGTCGCATGTCAGCTCCCCCACCATAAAGCTCACCGGTGATGCTTCTATGCACCGGGAAATTAGCCGGGTCATTAGTATCCAGTAATAAAAGAGTTGTACGGCCTACCTGCACCTTCCATGTTCGCAACCATAGCGAATACCCGGTTAATTTCAGTTCAATGCGTATCCATTCACCATTCCGGTATCTTACGGGGGTGATGGGCAATTGGCCGGGATCATTATACGGTGAAACATATTGCTGGCTTCCGTCTTTATTGATCACCTGGCGGGTATAGCCCTGCTGGTACAATAACCCAATGCCTGTAACAGGAACACCAAGATCGCTTGCCGTTTTAAGCAGGTCGCCTGCCACATTGCCAAGCCCGCCCGAGTAAATGGGCAATGCTTCGCTCAACATGTATTCCATACTAAAGAATGCGACACCTGTTAAAGAAGTATTGGGAAAACTGCGTTGATACCAGGCCGGTGCAATGGATGATTCTCTTCTTGATGTGGCGAGTTCTGTAATAATATCCTGCAACACCGGATCTTCAAGTACCGATGCTATTCGATCTTTTGACACTGTCTGCAATACCACTAACGGGTTATGTGTAAGGCTCCATAGTTCAGGATCAAGATAGCGCCATATTTTATCAGTGGCATGATTCCAGCTCCAATGCAGGTCCATTGCCAATTCGGTCAGCGATTGAATCAGCCCATCCTTAGTAATGCCTTCATCCATAAATAAAATTTTATGGCTCTTTACCGGTATTAAAATGTTTATCCTGAAGGTAACTTTTGCATACAGGAGGGGAACAAGATCATGATCAGTAAAAGATCTGTTTATGATCAGCTTGTAAACGCCTGAGATCAAAAAATTCGCCGTTTTAATAACCGCGGCCTAAGGTTATCATCATTTTTACCCAGTAACGATGAAACGGCACTGAACTGTTGTTTTTCAGTCGTTTAAATGCCTATCCGGCACGTTCAACTGCTGTGCAATCCACTCATCCAAAAAGCAATATGTGACAAATCTTTTAAGTGTTTTTAAGATAACTTACGAAACAAATCGTGGAAGTATGGAACTGATAACAACTATGAAAAAAAAGAAAACCCGGCTCATCGTCCGCAAGGGCAACGAGAACATAGCCTTACGGGTTGAAGACATCGCCTTTATTTACAGGGACAACACCATCATCATAGCTGTAGATAAAGAAGAAAAAAAATATTTATGCGATAAGAACCTTTCAGCCCTGGAAGAAGAACTGGATGAGGCCACTTTTTTCAGGGCCAACCGAAAGTACCTCGTTAACATTGAATACATACGGGGCTTCCGGTCCTTCGAAAAAGTTAAGCTGGAGGTAAGCCTGACCCTGCTGGCGAATAACCATCCAATTATTGTGAGCCAGGAGACAGCTCCATTGTTCAAGAAATGGATCTATGAAGAATAGGATGGCTCATCTGGTTGCCATGTATACTCGTAAACTACATACAGGCACTCTTTATCTTGAAAGAGGATAGCTTTGTTTTTTAGCTATCCATGTTTTTTTAATCATGCGGCACCTCAGCGATCAGAAATCTAACATCTTCACTCATGTAAGTTTTAGCGGTTCTCTACCAACCTATAGTTAGTTTCAGGAATTGCAGCACCCTTAACATCCGCATACAACTCATCGCCAGCTTATAAAAAGAACGTCTCCCTTTTTGGAGACGTTCTTCTGTTAAATCATCACTGCCTTTTCCACTTTCGTGTTGAGTTCTCTATCCCAATATCGATCAGGGTTACTATGTACGTTAAATTTCCCTGGTCGTCAATGGTGCCTGTGCCCACAACACCACCATAATCACTAATATGATTTTCGGGCAAAATAAGGTCTTTGCCATTTACTGTTATAATGTAAGAAGGTATGATGGCAGCGCTTCCCCCACCCCAGATATTATCAGCCCTGTAAAAACCCGGGGCCAGCTTATCTATGGTGGCTACATAATTAAATGTTCCCAAATTGGCGTAACTGCCCGCAATGGTCACACCTGGTCCTTCTGCTGCCGGAAGAACAGCTACTGTACGTGTAACCGAACCTTCAAATCCATCTTTGTTAACAGCCGTATACACAATATCATAAACACCTACCGTATTCACATCAACCGTTCCATTTGGAGTCACTTCCAGGTCGGCCTCACCCTCTTTGGCGGTTACCCCCGGTTCCGTATACGCTTCCCCCTTTACAATAGAAATATACTGGTTACCCGTCATCGTGAACTTGGGATATACCGTAACCTTTGAAATGGAATCGGTCGTTTCTTTTTTACAGGAGGTCAAAAAGACTGTCAGCATGAACGACAGGCTAAATAAGAGAAAAATATGTTTCTTCATAATAGTTGCTTTATAGTTTTAATTCTGACCGGTGGTATTTACATCCCACCATACTTTTTCCGATACTTCTTTTTGAGCCGGAGTATTAGGGTTGCGGGAAACCTCCGTATCAGCATACAGGATCCTTACAGGAAATACATTTCCAATATTGGAAGCTTTTGATATGGTAAAGAAATCCGGGTAACCCGTACGCCTCCACTCTGTCCATGCTTCCACGTTCTGTGTGCCATTCATGCTCACCCATTTTTGAGTGATGATGGCTTCGATCTTTTGTTCCATCGTTCCACCGGATGGAAAGGCAACAGCAGCCTGTGATAAATAGGTATTGGCTAATGTTTCACTCAATCCCCAATAAGCAAAAGATGCCTGTACACCCAGCTCATACAATGCCTCTGCATTTCCTGTTCCCCAGCCCCTGGCAACGGCCTCCGCCTGTAAAAAATAACTTTCAGCGGCACTCATTAATACTACAGGGGCATCGCCGCCATTTGCTTTCGGACCTCCAACCATTGGGCCTGGTTTTGACCACATGTTGGCATCCAGCGTACCGGTTAAGTTCTTACCATCGCCCTGGTCAATTCCGGCATAGGTACCCGCATTAGGTGCTACGGTTGCTTTTTGGTAAAAAATGGCGATCCGGGGATCATTCGTTTGCTGTAGAAAATCTATGGAGGTGTTGCTTGCCAGGATGTTTGAAGATGTCAATGCATTCTGCGTCATATACAACGGATGCTGGTTAAATGTTTCAGTTGTGAACTGCACATCCGCATCCTGCCCTGTTTCCAAAAATTGCGCACCCGCTGCATACATAGCTTCAATTCCGGCCTCGGCAACCTGCGGACGAACATATGCCTGGCGCAGGTAGATCCTCAGCTTAAGTGTGTTGCCAAACCGTTTCCATAAATTCATATCACCACCATACACAATATCATCAACTCCCGGGTGATCAGAACTGGATTCATCTATCAGGGCCAATCCATCATCCACTAAGGTGATCAGCCCATCATAAACAGCTTCCTGTGGATCGAACTTTGGTGTGGGGTTGGTTGGATCAAGAGCCTCTGAAAATGGAATATCACCATGCAGATCGGTCATGTACTGGAACAGGTAGGCCTGCATGATCTTACCAATAGCCGCATAGTTTTTTCTGCCTTGTTCAACACCTTTGTCGGCTACGTATTTAAAATCGGTTAGCGGACCCGAATAAATAGACTGCCATTGAATATTGAATGTAGTAGACTGGATCACATACTGCTCGTAGTTATTATACTGGTTGGCCGTTGGCCCCTGTGTCCAGTACTGCCCCCACATGCCTCCCAGCACCTGGAAGGGACTTCCAAAATTATAAGCCGTATAACCTAATGCAGATGGTAACACCAGTTCAACCGTAGCTTCCGCAGGCCTGGTAGGATCCGTATTGATGTCAAGTGTTTTTTTACAGGACGAAATGCCAAGAAAAAGAACACCTGCAATAAATAGATAAAATAGTTTCTTATTCATACAATGCATTTGATGGTTCAATTAAAAAGTAATTCTCAGGTTGGCGCCGTAGCTCCTGAGTGAAGGAATACTGCCATATTCATAACCCTGTGCATTACCCGTTCCGAATGAACTGGCTTCAGGATCGGAATAGGTATTTTCTTTAGCTGTTTTCAAAAACAGGTTTCTGCCAATAAGGCCAACCTGCACAGCACTGAAAGGTGTATTGCTGATCCATTTTTGAGGGAAACGATAACTCAGTGAAACCTCACGCAGTTTCACGTAACTGGCATCCACAAGTGTTTCCATTGGCCTTGGACTTACATGGGTTGACCAATAAGTGGTAACACTTTGAATTTTTACGGAAGTATTCTCAACATATTTACCTGTATTCGGATCTAGTATAACACTGTTGGGAATCACAAAAGGTTCCCTGTCATTATAAGTGGTAAGTGGGTCGGTACCAACAAAGGTCTGGAGCGATTTTGTTCTTGAAAAGAACAAACCACCCTTGCGTCCATCAATAAGTGCCGTAAGTGTAAAACCCTTGAACGAAAAGGAATTGAATAAACTGGCAATATAATCAGGGAAATAGGTACCATATGTTTTTGCCGGGCCTACGACAGGATACCCGGTTGTACCATTTACAACGATTCTTCCCAATGAGTCACGCAAAAAACCGGTACCAAAAAACTGTCCATAGGGCTGACCTACTTCTGCTACTATGGTTCCGCCATTAAATCCACCGGGAAGTGTTATACGGGTGGTACCTTCTGCCAGTTCATCCACGTTACTTTTGTTTTTAGAAAAAGTACCTGTCATTTCCCAGGTGAAATCTCTTGTCCGCACCGGTATGCCACGCACCAGGACTTCAATTCCCTTATTGGAGATCTGCCCGATATTGGTTACCTGTGCATTATAGCCTGAAGAAGCAGCGATCGGCAACGTAATGATCTGGTCGGTGGTTTTATTTTGGTAATAGGTAACATCAAAACCCAGGCGACTTTTGAAGAACGACATTTCCAGCCCTGCCTCGTAAGAGGTTGTAAATTCAGGAGTAAGATTAGGGTTACCAATAACACCGCTAACCGTAAAACCAGGTACCCCGTTGAATGGAAATGTAAGCTGTGAATTATTATAATTATCCGATACAACACCCGGAACAAAGACAGATTTCAGCAGGTAAGGATTGGCATCATTACCTACCTTGGCTGCACTTAACCTGAGTTTTCCATAACTGATAAATCCAGGCATTTGAGCTGCATCACTAAAAACAAATGAAAGGTTGGCACTGGGATAAAAAAAGCTGTTATTCCCCTGTGGCAGAGTTGATGACCAGTCATTACGACCCGTGATACCTAAGAACAAATAATTTTTAAAAGCCAGGTTCACATCGCCATACACACCAAACAAACGACGCATCTCGTAATCAGGTGCTGCGGCAGGGTTGGGATTAGTGGTAACCGGTGCACCGGCTGTATTGGAAAGGTTATATAAACCCGGGATAACCAGGTCATTGATCTTGGCAAAACTTTGTTCGGCTACCCTTTGACGGTAGTTATGACCCACCAGCACACGTAGCCCCAGGTCATCATTGATTTTAAAATTACCCGAAGCGGTAAGGTCAGTAGTTAATTCGCGAATGCCAATGTTCTGTTCCGAATAACTACCTTCAAAATTATTGTCATAGTTCTGGTTGTTAGGATCTGGTATGATGATCTTGGCCTGTATCTGTTTGCGGAAATCACTGGTCACATCGGTACCAACACGGCCAAGTATATCAAGCCAGCTGGTTGGCTTGTATCCCAATTCTATATTACCCAGTATGCGGTTTACTGTGCTGGTGTAGGAGTCTTCACCAAGATACCACCATGGATTGATGGTATAGGCACCATAATAACCTGTAGGTGTATTGAATTTATTGGTCTTATAGTCTCTTAATTCCAGCAGGGAAATGTCCCTTGGTGTTTGCAAAATCTGGTCGTAAGGCGATGGACCCTGTCCCTGCACTGACAAATCACCCACAGCCCTTATGTAATTAATGGTAGCATTGGAATATAGTTTTTTCGACAGTTCTGCCGTACCGGTAAATCGTAAAGAGGAGCGGGTATATTCAGTTCCCGGCATAACTCCTTTTTGATTAAGATTATTGAAGGACAGGTAATAACTGTTCCGGTCATTGTTTTGAGAGAACGACACCCCATTATTGAACACACCTCCAATGTCAAAGAACTCTTTTACATTATCCGGTAAGGCCACATACGGTTTTACACGCTGCTCACCATCTACAATCTGTCCCCACGGACGCACCACACCATCGAATTTTGGACCGAAGCTCCAGTTCTCTCTCAGGTCCGGGTCCTGCAAACCAACACCCTGGCCGTATTCATTCTGGTATTCGGGTAACTTCAGGATGGACTCGAACATGTAGGAACTGGTAAGAGTGATTTCTGTCTTTTTGTTACCCAGCCGGCTTCCTTTTTTAGTTGTAATGATCAATGCACCATTAGCCGCACGGCTTCCATAAAGTGCAGCTGCAGCCGGCCCTTTTAAAACGGTTACAGATTCAACATCTTCAGGGTTGATATCATTGCCACGGTTGCCGGGATCAACCTGGTTATTTAAATTGTCGCCGGGATCTACCTGCGAATTATCGATCGGAATTCCATCCACTACTATCAAAGCCTGGTTGTTGCCTAATAAGGATGTTCCTCCACGAAATACAATACGGGTTGAACTTCCCACACCACCCGACGCATTGGTAATATTCACACCGGCTACCTTCCCTTGTAATGAATTCAGAACACTGCGGTCGCGGCCACGGGTTAGTTCTTCATTACGGATAGTAGGCGCCGAATAACCCAGTGTCCGGGCCTCTCTTCGTATACCCTGTGCCGTTACCACAACTTCGTTTAAAGATGCGGCTCTTTCCACGATAGCGACATTCACCGTGGCATTGTTGCCAACATTAACTTCCCTCGTTTCAAAACCCACGTTGGTGATCACAAGTGTACTTCCCGGGTTGGCACTGATGGAATAATTTCCATCCACATCTGTTTTTACACTGGCCGTACCACCTTTAACGGTAACCGTAGCGCCGTTCACGGGCACACCTCGCTCATCGGTTATTTTTCCCTGTATGGTTTGCTGTGCCATAACCATAACGGTGGTTAACAGCACACAAATAGTGAGGAGAACAAGTTTTCTCATATCTGTATTTTGGTTTAAAGACAACAATATTCATCAACCTGCTTTTATTACGGCTTTGTTTTATACCGACGCATGAAAAATGAAATGCGAAACATGATTTTTTCTAATTGAAATAATGGAGGTGGTTAACTAACAGTTACTGTTGCGGAGTATCAGAATCGTATATTAAAAAAATTGTCAAAACCTGCTTGTTTTACAGGCGGAAACACACAACCCTGTAGAGCAGGTAGATTCGTAATGTTCTGAACCTGGCTTTCACTTTAATTAAAATAACTTTTATGAAACGTACTTTAGTATCCCTGTTTTTTATAACCCTACTCCTCGCAGCAACTAACAGCCATGCACAATCGGTTTATACATCCAAAACTGTAACAACAAAAATTGCTGAAGGGATCTATTTTATTCAACACAAAGATGGAGAAGGCAACAGGGTTTTCGGAAATACCACCATTATAATAGGTGACAGGGACGTGCTCGTAATAGACGCTCCTTCACCCCAAAAAGCCGCGGAGGATATTGCATTCATCAGGTCAGTAACCAATAAACAGGTGCGTTTTCTGGTAAATACACATTGGCACCCGGATCATCAAAGAGGAAATAGCACATACCTGCGGGCCTTCCCAAACCTAACCATCATAGCTCAAAAACAAATGCCGGCATTGATGCAGGCATATGAACCAGGCAATTTAAAAAGATTACAAGCAAATTACCATCGTATCGACTCCCAGGTAATCCATTTGAAAAAAGGGAAAAAACCGGGTTCATCAGACAGCCTTTTGCAGCAGTTAGAACTTCAATTGACCATGTATGACGCAGCATTGAATGACCTCAAAGATTTTACACCTGTTGTACCAGCCGTAACATTTGAAACACAAATGCAAATTGAATTGGGCAACAGGCAGGTTGAGTTAAGATTTATTGGAAAGGGTCATTCAACGGCCGATGCATTGCTATATCTGCCAAAGGAAAAAATACTGATCACGGGAGATATGGTTACATACCCGGTGCCTTATTTTTTTGCGGGCTATCCTTATGAATGGATAGAGGTATTGGAAACCCTAGAAAAAGAAGAGTACAGCATTTTGTTGCCCGGTCACGGGCCACCCCTGTACGATAAAAACTTTCTAAGACAAACCATTCATTTAATGAGTACAATCCGCAACCAGGTGGTAAAAGAAATTCACCAGGGAGGCAGCCTTAGTGCTAAGCTGGAGGATGTTGAACGATCAATTGATCTTACCAACTTCCGAAAACAATTCGCTGGTTCAGATAAAGACAATATTGAATTTTTTGATGAATCAATGAAAGGCCTGATCAAATATTTGTTTTACCAGGCTGGTAAGTAAAAAGACACTTTGGCTTATACAGAATTTTGGGCAGTTCCGCTCGAATAAACCTGCACAAAAACCTATTGGGATTCCAACTATAAACTTGAGGCATTCATCTTTTATTGGCAACTATTTCAACAACATGTGATCTTGTAGAACAAGCAGTAAGCCAGGTATAGAATTAGCTTTGTAAAGCATTATATAAAATCAAAGAAATTATAAAAAACATTTTTCTGCCAGGGCCTGCCGGTTCTATGGCACTATAAGTCTTAGGCTATTTTTTCCCGCTTTATTCCGTCTTAGGACTATAAACTGATCTAAAAGGCTATCACTAAATCAAAATGGACATTAGGATACATTTTGGCAATTTAAGTACCGATCTGGCAGGGTGTTTTTGCTTAGCCGGATGATGGATACTAAATGGATACTAAATGGATACTAAATGGATACTAAATGAGAAGTAAATGAAATCAAGGTTTTTAAGACAAAAACTGGAAAAAGCAATTCTCTCTTTACCTGCTCAACTTCATCATTCCGGTTTTCTCCAATACCGGGGAAACCCATAGCAGCCCTCTATTTTTTTATGCAGTGCTAAAAGCCCATATGTGTACATGGTACAACACCAATGAAACTATACCGACTGTTAGTTATTTTGCATTACCATGCGACCCGATTACCCTTCCAAACATTTTGATGATAAGCGTTCTGCCTATATTCTTCTCCTGATGTCGCTGGCCAGCCAAGAACGATAACAATCACCTTCTTTTCTCAGCCACTTTTTAATTCCTTTTGCTGCCCACCAACAGCTTCACTTTTTAAACGATTGCTTGCATGTCAACAAACATTGTACAACTTAACAAGGTTGGGATGAACGACCTTGACCTTGTAGGAGGTAAAAATGCCTCCCTGGGAGAAATGCTCCAGAATCTTACCAAACTGGGTGTCAACATCCCCGGTGGATTTGTGATCACCGTAAACGCCTACCAGGAATTTATCCGCTACAACAACCTCGATGAAAAGATCAGGGCCCTGGTAAAACAAATTGATTATGCTTCTGTGGAGTCATTGAGAAGAGCCGGGCTGGAAATACGGAATTCCATCCGCAACGGCAGGTTTCCATCAGCCCTTTCGCAGGAGATCATTGATTGCTATTACCAGCTTTCCAAAGTCTATAACCAGGAAGGCACCGACGTGGCCGTCCGTTCATCAGCTACCGCCGAAGACTTACCCGATGCATCCTTTGCAGGACAACAGGAAACCTACCTCAATGTTCGCGGACCGGCGGCCCTTATGAATGCCGTTCGAAACTGTTTTGCTTCGCTCTTTACCGACCGCGCCATATCCTACCGCGAAAGTTTTCATTACGATCATTTTGCCGTAGGGTTATCGGTTTGTATTCAAAAAATGGTAAGAAGCGACCTGGCTGCCAGTGGTGTTGCTTTTTCACTGGACACAGAAAGTGGTTTTAAAGATGTTGTGGTGATCAACGGTTCTTATGGTTTGGGCGAAATGGTGGTGCAGGGAAGCATTTCACCCGATGAATTTATTGTCTTTAAACCTTTGGTAAAAGAAGGATATGCGTCCATCATTGAAAAACGTTTGGGCGTTAAAGACCAGATGATGGTCTACGGCGATGACCCGGATGAAAGGGTGAAAGTGATTCCTGTGGACAGGGCTTCGCAACAAAAGTTTTGCCTGGACGATGAAAGCATTCTTCAACTATCACGATGGGTCATTCACATTGAGAACTATTATTCCAAACTAAAAAACCACTGGTGCCCAATGGATGTGGAATGGGCCATAGACGGTCTCACAAATGAACTCTTTATTGTACAGGCAAGACCGGAAACCATTCATTCAAGGAAAACCTGGGATACCCTTACCGAGTACGTAATGAACCCACATACCGCAAAAGAAAAACTGCGTGGTATTGCCGTTGGCGATAAGATCGCATCAGGAAAGGTCAGGATCATGTATTCGCTGGACAAACGTGTAACAGAAGGAGAAGAATTTAAAGAAGGTGATGTCCTGGTTACCGACATGACAGACCCCGACTGGGAACCCATCATGAAAAAAGCATCGGCCATTGTTACCAATAAAGGAGGCAGAACCTGTCATGCCGCCATCGTGGCAAGAGAAATGGGTGTTCCTGCTATCGTAGGTTGCGGTAATGCCACCAGCGTCTTAAATGATGATGATCTTGTAACCATTTCCTGCGCCGAAGGAGATGCCGGTATTGTATACGAAGGAAAACTGGAGCATGAGATCATCCGGACAAAGCTGAACGACCTGCCTGCTATAAAAACAGCACTGATGTTAAATGTTGCCTCTCCTTCGCTGGCTTTCCGGTTCTCTCATATACCCAACCAGGGAGTAGGATTGGCAAGGGAAGAATTTATCATTAACAATTATATTGGCATTCACCCGCTGGCCCTGCTGGCACACCGTGCACTGAACGATAAGGAACTTTCAGATACCATCCGGAAAAAGATTGCCGGTTTTAAAAACGAAGAAGACTTTTTTGTTTCAAAACTGTCCTTTGGTATTGCCAAAATTGCGGCTGCCTTTTACCCGAATAAAGTGATCGTTCGTTTTTCTGATTTTAAATCGAACGAATATTACAATCTCCTGGGCGGAAAATATTTTGAACCCCATGAAGAAAATCCAATGATCGGGTGGCGAGGCGCCAGCCGCTATTATTCGGATGATTATAAAGCTGCCTTTGGTTTGGAATGCAAGGCCATAAAAAAGGCCAGGGAAGAAATGGGACTGACCAATGTGGTGGTCATGATCCCGTTCTGCAGAACAGTGGAAGAACTGCTGAAAGTAAAAGAAGTGATGGCAGATCACGGGCTGGTTCCCGGCAAAGACGGGCTGGAATTATACCTCATGGCTGAAGTGCCTTCCAACATCATTATGGCCAGCGAGTTTGCCGAACATATTGACGGCTTTTCAATAGGATCGAACGACCTTACCCAATTAACCCTTGGTTTGGACCGCGATTCTTCTTTGGTGGCGCATTTATACGATGAGAGAAATCCCGCGGTAAAAAGAGTGCTGGCCCAACTCATACAAACAGCCAAAAAATGCGGGGTAAAAGTTGGCATCTGCGGGCAGGGCCCATCAGACCACCCTGACTTTGCACAGTTCCTGGTGGAACAGGGAATTGATTCCATTTCGGTAACACCCGATTCGGTCATCAAAACCATCAAGGCCATTCATGCAATAGAACAAAAAATAAAACAAAAGGAAACGATACCCGTTTCATAATTATTCGGACGCAACCTTTACAAAAATCCCTTCCCGTGAAGGGATTTTTTATTTCGCCATTTTACGCCAGTGTCGGTATTCCACTTTCCGTGCATGATCTGCTAACGCTATCCATCAAAAAACGATTATTTACTCAATGCCCTGTTATAGAACAGATGATCATTGAACTTCTTCCAATTTTAGATTATTCATCATAAAATTAGCTTCGTAGTGATTCGGATCAACTCTAAGGCACTCTTGAAAATATTTCTTTACTAAAGAGTCATTTTCATAAATGTAGGTAACACCAATATTGTAGTATGCATCAGCCTTTCTGTAACCTAATTCTATAGACTTTAAAAAATCTTTTCGGGAATCATCCAACATCAATAAAATCATTTCACAGCGACCCCTGTTAAAATAGTATTTAGGGTTTAGACTGTCAACTTTTAATAAGCTGTCATAAGCCTTAAAAGCTTCATCATAGTTCTCTTGTTGATAATAGGATTCTGCAATATGATCTAACTTTTTTATGTCAGTATTAGCATCATTGTTAGAACAACTGTTTAGAAATACCAATAAAATTGTAGCCTTAAAATAAACTGATGTCATATATTATATTATACCCGCCCATCACATATTGATTTTTACGCAATGTTTGTTTTCTTCGTCAACGATAAATAACATATACTCTTTCATCATTTACGGATTCATCAAGTCGACATTAATAGGTTCTATCTAAAACAAAAATTGCTGTGATGCGGCAGGTTATTATTGAAGTTCGTACACGTTTTGAATTTGTAAATGCATACCTAAGAATAATAACAGAAGTCATTAAAAGTATCTTCATAGGTTCTTCATTACTAGAGCAATAAAAAAACAAAGTAAAGAAACATAGTACATCGTATTGCAAATAATTTTCAGCTTCTTTGTATCTTTTGAAACGCGTCTTCTGTATGGACTTATAAGCTCAAAAAAATGGTAATTCATTATTCCTCTCACATACATTTCTCTGCCATTTTTATTTGCGATATAAGAATGCAAATGCATTTTAGCAAACAACAAAATTGCAAAGAGTAAGATTAAAATGGTCATCATTATATAAAAGGTTTTTTCTTTGGCTCCAGAATTTCCGTAGGTAATGGCACTTTGATTCCAACATCACCTCCTAAAAAGAGGACTTCACTTCCATGTATGGTTGTTCTAACGGGCATTCATTATAAAGATGATGAACGTTCCTAGATTTTACCGGGTCCGCTCTGCTCAGGCCTCGAATGAAAAATTATTCGCATAAAAAAGAAAAGGCCGCCTTAGCTAAAACTTCGGCGACCAGAGGCGGAGACTGAGGGATTCGAACCCTCGATACCCTTTAGAGGTATACACACTTTCCAGGCGTGCTCCTTCAACCACTCGGACAAGTCTCCTTTAAAGAAGGGTGCAAATTTAGGCTTTGTAACTATAGCTTGAACAGTTGGCGGGCATTTTCCGTTGTTATTTCTGCTATTTGTTCCGGGCTTTGTCCTGAAAGCTGTACCAATTTATCCACTACAAGCACTGTATAGGCCGGCTCATTGCGTTTTCCCCTGTAAGGAACAGGTGCCAGGTACGGTGCATCGGTTTCCAGGATCACTCTTCCAATTCCTGTTTGCTCTATTACTTTATCCAGCCCCGAATTTTTAAATGTAACCACACCTCCTATCCCCAGGTAAAATTTGGTCTCCAGGATTGTTTTTGCCTGTTCATAGTTGCCCGAAAAACAATGGAAGACCCCCGTGAGATCCGGATATTGTTGCACTACTTCTATACATTCATCAATGGCGTTGCGGGAATGTATTACAATGGGCAATTGATAGTCTAACGCCAGTTCCACCTGTTTATGAAAGGCCTCGTACTGTTGTTTGGTAAAACTGGTATCCCAGTAAAAGTCCAGGCCTATCTCGCCAACGGCAACAAAACTTCTTTGTTGCAGGTATTGTTCAACCAGGGCAAGTTCATTTTTATAATCTTCTTTTACAGAACAGGGATGCAGTCCCATCATGGATTGGCACCCATCAAACTGCCGCTCAACTTCCAGCATTTTTTCATGGCTTTCCCTGTCAATGGCCGGCATAAGGATCATCTCTATTCCTTTTTCACGGGCACGTCTGATACACCCATCCCTGTCAGCATCAAATTCAGGTAAATAAATATGGGCATGAGTATCAATCAAATACATTTCTCAAAAAAATAAGAACACAAAACTGCCTAAAAAAACCGAAGAATGTTTTAAACCAACCACAATTATTGCTTTCTTACCCCCGCAACCCCTGTCAAAACTAAGTTTATGAAAAAGTTCTCTATTGGTACCCGTTTGATTACAACCTGCCTTATTTTCTCCCTTTTTATATATAGCTGTAAAAAAGAAACCAGCGATCCCGGCCTGCCACCCGAACAGGAAGAAGAAGTGGCCGAACTATCCATGCAGGCCGAAAATGAAAATGAACTGGTATTCAACGATGTTTTTGATAACGTAATGGGTGTAAATAATGAAGTAGGCATGGCAGGCCTGGGCGTTTTTGGAAGAACCGCATACGGTGGCCGTGAATTTGAAATGGATTCAGTTTGTTTTACAGTATCGGTTTCCCACCTAAGTACAACGTCTTTTTTCCCGGTACAAATTGTAATTGATTTTGGTGGCGGCTGCCTGGGTAAAGATGGACATACCCGGTACGGTAAGATCACTACCATTTATACAGGACGTTTAACCATGCCCGGTAACTCTGCCACCACAACATTTGATGGTTTTAAAATAGATAGCTTTTCAGTTGAAGGAAAGCATACCATTACCAATACTACAACTGCAGGGAGCAACCAGCGACAGTTCACCATTAAAATTGACAATGCCAAAATCACCAAACCATCCGGCAATTACTCCGTAAGAACAAGTAACCGGATCATAACGCAGGTAGATGGAAATGCCACACCGGATCTTCCTCTCGACGATGTTTTTTCTATTACTGGTTCGGCTTACGGGCAGATTAAAAAACACAATAATCTATATAGCTGGAAGTCAGAAATAACACTGCCCCTTATTAAAAAATTCAGTTGCCGCTGGCTTTCTAAAGGTGAGGTCAAATTATGGAGAGAACGCCTGTCCACTAGTTCACCTTGGGTTGCAACATTAAATTTTGGTGACGGCACCTGCGATTTTATCGCCATTTTAACGATAAATGGCCTTCCCCGGACTATAAAACTGCCCCATTAAAAAACATCTATAAAATATTAGAAATTCTATATTCCAAAAAAGTTTTTACCTTTAAACCAGTTTTCATAGGGTACGGATTAAAAACGGGCCAGGGTTTCTACCCAGGCCCTAATTATTTACAGGCTCTTTGGTTATACATTCGATGCTTCTGCATATATAACCCTCCTGACGAAGATGTTCTAATACATTGGGCAAAACATATTTCAAATGCGGGTAGGCCTTTTCACTGTCATGAAAAACAATGATGGAACCTGGCCCATAATTCAGTAAAACATTTTCCAAACATTTTTCCTTCGATATAGTTACATCAAAGTCCGCACTCAATACATCCCACATAATTATTTTTGGATGAGGATGACGCAGTGCAGCAGCTAATTTTTTTTCCTGGTTCAATTTTATTTTTCCATACGGCGGCCTGAATAAATTGGAATGTATAAGATCAGCAGCACGCCGGATGTCTTCCATATACAAGTTTGAACTTACCTTCCATCCATTCAAATGATGAAACGTGTGATTACCGGTAGTATGCCCCTCTGCAACTAATTGCCGGTATAGATCAGGGTATTTTTCTACATTGTTACCAACACAAAAAAAAGTTGCTTTTGCCTGGTAGTTTTTTAATTGCTCAAGCACCCATGGAGTTACGTCCGGGTGAGGCCCATCATCAAATGTTAAATAGATCTCTTTCTCTTTTGTTTTAATGTTCCACAAATAGTTTGCAAAAAAGAATTTGGCGATCCATGGTGTTTTAATAAAATACCGGTACATCAATCAAAGATAAATTTACTATGGTTCCGGCAGCAGTAATCCTCTGCAAGGTTTGTTGCGTCGCACTCTTGTACTACACCAACCCCACGCATCTTTTCAGTGTACAAAGGCCTGCCCGCATTCTAACCAGTTCGTATTTTTGCAGCTATGACAAAAAAGGTTAGAGTTCGGTTTGCGCCAAGTCCTACAGGTGGTTTGCATTTAGGTGGTGTACGTACGGTTTTGTATAATTATTTATTTGCCCGCCATCATAATGGCGATTTTATTCTAAGAATAGAAGATACGGATCAAAGCAGGTTTGTACCGGGTGCAGAAGAATATATTTTCGAGACCTTAAAATGGTGCGGGCTGCAACCAGATGAAAGTGCAGTTCATGGTGGTACATATGGCCCCTACCGCCAAAGCGAACGCAAACATCTTTATAAAAAATATGCTGAAGAACTAGTTCAAAAAGGTTGGGCCTATTATGCATTTGATACAGCACAGGAATTAGATGAGATGCGTAACCGCCTTCGTACAGATGAAAATCCTACCCCGCAATATGATCATACGGTGCGTATGAACATGCGCAATTCATTGGCGCTTTCCAAAGAAGAAACCAATACCCTCTTACAACAAAACACACCACACGTCATCCGTATAAAAATGCCGGAACATGAAACAGTTTCATTTACCGATATGATACGTGGTGAAGTAAGTTTTGATACAGCTACCGTGGATGATAAGGTTTTATTAAAAGGTGATGGTATGCCCACCTACCATCTTGCCGTGGTGGTGGATGATCATCTCATGCAGATCTCTCATGCTTTTCGCGGAGAAGAATGGTTGCCCAGCGCCCCTGTTCATGTGTTGTTGTGGCGTTATTTATTCGGCGAAGAAGCTATGCCTCAATGGGCCCACCTTCCGCTGATCCTGGGACCCAGTGGTAAGCTAAGCAAACGTGACGGGGCCAAATACGGCTTCCCCGTTTTTGCTATGAACTGGCAGGATCCTAAAACAGGCGAAACCGTAGAAGGTTTTCGTGAAAGAGGATTTATACCGGAAGCATTTATCAATATGCTGGCCATGCTGGGCTGGAACGATGGTACCGAACAGGAACTTTTTTCATTGGAAGAATTGGTTCAAAAATTCACGATTGAAAAAGTGCATAAAGGCGGAGCCAGGTTCGATTTTGAAAAAGCCAAATGGTTCAACCACGAATGGATCAAAAAACTGGATGCGGCAAACTATAGGAACGAGGTAAAAATATTACTGGAGCACAATGGCTTGCAGTTAACCGATGATCAATACCTTGACAAAGTATTAAATGCAGTAAAAGATCGTTGCACAGTTTTAAGCGATTTCTGGTCACAGTCGTATTTCTTTTTTAAAGCACCCAAAGAAATTGATACCACACCGGTGAAAGCAAAATGGAATGAGGAGAAAAGATCCTTCTTCAAAAATTTTTCAAAAGCCCTTGGCAGTATCAGCGATTGGTCGCCCGCCACAATTGAACAGGTTTTTAAAAGTTTGGCAGAACAGGCATCAATAAAACCCGGCGAATTACAACTGCCCCTGAGGTTAATGTTGGTTGGCGGAAAATTTGGCCCCCCCGTTTTTGATATTGCAGCTATTTTAGGAAAGGAAGAAACCATTTCAAGGATTGACTTTGCTTACGACCTTTTCTGATACGGAAATGAAACTGTGGTTGTTAACCCTTTCTTTCAATAGTATCCATAAGCTGTGCCATTGTTGTTGTGCCCAGTTTTTCGATCCGGTCCATATCCAGCTTGTCTAACGACACCAAACCCGTTGTGTTTTGTTGCACATGCGCTTTTGTTCGTATGCCCGGGATCACTGTTGAAACTTCTGAATAACTAAGAATATAACTTAACGCCAGTTGCGTTTCTGTAATGCCGTAGTGAGCACATAATTGCCACACAGGCTGCAATGCTTCATTTGCTTCCTTAATAACATCAGGCGTTAAACGGTTGTGCCTGTGGTCCGTTTCAGGAAATGTGGTTGCTTCAGTGAACTTACCCGATAGCAACCCAAACTGCAGGGGCATTCTGGCTATAATACCATAACCTTTGGCTGCAGCTTTTTTAATGATCTCAAGCCCCCGTTGATTGATGATGTTCAACACGATTTGAAAACCATTTCCCAAATCCTGTTTCATAAAATAGTCAGCTTCTGCGGCGGGTTCAAAAGTGTTTAATGATATACCCCAATACCTGATCTTGCCCTCTTGCTGCAATTGTTGCATGGCTTCAATACACTCCCCGCTTTCAAGATGTTTAATTCTTGCCGTATGCAATTGGTAATAATCAATCACATCTCTTTGTAAACGTACCAGGCTTTTTTCGCAGGCTTCCAGAATATAGTCCTTTGTATAATCAACCGTAAATTCATTATTGCGGGCAACGTTTCCTGCTTTGGTGGCTATAATTACATCTTTCCCTTTCAGCTCTTTACCTAACAATTCCTCCGAATGTCCCAGCCCATAAATATCAGCTGTATCAAAAAAATTAATACCGGCATCTAATGCGGCTGATATGGCCTCTCTGGACAATGCATCATCGGCAGGGCCCCAACCTATTGCTGTTGAACCAATCATGGCATCACCACCAATGGCCCAGGCACCAAAGCCTATTTCACTTACCCGTAAACCGGTTGTACCAAAATTTCTGTATTGCATATTCCACAATTGAAGTTTGGTAAAGTAAGTTATTTTTGAACATCTGATTATGGACAAAAAAATAAACCGGCCCATACGTGTACTGGTTGCCAAGGTAGGCCTTGACGGGCACGACCGCGGTGCCAAAGTAATTGCCACCGCCTTGCGGGATGCAGGTATGGAAGTGATCTATACCGGCCTGAGACAAACACCTGAAATGGTGGTAAATGCTGCCCTGCAGGAAGATGTGGATGCCATTGGAATCAGTATTTTATCCGGTGCACATATGACCGTTTTTCCAAAAGTTGCCAGGCTGATGAAAGAAAAAGAAATGAATGATGTACTGCTTACCGGTGGTGGCATTATTCCGGATGAAGACATGCAACAACTGCAAAGCCAGGGAGTGGGAAAACTATTTGCACCGGGTACACCAACCCACGATATTGCCGACTATATTACAAACTGGGTAAAAGAAAACCGTGCATTCTAATCAACTTGCTATGTATAAAACATTACTGACCTCTTTAAACAAAGGCATATTTACCATAACCATCAACCGTCCCGATAAACTGAATGCGATCAATGCAGATGTAATGAATGACCTTGACCTGGTCACAAGGGAAATTGAAGATAACGACGAAATACTTGGTGTGATACTTACAGGCTCCGGGCAAAAAGCCTTTGTAGCAGGTGCTGATATTTCGGAATTCCTGGGACTAACGGCTGGAGAAGGAATGGACCTTGCCCGCAGGGGACAGGAAGTTTTTTTTCAGATTGAGAACTGCCGTAAACCCTTTATTGCTGCTGTAAATGGTTTTGCATTGGGTGGCGGCTGCGAACTTTCAATGGCCTGTCATTTCAGAATTGCAAGCAGCAATGCAAAGTTTGGTCAGCCAGAGGTAAACCTGGGATTGATACCCGGGTATGGTGGCACCCAACGACTGGTTCAATTGATTGGGAAGGGAAGAGCACTTGAACTATTAATGACGGGTAACATGATCGATGCAGCTACAGCCCTTCAATATGGATTGGTGAATTATGTTGTTCCGCCGGAAGAATTAATTTCAAAGGCAACCTCTCTCATGGAAGTGATTGTTTCCAAAGCACCACTGGCCATCAGCAAATGTATAACAGCTGCCAATGCTGTATTCAGCAATGAAAACGGGTACGAAAAAGAACTGGAAGCTTTTGGAGATTGTTTCGATACAGAAGACATGAAAGAAGGTGCGGCCGCCTTCCTGGAAAAACGTAAGGCAAGTTTCAAAGGCAAATAATTACTGGTCGTTTTGAGGGAATACTCTGATTGTTTTTACAAACCGTGTCAGGTAATATTTATTCAATGGCGTTACAGTTACTCCCATTGCTTTGCCCGATGTGGAATGAATAAATTTCAGCGTATCTCTATTAGAAACAATAATACCCATATGACCTACAAAACGTTCAGCAGGGTTTGTGCCGGTGAATAAAATAATATCCCCTCTCTTTGCTTTTTCTTTCGGTATTTCTTTACCCACCCCTGTAAAATCTATGGATGACCGGGGCACAGAGATTCCAAACTGATTAAACACATAGGTTATAAACCCGGAACAATCAAAACCCACTTTGGGATTGGTGGACGCATATACATAAGGAACTCCTTTCAACGTCTCTGCAAAATTCACCAGGTCCTGCGGATGCACATTTTTTGTATCAACGTCCCTGGTAGGAATCAATGCAACAGTGTCGCGGTTAATGGTGGCATCTCTTTCCAATGTGTCTACAAATAAACTGTCAGCAATAGCACTGTCCATTTTTAGGGCCCCCGTATCCAGTTTGGCCAGCAATGAATCATTATTTACCAAAGTATCCACCAATCCTTCATCGCTGGTTTTGGGTTGCCAGTTACAGCCCGATGTACCTATCAGTAATCCCAACAGCCCCGGTATGATCTTATTGCGCATACAGCTTTTATATCAAAAACAAAACCAAGCTCCCTGCCCTATCCCCTCTTATCTTTGCAGCGCAAAAAATTATATATGGACTACCGCATAGAAAAAGATACCATGGGTGAGGTAAAAGTGCCTCTGGAGGCCTTATATGGTGCCCAAACACAACGTAGTATTGAAAATTTTAA
>DASTMJ010000232.1:0-1519 GCA_035714205.1 Flavisolibacter sp. | reverse complement strand
AAAAGAAACACAAAAATATTGGCTTCCCTGGCTGGTTGGCATGCCGGCCGAAACTACAAGAGCTATTTGTTCGTTGATCTTTGGTGGTGTCTTTGAACGGTTTCCCAAATTAAGAATTGCGTTTGCGCATGGCGGTGGTTCCTTTCCCTATACAATTGGCAGAATTGAACATGGTTTTAATGTACGTCCGGACCTGGTGCAAATTGACAATGCAACCAATCCACGGGATTACCTGGGAAATTTTTGGGTAGATAGCCTTGTACATGACAGGCATGCCTTTGCATTTCTCATGGATATGGTCGGCGAAGACAAGATCTGCCTGGGATCAGATTATCCCTTTCCATTGGGAGAACACAGGCCCGGCGAATTAATTGAAAGCATGAAACTGGCCAATGAAATTGAAGAAAAACTGCTTTATACCAATGCGCTGGATTGGTTAGGATTACAACGCTGATATAAAAAAACCTTACTTACTCATACTACTTATCAAACAGCAGGCCTTCCCGTTTTTTCATTTCTTCAGCAATAGTTTTGGCATCTGCGTCACCGGTTGACAGTTGGTTGATGATGTTATGATAACTTTCTTTATCGCGGTTTTGGCTTAATTTGAAAACATTGTCAATATCTTCTACCTCTACTTCAAAAGCCACAATGGCTTTCATTAACCGATTGCGATAGTCGTCGGGAAGGTTATCAAAAACTGTCGGAGACGAGTGGTTATTATTTTCAAAATGCAGGGTTGTTTTTTTTAAAATATCAATCAAACCCTGTTCATCTAAAAACCGGATCTGGCCTTTTACATGTACCGACATATAATTCCAGGTGGATGCCTGGTGAGGATCGGCATACCACCCTCCACTCACATATGTATGATGCCCTGTAAACACACAAAGCACATGGGGATTATTTTCAAATGCTTTATGATGATCTGTTTGCCGCATCATATGACCCGTTAAATACATTTTTCCATTTCTATCCTCTATAAAAACCGGAATTTGCGTGGCAACAGGTTTTCCCTGTTGAGAACAACCCGAAAGAAAACAAAAGGGATGTTGATGAATGAACTGGATTACCGTTTGCAGGTCATGTTCTTTAAAATATGGAAGGTTGTACATATGGATGTAAAAATAATTTCTTTATTGTTGAACCACTATGTAAATTGATGAACTATGATTAAAAAACGAACTGGCATTCTGATTATTTACAGCATCCTGGCTTCTTCCGCTTTTTCTCAAAACATGCCTTCATGGTTACGATATCCATCGATTTCGCCTGATGGCAAAACAATTGTTTTTACTTATAAAGGCGATCTGTATAAAGTGCCCTCCTCCGGGGGAACCGCGATGTCCCTAACCCAGCATGAAGCTCATGACTTTATGCCTGTTTGGAGCCATGATGGTAAAACCATTGCATTTGCCAGTGACAGGTATGGCAATTTTGATATTTATACAATGCCCGCCAATGGAGGCGACGTTGAAAGACTTACATTCCACTCTGCAAATGAATTTCCTTACGATTT
>DASTMJ010000231.1:0-9803 GCA_035714205.1 Flavisolibacter sp. | reverse complement strand
ATTGAATCATAATTTCAGGTTCAATTTAAAAACGGTGCTTTCGCCATTATCGTTATCTGCCGCCAGTAACAAAACCGCGGCATTTTTTGTTAGTTCCTGCACACAAACGGATTCTATTTTTTGTTTTTCGAATACCGGGTGTATGGTTGACAATTTTATTAGTTCATCGGGCCGAATGGTTTTGCGGTCAGTTTTTTTCGAAAAATCGGCTATCCATCCCAGGTAACTGTCATTAATAGTTCCATCCTGCGTGGCACTGGGTGTATCTTCTTCCGATGCTGTGAATAAAAGCATATCCTTTTCTTTTATATAAAACAGGCCTGAAACGCCTATGATGTTTGTTCCCTTCAAATCAAGATCATGAATAGATGTTTGGGGATTGATGACTTTATCAAAAAGAAAATTGTTGGTGATGACCAGTTTATTCAGCGTATGCGTTTTATTGGCCCTATTGGCAAAAACCAATTTTGAATCAACGGCCGCCAAACCCTCTAAATTTATTTCCGGCAAGGATTGTAATTCTTTACTTAATCCAGTGAAATGTATGGTGTCATAACCTTCATTGCCTGGCAAAAGAAATGTCATGATCTTTTGCCGCTGTGGTGTGGAAAATGAACCAATGGCAATAATGTATGTTCCGGTGCCATTTTTAATAATAGTTGCCGCTTCAATATCCGGTTTTGTGATCCTGGAAATGCGGTAGGTTGTATCTGTAGAATAGCGTATTGTATTTACCCGGCGGAATGTAGTATCTAAAACCTGCAGGTAGGCCGCATCATCACCAAACAAATAAATTTTCCCGTTATCATATTCAATAGCAGATGCAGAAGGAAAATCGGGAAGATGTTTTACAGCCAGTAATTCCAGTTGCGGCTTGTTATTGCCACAACTATTTATCAAAATGGTTAGGCCAGCCAGCAGACTGTAAATGATTGATCTTTTCCTGTACTTCATTGGTGAGTTGTTGCTTGTATGCTGCAATTCTCTTACCAACTGCTTCGTCAAAAGCACCGATAATACTTGCCGCCAGTATGCCCGCATTTTTGGATGCGTTCAGTGCCACGGTAGCAACCGGTATTCCATTTGGCATTTGCAGAATGGAAAGTATGGAATCCCATCCATCAATAGAGTTACTGGATTTTACAGGCACACCTATTACTGGCAGAGGAGTAAGAGAAGCCACCATTCCCGGTAAATGCGCTGCACCCCCGGCACCTGCAATGATCAGTTTTAATCCCCGGTCTTTTGCCCCCTGTGCATATTCAAACATGCGCTTGGGTGTACGGTGTGCCGAAACAACCGTGAGTTCGAAACTGATTCCGAAAAAGGTTAGGATGTCTGCTGCTGCCTGCATCACGGAAAGATCACTGTCGCTTCCCATTATAATACCCACGAGAGTTTGTGGTTTGTGGTTTGTTGTTTGTAGTTCCATCTTAAGTTCGATCTTTAAACTTTTGCCCTTTAAATTTTGATTTATTAAGATAATTTATAAGGGCAGTTATCATTTTAGTTATTTCGTTAGCCAGATCGTAAAACTCCTCAAATTGATCTTCTGAAAAATACCGGTTATCAAATCCTCTATACAATTGAGATTTCAATTCACCAACTTCTCCTTTAGAAGTAGTTAAGGAATTAATGAACTCCAACTTGCTTCCTCTTTCAAATCCTTCAGCAATATTATCCATAATTGAACCAGCACTCCCACGAATTTGATCTTTAAATCGAAAATCATGACTAATGGGTTCAATAAATGTCAGCGGATAAATTTTATTAGCTAATATTCTCGCCTTTTGCCACACCTTTAGATCTTCAAATTTTTGGATGGTAGCCATAAGAATGGTTGATAAACTAAGTTAACTACAAACCATAAACTTTAAACTACAAACTACTTCACCAGGTTTCCTCTTAAACGCATTAATTCAATTTCTGCTACCTTGGTGTTATACTTTGCCTGTATCAAACGGAATTGTGCATCGGCCAGGCTTTGTTGTGCTTCACGTAATTCTATAAACGTGGTAATACCCAGGCGATACCGTTCCCTTGCTATAAAAAGATTTTCCCGCACATACTGTATATTTTCTTCTTCCAGTGTAAGGGCCCTTTTGTAAAGATCGTAATCGCGGTAGGCATTTGAAATGCTGGTATTGATCAGGACCAGGTTCCTGTCGTAAAGTAATTTTTGGGCATCAATATTAATTTCTGCTGCTTTTATCAGTCGCCTGGTGCTAAATCCATTGAAGATTGGAATGGTTGCACTAAAACCATAGTTCAGGCCGCGGTTCTGGTTAAATAAAGGTTGAAAGGGATTGATGACTGATTTGTTATCGGTGCGGTTAAAGTTATAAGCCGAATTAAATTCTATTGTGGGGAACCTTTCAGCTTTGCGTAATCTCAGGTCCATTTGTGCCAGCTGCATATTTTTTTGAGCAATTAATAGCTCGGGGTTTGAGGCCGGCAAATTCGATTGCATAGAATCGAGTGTTAAAGATGCATCATAGGTAATGGTTGTATCGGCAATAGCAAAATTGTTTCCTACGGGCAATACCAGCACCTGGTTCAGCTGTTCTTTTAATTTGTTTATGGAAGTTTGTTGGGCCAGGTGCGAGGAGCGTTGTGCATTCAGATCGATCTGGGCCTGCAATACATCCGGCTTGGCACCTGTGCCAATGTCGAACTTATACTGCGCCAGTTTGAGGCGTTCGGAACTTAATGCTATTTGTTCATCCAATGCCCTTAGCTGTTGTTCCTGTCGTACAATATCAAAATAAATACGCATCACATCTGCAACAGTAGTGATCACCTGTGCTTTTATCTGTAGTTCCCCCAATTCAACCAACTGGCTTAACCTGTCACGGGCAATAAACATTCGCAAGCCATCAAATAAGGTCCAGTTCAGGTTAAGTGATGCCGTAGCAACATTGGAACGTATGTTATTGCTTTTTCTTTCAGTACCATCTGCCAATACCTGCCGCTGGTTATTGCTGTTAAAATTTAATGCTCCGTTGGCATTTAACCTTGGCAGCAAAGAATAATTGGCGTAGGCATAATCCAGGGCCGCCAATAATGAATCGTTACGGGTTAACTGTATGTCGTAATTGTTTTGCAGCGACAAAACTATCGCTTCATTCAGGGTAAGTGGTCTTATTTGTGCCTGTGCAAAAAATGAAAGAGAACAAAAAACGATAACTACTAAACGCTTAACTTTCATCAGATCTGCTTGTTTTACTTCCTTCAGAATTATTTCATGTTCCTAAAAACATCAATAGGTATGATTTACCAGTTCTTCCTGTTTGTGTTTTTCATCTAGCAGGTCAAGCTGGTTCTTCTTCTTACTTGTGGAGAGGTAAGAATACATAGCCGGAATGACATATAAGGTCAACACCAGTGAAAACAGGATGCCACCCACCAATACAATTCCCAAAGGTATACGACTGGTTGCAGCTGCACCTAAGGATAAGGCAATAGGTAAAGATCCTAATACCATGGTAAGACTTGTCATTAATATGGGACGCAGGCGCTGGGTAGATGCATAAATGGCCGCATCCATTTTTGCCATGCCTGCCAAACGGTTCTGGTTGGCAAACTCCACGATCAGGATACCGTTCTTGGTTACAATTCCAATCAACATGATCATACCAATTTGTGAAAAGATGTTCAGTGTATGACCAAAGATCCACAATGATAAAAACGCACCCGCTATAGCCAGCGGCACTGTCACCATGATAATGAAGGGATCAATAAAACTTTCAAACTGAGCTGCCAGGATGAGGAAGATCAAACCCAGGGCCAGCATCAGGGCAAAATTGGTATTGCTGGAGCTTTCGGCATAGTCGCGGCTGGAGCCTGACAGTTGTGTGGCAAAACTTTCATCCAGAAGGGTATCCGTAATGGAACGCATAGCTGCAATACCATCACCAATGGTTTTGCCTGGTGCCAGTCCCGATGATATGGTAGCTGATTTATACCGGTTAAAATGATAAATGGTTGATGGAGTAGTGGCTTCTTCCATGGTTACCACGTTATCCAGGCTGATCATATTACCCTCTGTATTGCGTACATACAATCCTTTCAGGTCTGTTGGGTCGTCCCTGTCCGAACGTGCAACCTGGCCCATTACCTGGTATTGCTTACCTTCTTTTGTAAAATAACCAAAGCGGCGGTTACTTAAGGCAAGCTGTAAAGTTTGCGAAACATCTTCAACACTCACACCCAGCTCGCTGGCCTTCATCCGGTCAACATTTATGCGCAGTTCCGGCTTATTAAATTTCAGATCGGCATCAACGCCCATTAACACAGGATTTCTATTGGCTGCTTCCAAAATGCGGGGAAGCACCTGCGTTAGTTTATTAAAATCGTTATTCTGGATAACAAATTGAACTGCCTGGCCACCACGGCGGTTCACGGCAATGGTTTGCTCTTCAATAGCAAAAGCCCTTCCTTCATTATACCGTGGCAGGTTACGGTTGATCATCTCTACAATCTCTTTTTGAGAACGTTCCCGTTCTTTTGGATCGGTGAGGGTAACACGTACAAAACCTGTATTGGCAGAACCTGTACCCATAAAACCGGGAGAGGTTACGGATAATACAATTTCTTTTTCAGGAACCGAGTCCAGCATCAGGTCATTCAGGCGGTCGATGTATTTATCCATTGCATCGAATGATGTGCCTTCCGGTGCACTTACTGAAAGCCGAAACTGGCTCCTGTCTTCCATGGGTGCCAGCTCCGAGGGTATACTGCTTCCAATGATGTAGATGATACCGGCACAAACAGCAATGATCACAAAAGCCAACCACCGCACTTTCATAAAGCGGGTAAGACTGTTTTTATAAGATGATTCCATCCAGCGGAAGAAAGGCTCTGTTTTGGTATAAAACCATGAGTGTTTATGAATGTCCTTGCGGCTTAGTTTTACAGCCAGTACCGGGGTCAGGGTTAATGAAACAAAGGCGGAAATCAATACCGCACCCGCTACTACAATTCCAAATTCACGGAATAACCTTCCCACAAAACCCTGCAGGAAAATGATTGGTAAGAACACACAGGCAAGGGTGATGGAAGTTGCAATAACAGCAAAATAAATTTCTTTAGACCCTTCTTTGGCGGCCCGCCATTTATCCATACCGGCTTCCATCTTTTTATAGATGTTTTCGGTAACCACAATACCATCATCCACCACAAGCCCTGTTGCCAGTACAATAGCCAGTAAGGTTAGTACATTAATAGTGAACCCGGACAGGTACATGATGAAGAAAGCACCAATCAATGCTACCGGGATATCTATCAGCGGACGAATGGCCAGCAGCCAGTCCCGGAAAAAGAAATAGATGATCAGTACAACAAGAATAATTGCAATAAGCAGGGTTTCTTCAACCTCTAGAATAGAACGTTTAATGAATTTGGTCTGGTCAAGGGCAATGTTCAGTGAAATATCTTCCGGCATTTCGGTTTTGATCTGTTCAAACCGTTTGTAAAACTCATCTGATATGGCCACATAGTTGGAACCGGGTTGCGGAACAATTGCCAAAGCGATCATGGGAATACTGCTTTCCTTTAAAACGGTTTCCTCGTTTTCAGGTCCCAGCACGGCTTCTCCTATGTCCTTGATACGGATGTCGCTGCCACCTACATTTTTGATGATGATATTATTAAATTCCTCTTCTGTATTCAGGCGCCCGAAGGTTCTTACCGTAAGTTCGGTTGCGCTGCCGCTTATTTTACCGGAGGGCAACTCAATATTCTGCCGGAGTAATGCTACCTGTACATCCTGTGGTGTTAAAGCATATGCAGTAAGTTTTTCAGGTGAAAACCAGATACGCATGGCGTATCTTTTTTCGCCCCAGATCTGAATACCACTCACACCGGGAATGGTTTGAATGCGTTCCACCAAAACATTATTGGCCCACTCGGTTACCTGCAGCTGGTTGCGGGTATTACTTTGCACCGTCATGGATATGATGGCATCGGAACTGGCATCAGCTTTTGAGACCACCGGTGGTGATTCAAGATCATCGGGCAGGGAGCGGGAGGCCTGCGAAACTTTATCCCTGACGTCATTGGCTGCTGCTTCAAGGTCAACTGAAAGGTCAAATTCCACGTTGATATTACTGGAACCTGAACTGCTTGAAGAAGTAATATTTTTAATACCCGCAATACCGTTGATAGCTTTTTCCAGCGGTTCGGTTATCTGTGTTTCAATAATATCGGGGTTGGCACCTCCATACGAAGTACGTACGTTAATATTGGGAGGATCGATTGCGGGATAATCTCTTACACCCAGGAAATTAAAGCCGATCACTCCAAATACAATGATCACTATATTTAAGACAATGGCCAGAACGGGTCTTCGTAAACTTAGTTCAGATATATTCATGCTTGCCTTTTATTGCTAGCTTTTATTTATAATTTGTTTGATCGTTACTTTGGCATCGGGCTTTAATCCCAACAAGCCGGTTACAATAACAGTATCTCCCTGGTTCAATCCACTAATGATCTGCACGTTGGACGAATCTCTTACACCCGTAACCACATCCACAAATTTTGCCTCACCATTATTATACAGGTAAACCTTTTTACCGCGGGCCTGGGGTATCACGGCCTGTGTAGGAATCAGCAATGCATTGGTATCCGGCTCAAAAGAAAGTTTCACCTTGGCAAAACCACCTGGAATAAGCCCGGTTTCCTCGCCACGTACCAGTGCCCTGATGGTAAGGCTCCTGGTAGATTCCTGGATACCTGATTCAGTGGCCATCACTGTTGCCGTATAATTACGGCTGTTACCTTCCACTGTAAAATTTACATACTGGCCTTTTTTAATTTGGCCTGTATATTTTTCAGGCACGTTAAAATCAAGGCGGAGGCCGGTTGTCTTTTGAATGGTAGTGATGATGCTGGCCGGTGTTACATACGCCCCGGTACTCACTCCTTTAAAACCCAGTTTGCCTGTGAACGGTGCCCGGATGACCGTTTTGGCGATAGAGGTGTTAATAATATCAAGGTCGGCCCTTAAATTACTTACCTGCAAAGCGGTTACATCATAATCCTGTTTGCTGATACCACCAATTTTTTCCAGTTCTTCATAACGCTTTTCCGTTTGCTGTGCCTGTTGCAACTGCACCAGTATTTTTCTTTTCTGAGCCTGCAGGTCCGCATCGTAAAGTTTTGCAATAACGGATCCTTTGCCTACTATGGCTCCTTCTCTCACATTTAGGGTGATCACCCTACCGGAAATCTCGGGATGGATCTCGGTGGATTCATTGGCCACAATGGAACCCGGAACTTCGATGGATTCAGAAATGGTTTCTGTTTGAACAATAAATGCATCAACGCGGGCCGGCGGTCTCTGGCTGCCGGTTTTTTGTTGTACGGTTACTTCTTTTTTCCGTTTACTGCTGCAGGACATTGTTAAAACAGCTATAATGGCAAATACAAATAATGAATAAAAAAGGGATGAAACTTTCACTTGGGAAATTGATTAGTGTTAGAACGTCAAATGTAGTTGCTTCTTAAAAAAAAACCTGTTTTAAAAGCTATAACTATCAGTCTATTAACATTAATTAACCTCTTTTGGTTGATGAACGGCAAATATTAATGACCTATGAGATAACCGACAGGTTTTGTTTGATCTTGTTGGCTTTATGTATTAAATCCTGTTTTTCATTACTAAGGATGGTAACATGGCCCATTTTTCTACCGGGTTTGGTTTGTTTTTTCCCATATAAATGAAGGAATGCATTGTCAATCTGCAATACTTCATTTAAGCCGGTGTACCGAACCTCACCTGAATGTCCTTCACTGCCAATAATATTCACCATTACCGAAGGAAGAATATATTTTGTATTACCTAACGGATGACCTAAGATTATACGCCATAACATATCAAACTGCGAACTATAATGTGCTTCAATGGTATGATGCCCGCTGTTGTGCACCCGTGGTGCTGTTTCATTTACATACACTTCATCTTTATCATCAACAAACAACTCAACAGCAAATAAACCCGGCGATGCAAAATTACGTACCACCGTTAGGGCAATGGCCTCTGTCTTCCATAAAACCTTTTGTGTGATATCGGCAGGACAAAGCTGGAAATCAAGCTGGTTCAGGTCTTTGTTGAACACCATTTCAACCGGTGGGTATAAAGCATGTTTTCCCTGCTGGTCAATAGCCACAATCTGGGCGATCTCTTTTTTGATGTTGACCATTTTTTCAAGTACGCTATGGTCATCAAAACCAGATGGAATATGAGTTAGACTTTCTATTACCTGTACGCCACGGCCATCGTACCCGCCCTCGGCCAGTTTTTGAACGGCTGGTAACAGGTGGGCATATTCGGCAATTTCATCTTTGGAACGAACAATAGCAAAATCGGCCGTAGGTATACTGTGGTCTACATAATATTGTTTCTGGTGGATCTTATTTTTTATAATCCGCAATACTGCAGGCTTAGGGTAAACCTTTACACCTTCACTTTCCAGTTTTTCAAGTGCCTCAATATTTACATTCTCAATTTCAATGGTTATAGCGTCGAGGTTTTTTCCGAAGTTGTAAACCGTATCAAAATCACGAATGCTCCCTTTAATAAAATAGCGGCATAAATTAGCTGCCGGGCAGTCATCATCGTTTTCAAGTACATGGGTTTCCACCTCGTAATTGGCTGCCTGTTGTAAAAGCATTCTGCCCAATTGTCCACCTCCTAAAATGCCAACTTTTAACATGCGGCAAATTTAAACGGAAGTGGGGTATTACCCGAAGATTTATTAGTGGCCTCAATAGATTTACATGATAAGGCAAAAAATCCTATCTTTTATAAGATATTTCCTGTTTGCCGGCTCCTTTTTGATGTTGATCCATGTGAAAATCACCATTCCTGTGCAGCTGAAGTTGAAGAACTTCCTTGAAAATAACCTTCTTGAATCATTCCCCTTGAAACCCTGTTTATACCAAAATACAGTTTATGACACTGCGCAAGTGCTTAGCAGGTTTCTCTACCATTTGTTGTATACTCCTTTTTAATAATGGCAAAACGCAGCAGCAGGCTGTGGTTGATGATCGTGAACATTTGGTGAACCTGGCACCTGTTTCCACTTTCTTGGAAGATACATCCACCCGTTTAAAGATCGACGCGGTTTTACAACTGGATAAAGAAGGAAAGTTTCAAACCATAGACAAACCTGTTATCAATTTTGGTGTTTCTGCATCGGCATTCTGGCTGAAAGTGCTGGTGCAAAACAAAACCAGTGAAAAGATCTTTCTTGAGATAGGCAATTCGGCACTTCATGACATACAGGTGTATGAATATGGCTCAAACGGCAGCCTGGCTTATCATCATTCGGGCAGCTGGCAAAAATTTAAAGAACGTGAACTGAAGCAGGTGGATTATTTATTCCCTTTATCCCAACAGGCAGCCACACAGGTTATTTATTTAAGAGTGCAACATCCAAGAGGCACGCAGTTCCCCCTGGTAGCGGGTACGCTCAATGCATTTTATAAGGTGGCCGGCGACCGTAATGTAATAGAGGGGATCTATTATGGTTTTATGTTGCTTATGGTATTGTATAACCTGTTTGTTTATTTTTCACTGAAAGATGTTTCCTACATCTATTATGTATTGTATATACTGATGATGGGGTTATTAAACGCATCCATAAACGGGTACACATTCAGGTATCTCTGGCCCTCTCAACCACAACTCAATTTATATGAAGACATCATTGGTTCCTTTGCAGGTATAACGGGGATTTTATTTGCTACCTCTTTTCTAAATACAAAGACCAACACACCTTATTTTCATAAGCTATTCC
>DASTMJ010000230.1:0-8806 GCA_035714205.1 Flavisolibacter sp. | reverse complement strand
TCCAACCACAACAATTTCAGTCATTGCATTATCACCAGGCTGGAGGGCAGCATTAACAACACCCCCGGTAGCCGTTACCTCTACATTCTGGTATCCTACATAGCTAATTACAAATGTTGCGTTAGCCGGGGCTGAAATGCTGAAATTTCCATTGGCATCTGAAACTGTAGACAGTGCTGTGTTCTTAATAGTAATAGTTGCACCTGGAACAGGTGCACCGTTCTGATCTGTAATTTTTCCTGTTACGGTAGTTTGTGCCCAAACAAATTGAATGGAGCATAACAACCCCATGAGCAGTAAAAGCTTTAATTTTCTCATATGCATGTGATTATAGAACTAAAAATATGTTAAATACCAATTCATAAGATAAAAAAACCTGTGCAATAGCTGCACAGGTCTTAAATTCTTGAGTTTATACAAATTATTCGCGGTCCCTTCCCCCTAAAAAGATCATAACATACTGAATAAGTGTTACAACTGCGGCCAAAGCTGCTACTACATAGGTCATGGCCGCCCAACTTAAAGCACTTTTGGCTTTAGGATACTCCTGGTTATTGGTAACATTGGTCTGCTGCAACCACGCTAATGCTCTTCGACTGGCATCAAACTCTACCGGCAAGGTGACCAGGGAAAATATAACTGTGAGGGCAAACAAGGCAATACCTACCAGGAGCAGCGTTGTATTACCGGAGCTGGCCATAACAACACCTATCAGCAGGATCCAGTTTACTATAGTAGAGCTGAATTGTACTGCAGGAACCAGTTTACTCCGCAAAGTTAACCAGCTGTAAGCTGAAGCATGTTGCACGGCATGCCCGGTTTCATGAGCCGCAATGGCAGCTGCCGCTACACTATAATTATTAAAAACTTCAGGGCTCAGATTAATGGTTTTATTAATGGGATTATAGTGATCTGTAAGAAACCCGTGTACAGAAACCACCTGAACATCAGAAATACCGTTTTCCCTGAGCATTTTTTCGGCCACCTCTTTACCTGTTAGGCGGGAAGCCAGCGGAATTTTGCTAAAACTGTTGAAACGGCTCTTCAGGATCATGGAAACCACCATGCTGATGCCGATGAAAAGAATAGATACAAAAAAAATTGATGGTGTCATTTATTAGAATTTCGTTCTTACCTAGCTTCAAATCTACAACCAAATTCATTTTTGAGGCTTTATTTCAATCTTTGCTAACGTTTTGTCAGCCGTGTGAACAAACCCTTGAATTGAGTGACAGTTTTGCAGAGGAAAAATTCTAGTTTCAAAAATTATTTGCCATTATGTTATTGATTGTCAATTAATTAGATTATATCTTTTGTTAAGGACTTTTGTATAAAATGCTGCAAAAGTTATTCACAGGAGCAAAAAATAATTTTGTAATGTGGGGCAGATTTGTAATTTAGTGTCAGAATTTAATGGGTTAGTAAGTAAAAGGGTTGGTCGAAAGATCAGCCCTTTTTACTTCCAATTTTTCACTTCATCCATCTTCATTTTACCTTACTTCATTTGTCTGTTTTTTTCATTTTCAATCATCTAATTTTAATTAATGGCAAAGATTAAGACAGCATATTTCTGTCAGAATTGTGGATATGAAAGTGCAAAATGGTCAGGTAAATGTCCTTCATGTAATCAATGGAACACCTTCGTTGAAGAATTGATTCAAAAGGAAACAAAAAAATCTTCTGTAAATGATTGGCAGTCGTATTCAAATGACGGGGGTTCAAAAAAAATTCAACAGTTACAGGAAGTACAAACAAAAGATACGCCTCGTCTTATTACAACTGATCCTGAATTAAACAGGGTATTGGGGGGTGGTATTGTTGCAGGAAGTATTGTGTTGGTGGCCGGTGAACCAGGCATTGGCAAATCAACTTTATTTCTTCAAATGGGTTTGCAACTAAAGAACATTGTTGTTCTATATATAAGTGGTGAGGAAAGCGAACAGCAGATAAAAATGAGAGCCGATCGGTTACAATTGCAAAATGAAAATTTCTATTTGCTAACTGAAACCTCTACTCAATCCATATTCCAGGAAATAAAAAAATTAAAACCTTCTTTGATCATTGTTGATTCTATCCAGACACTGGAATCGCCTTTTATTGATTCCTCCCCCGGGAGTGTTTCACAAATAAGAGAATGTGCAGCCGAGTTTCAGCAATTTGCAAAAGAAACTAATACCCCTGTTTTTTTAATTGGGCATATTACTAAAGAAGGCAGTATTGCCGGGCCTAAAGTACTGGAACATATGGTTGATACCGTACTTCAATTTGAAGGCGATCGTCATTATGCTTACCGTATTCTTCGAACTATAAAAAACAGGTTTGGCAGCACGGCCGAGTTAGGCATCTATGAAATGAATGAGCAGGGAATGAAAGCCGTTACCAACCCAAGTGAAATTCTGATTACCCAAAAAGAAGACCAGCTAAGTGGTATTGCCATTGCTGCAACCATCGAAGGACAACGACCTTTGCTAATCGAGGTGCAGGCACTGGTAACACAATCGGTGTATGGAACACCCCAAAGAACCGTATCTGGTTTTGATCTGCGGAGGCTTCAGCTATTATTGGCAGTCCTTGAAAAAAGAGGTGGCTTTCATTTTGGAGTGAAAGATGTTTTTTTAAATATTGCTGGTGGATTAAAAGTGGAAGACCCTTCTATTGACCTTGCTGTTTTATGTGCCTTGCTTTCTTCTTACGAAGACAGTCCAATTCCACACGAGATCTGTTTTGCAGGTGAAGTTGGATTGAGCGGAGAATTAAGGGCAGTGAACCGGATAGAGCAACGTATTGCAGAAGCTGAAAAACTGGGATTCACTAAAATTGTTGTTTCAAAATATAATCAGAAGGGTTTGGCCAGGCAGCGGTTTAATATTGAAATTGTTACTATGGGCCGCGTAGATGAAGTATACCGCTATTTATTTTAAAATGAATTTGCTCCATCAAATAAAAGAATCGTTACTGCATCTTGCCTTCCCCCATATTTGTGAAGGATGTGGAACCGACGTGCTCGAAATGGAACATGAACTTTGTTTAAAGTGCCTGGCTGCTTTACCCCACACAAATTTTCACCTACATGCTGATAATCCCATAGAAAAAATATTCTGGGGCCGGCTACCTGTTCAAAATGCAGCCGCCCTATTTTATTTTACCAAAGAATCGCTGATGCAGCACCTTATGCACCAGCTAAAATACCGGGGTAATAAAGAACTTGGGTTTTACCTGGGCAAATTGATGGGAGAATCCATAGCTGCCAGCAATAGATTTAAACAGATAGATGGTTTAGTTCCGTTACCTCTTTTTAAATCCAAAGAAAAAAAGCGTGGATATAACCAGGCTACCGTTTTGTGTGAAGGAATAAGCAAGGTGTTGGAAAAACCGGTTTGGAAGGACGTGATCCATCGAACTACCTATACTGATACTCAAACTAAAAAAAACCGCATTCAACGATGGCAAAATATGGAAAACCGGTTTGAATTAAATGAACCCGGCTTTGTTAACGGAAAACATATTTTATTGGTAGATGATGTTATTACTACCGGTGCCACACTGGAGTCTTGCGGACTGGAGTTATTGAAAGCTGAAAATGTACAATTAAGCCTGCTTACACTTTGTTTTTCGGATCACTAGTGTATTTTTATGTTTTATGAACCATCCTGTGAGGAATCTGCTGCTACCATTTATTATTATCCTGTCTTTTTTTTCATGCAATAAGGAAAGCTTCACGACCAACAGTGATGCCTTTATCAGAACAGATACAGACACACTTCATTTTGATACAGTTTTTACATCAACAGGTTCTGCATCACAGGTATTTAAGATCTTCAATGACAATAATAAGGGATTAAAGATTCAATCCATACAACTTGCCGGTGGTGCCAGTTCCCCTTTCAAAATGAATGTAGATGGTATTGCCGGTGTGCAAACTTCTAATGTTGAAATTGCTGCTAATGACAGCGCCTATGTATTTATTACAGTTACCATCAATCCCACTGCTTCTAATTTACCTTTTATAATAAGGGATAGCATTCAAATCAACTATAACGGTAATACTAAATGGGTTCAGTTAGATGCATTTGGACAAAATGCACATTTTCTTAGAAACAAAAATATAACAGCTAATGAAACCTGGACCAATGACCTGCCCTATGTAATAGTAGAAGGATTACAGGTTAAACCGGGTGTTACCTTAACAATTAATGAAGGATGTAAAATTTATATGCATGCAGATGCTCCTTTTATAGTTGAGGGGAGTTTACATGTAAATGGTGATAAATGGGATAGTACAAGAGTTGTTTTTTCCGGTGATCGATTGGATGAACCTTACCGTGATTTTCCGGCAAGCTTTCCAGGGATCATCTTTACAGAAACAAGCCAGGACAATATTTTACACTATGCTATCATTAAAAATGCTTACCAGGGTATTGTCTCTATTGAAAAAGGTTCAGGAACCAAATTAAGCTTACAGGAAACCATCATTGATAATGCTTATGATGCCGGCATTTTAGGTGTTAATACCAGCATTGATGCCCGAAATGTATTGATCAGTAATTGCGGCAAAAATCTGGTATTGGTAAAAGGCGGTGATTATCATTTTACCCATAGCACGGTAGTAGCATACTCCAATAATTTTATACAACATAAAGAACCATTGGTTTTAGTAACCAATTATCTAAAAGATGGAAATAATGTAGTTGCCAATCCATTAACTGCCAGCTTTACCAATTGTATATTCTGGGCCGAAAGCGGGTTGGTAGAAAACGAAATTGTTATAGCAAAGGATGGCAATACAGACTATTCCGTTTCTTTCAACAATGTTCTATGGCCACTAAAAACCAATCCCACTAATGCAACAGTTTCAGATATATTGAATGCAGATCCCCAGTTTGATATGATCAGTATCAGTGAAAGACAATTTAATTTCAGGCTGAAGGAAACCTCTCCTGCCATTGATGCCGGCAAGGCAACCTCGGTTTCAGTTGATTTAGACGGGAAAAACCGGCCTGTAAACCTACCTGACCTTGGTGCTTACGAAAAAGACTAAGTTTTTACAATGCTTTCACCTGCCGGGCCAGTGAACCACCTTACCTTTATATTGTTATAAGTACAACAACTTCTATTTATGAAAACAGCACTGATAGCCTTATTTATTTCCACATTTATAGCAGCAACAAGCATTTACGATTTTAAAGTAGATGGCCTGGAGGGAGGAATTATAGATTTTTCCTCCTACAAAGGGAAAAAGATTCTTATTGTTAACACAGCATCCAAATGTGGTAATACACCGCAATACGCCGATCTTGAAAAATTATACGAGAAATATAAAGACAAGCTGGTTGTAATAGGATTTCCTGCCAATAATTTCGGCCAGCAGGAGCCTGGCAGCAGCGAGGAGATCAGAGAATTCTGTAAACGTAATTACGGCGTTACGTTCCCTATGGCTGCAAAGGTTTCCGTTAAAGGAGACGATATTCATCCTTTATATAAATATTTAACCGGGGAAGCCTCAAAATTGGGAGAAGAAAACCCAGTGAAATGGAATTTTACAAAGTTCCTGATTGATGAAAACGGCAAACTGGTAAAAGTGTTTCACCATAAGGTAAATCCCATGAGCGAGGAAATCACAAAATATCTCAATTAAAGTATCCCTATACTCTTTTTCAAACCACTGTCAAAAGTGGTTTTTTTATTTTCTTTTAAATCTGTAACATCGCCGCAAATAAGGTTCGTACATGTTTTTTAAGGATGTCATTGGCCAAAAAGCCGTAAAGCAACAACTGGTTGAAATAGTACAGCAAAACCGTTTAAGTCATGCTTTACTATTTTTAGGCAGGGAAGGAAGTGGTGCGTTGCCCCTGGCTCTAACCTTTGCACAATATGTAAGCCTGCTACCAACTGAGCAACCAAAAAGCACCGAAACATCTTTGTTTGAAGAACCTGTGGAAGTCAGGCTGCCGTCTACAGCTGAAGAAGCAGACGCCTGGATGCTAAAACAACCTTCCTGTTCAAAGGCGGATCAGTTAGTGCATCCTGATATTCATTATTCTTATCCCGTTGTAACCAAAAAAGCGGGAAGCCCCCCTATCAGCACCGACTATATCAGCGAATGGAGAGAATTCATTCAACAATTTCCTTATGGAAGTGTTTTTGACTGGCTTCAATTAATAGGAGCTGAAAATAAGCAGGGAAATATCACTGCACATGAATGTAATGATATCATTCGCAAACTAAACCTGAAAAGTTTTGAAAGTGGTTATAAGATTTTAGTGATGTGGATGCCCGAATATTTAGGCAAGGAAGGAAATAAATTATTAAAGCTGATTGAAGAACCACCTGCTGATACATTGTTTATTCTGGTAGCTGAGAGTGAAAGCGGCATTTTATCAACCTTGCTTTCAAGGTGCCAGTTGGTAAAAGTTCCGGCACTGGAAACAGGAGATCTTGAAAATGCCCTGCTGCAAAAAAGTAAATGCAGTCCTGAGCATGCAAAACTTTTAGCAAACGCAAGTGAGGGTAATTACAGGGAGGCCCTACATCTATTGCAGCATTCAGATGAGGATTATTTCAGCATTTTAAAAGAATGGCTCAATGCCACCTTAAAAAATCAACCTATAGCGCAGGTTAAGATAATTGAAGAAATAGCAAGGCTTGGCAGGGAGAAACAAAAACAGTTCTTAAAACACTTTTCGCATTTAATTGAACAGGCTGTACGGCTTGAGGTGGCGGATGAACATATGAAACAAGTTTTAGCCCTTTCCATGTCGGCTGCTGAGCAGGAGTTTACCGGCAGGCTTAACCGTGCCATGAGCCTGGAACAAAAAGCAGCCCTTTCCGTAGAACTGGATAAAGCCTCTTATCATATTGAAAGAAATGCGAACGCCAAGATCCTTTTTCATGCACTAACCATAAAGATCTTCCACATTATAAAAAACAATATCGTTGTATCTGTATAAACATTGGCTGGTTGCTGTTGTATAAAAAAATTATATTTGCCCTAAGCCTTGAGAAAGGCCTCTATATATATCCGGGGCAATTGGCTGGTGAAGAGTGAATTAAAAAGCTACTGAATACTTTCTATATACTGATTGATGTTGATCTGTTTATCATACTCAGGCAGTTTGCTTGTTACATGCGTTTAATTAAACGTTGAGAATCCCTGTATTTTCAGTCAAGCATAACGGGTTTTCATAGCTATTTTACAGCCAGCTCCATAACAATTATTAATTAACTATTAAGGAATTACAATAGTATGGGATGTGGTACATGTGGAACAGGCAAACCCAATGGCTGTAAAAGTAATGGGGGCTGCAGTACGGGTGGTTGCAACAGGATGAACACTTACGACTGGTTAGTCAACCTGCCAATAAGCGATACAGAAACAGCCTGCCGCGTAATCGAAATCAGTTTTAATAACGGAAGCCGAAAAGATTTTTACCGAAACAGTGCTTTACAAATTTTTGAAAAAGGTGAATTGGTTGCCGTGGAAGGCGTAAGTGGTTTTGATGTAGGGGAAGTGTCGTTAACTGGTGAAACCGTCAGGCTGCAATTAAAGAAAAAGGGAGTTGATGAATTTAATCCCGAGATGAAAAAAGTGTTACGCCGCGCCACAGACAGGGATCTTGATATCTGGAAACAGAATAAAGCGAGAGAAAGAGATGCCCTCATCAGGAGCCGCGCAATAGCCAAACAACTTAACCTGAATATGAAGGTGAGTGAGGTAGAGATACAGGCTGATGGCAAAAAAGCAACTTTCTTTTACATAGCCGATGACCGGGTTGATTTTAGAGAACTGATCAAGATCTATGCCTCAGAGTTTAGGGTAAAAGTAGAAATGCGCCAGATAGGTTCAAGGCAGGAAGCCGGCAAGGTGGGTGGCATAGGAAGTTGTGGAAGAGAATTATGTTGCGCTACCTGGTTAACGGATTTTAAATCGGTAAACACAACAGCCGCCCGTTATCAAAACCTTTCAATCAATCAAACAAAACTAAGCGGACAATGTGGCCGTTTGAAATGTTGTTTGAATTATGAACTGGATACATACCTTGATGCATTACAGGGATTTCCTGAAAATGCTGATATGCTTCAGGTACAAAGGGGAACAGCTACGCTTATCAAAAAAGATATTTTTAAAAACCTGATGTGGTACGTATTGCCGGATAGTAATAAACAATATCCTTTAACCATTGAACGGGTTCGGAAGATCCGTTCTTTAAACAATCAGAACATTATACCAGATGAACTGGAAGCGGTGGAAGTGATCTCCAGCAAACCCAAAGAAGTAGAGCCAGAGTTTGTTGATGTAGTAGGACATATCAGCTTAAGAAGCCTGGAAAAAGCAGATAAGAAAAGGCAACAGAAAGGCAGAGAACAAAAAGGCGGGCAGCAACAGCAAAGAGGTGGTCAACAAAGAGGAAGTTTACCACAGGGCAGGCCTGGGATGCAAATGCAAAAAGGCGGACAGCAACAACAAAGACCCCAACAGCAAAAACCACCACAACAAAAACCCCCCGGGCAACAACCCCCAACAAAAGGTCAAAATCCAAATAGACCGCCACAGCAAAAAAGACCACCAAATCCCAATCAAAAAAAAGGATAATAAAAAAAGACTGCTTAGGCAGTCTTTTTTTATAAAATACCTCACTTATTACATTTACTCATTTGTGCTTTTCACCTGTTCTTCGGTTTCAGTAACCTGGTGTACCTGGTTGTTGGCCACTTCCTCTGCCTTCAAGGCTTTATAAATAGCATCCTGTATTTTTCCGCGGATATTCATTTGACCTAACAGGTTATTGGTACGGGTATTATAAACCCG
>DASTMJ010000229.1:0-12111 GCA_035714205.1 Flavisolibacter sp. | reverse complement strand
TACCTGCATCGATACGCCAATCCTTATACAGGGTAAAAACTGCCTCTGGCTCAATGGCTACCATGATGATACATTTAAATTCCATTGTAGATGATGTAAAAAATGGCAAAGGCTCAATTGGCGAGTTGCTGAAAGATACCGTGATGGCAGATGATGTACGGGAAGCCATACAAAAGATCAGGGGAATAGGAAGCAGTGCTGATACGTTAACAGCAAGGATCAGCATGCTGATTGAATCTGTAAATAATGAAATAAATAACGGTGACGGAACTGTAAATGCATTGCTGAAAGACAAACAATTAACCCAACGCCTGAACAACAGCCTTCAAAACATAGAGCAGGGCACCCAGGCTTTTAATGAGAATATGGAAGCCTTAAAACATAATTTTTTATTCCGCGGTTATTTTAAAAAACTGGAAAACCAGCGTAAAAAGGAAGCTTCCGCCCCCAGGTACTGAGTACTGGTGACCTTCGTCAGTTAGTATCGTGTTTACTGTCATTGCCGGCCCATGGTTCATGCAATAATTTTCATTCATTAAAAAATAATTTATGAAAAAAAATAAAGGTTTATTTATCGCACTGGCAGCCGGCATTACTGTTGCCGGGTTAGTAGCCTTTTTATTTACAACCGAAACCGGCAAAAAAATGAAAGGTCAATGGAAAAACAAAGGCAAAAAAATGGTGGCCGGGGTTGATGATATACTTGGCGGAGCCCGGTCAAAAATGTCGAACCTGAAGGATGACATTAGTAAGAAAGTGGAAAAAATGGTAAAGGATTATTAGCAGACCTGATGTTATTTCTATATGGAAGTAAGCTGGTAAAATCTAACCGGTTCATTGGTATGCAAAAAGCTATAAAGATTTTTATGTTACCGGTGCTTGTAGCATTGTTTTCTTTTGTTTGTTATGGGCAGGTAATTACAACTGAAAATCTGGGGAGATACAAAGCCTGGCCCAGGTATACCGAAATTTTAAAATTTTACCAGCTTACAAATTTTCAACCTGCCTGGATCGGGAAAACAGGTTTGCAATTGGAATTGGTTGATCTTATCAAATCCTCCTCGTCATTCGGACTAAACGAACAGGATTACCAATTTGATTTTATTCAGAATTACAGTTCTCCTGGGTCAATCAATCTTAGGGACTCTCTCGAATTTGATATCCGGTTTACGGATGCGGCTCTTCATTTTTTTACTGAACTGAAAATTGGAAATGAGGCTCCCTTATTTGCTTATTCAGGTTTGACATATGAGCCCGATGACGGACAAACAGTATTCAAACTGGCAACCCAAATTAAAAAAGAGAATATTTGCCAGTTGGCAATTCAACTTCAACCTCAATCTCCTGAATATTATGCCGTATTGAACAGGTTAAATTATTACCTTGCTTTTACGTCCGGTAAGAATTTTCGGGATGCTGAAATTACATCCACCCTTGTATCAGCCTCCAATAAACAACTGGTTCTTCGGCTCTTCCAACTCGGTATTTTAGATTCTTTTCCAGCCTCAATCGATAGCAAAATCCTTTTGCAAAAACTTAAATATGCGCAGAAACTATTCGGACTTCCGGTTGATGGAAGAATACATTCCGCAACTTTAAAAGCATTCAATACAGCTTTGTATCAACGTGTCAACCAGTTGAAAAAAACATTGAACGTTCTTAGGTGGCTTGAAAAACTCAAACAAAAGGCTTCGGTGCTGTTGCTTAATATTCCCGCTGCATATTTTATGGTGTATGAAAATGGCAGCATAGTACTTGATTCTAAAATCATAGCCGGTAAAAAAACTACACCTACACCAACTTTAACAAGTACCATTTCAGAAGTGATATTATATCCTTACTGGATGGTCCCGCAAAAAATTGCAGTCAACGAATTATTACCTGCCATCAAGCGAAATGTCAATTTTCTGGAAGCAGGTAATTTCCAGCTTTTAGATAAAGAGGGAAGAGTTCTCGATCCTTATGAAATAAACTGGAGGGAATTCAGCAAAAATTATTTTCCATACATCATCAGGCAGTCCACTGGTTGCGATAATGCTCTGGGAATTATAAAGTTTAATTTTTATAACCCGTTTACTGTTTACCTGCACGATACACCCGGCAAAACCTTGTTTTCGTTTACAAAAAGATTTTTTAGTCATGGTTGTATGCGGGTAGAAAAGCCGGAGCAGCTTGCACGTTTTTTATTGGGAAGTAACCAGCTGGCAATAGATACACTTACCGCAAAAGGATGTGTGTACCAGCAAAGTCCTGTTGTTGTCCACGCGGAAAAGAAACTTCCGGTGATCATCCTCTATAGCACGGCATGGTATAATAAAGAAGGGGAAGTGTGTTTTTATGAAGATATTTATGGTAAAGGAAATTGAGTGTGTTAGGTATTTAAATGGAAAAAAGCGGGATAAAATTACATTCCTGTTACTCTGATTGATTTAACGGTAATAAAACAGTTAATTGAATATTTATTCATAATTTAAGGTCTACATTTGAACGATGACAGGTTTGGTACAATCATACACCATTTTAACAACCCACCGGTACATTACTGTATTGGATACAAGGGATTGTTATACCTGTTCATTTACAGAGTTTTTCCCATTCTGCCCCAAGTTATATTACTTCTCTTCCTTCAAGGATTTTAGTACTGCTGCACCTCTTTAATGGTCACTTCGACCTGGATGGTTTTTTATTTTTCTAATTAAATCACAGGCAATGATTCGAAATCAATCAGAGGTTTCGGTAAATGGTGTAGTTACATTATCACTTGTTATTTTAAATGCAATCATTCTTCGCAATGGTATGATAACAGGTGCAAAATGGTATTGGGCATTACCGGTAACCCTGGCTCTTCTCATTTATTCGATAACGGAATACAGGAAAGGCCGGAAATAAATATTTTCTCATTTCAATTCAGAGATCATGTCAATTGCACCTATGGCATTGATGATTATTGGTTGTATCATCGGCATGTATGTGTTGGTAGCGGATATACGCAAAAAACACAGAAAGGAACGGTTGTGCCACATGTTATACCGGTTCAGCAAATTGGGAACGCAATATGATTTATCCTTTGCAAGCCAGGAGGTGCTCAAAGACAGCATCATAGGTTTGGATGGATTAAAAAGAAAATTATTGCTGCTCGAGAAACAGGACCGGCAGTTTAAATGGACGATCATAGACCTCAATGAGCTAAGTCAATGTAGTCTGCAGGAAACACATCTTAATGTGCAAAGGGAAGAAGAGCTGAATACAGGCTCTTCTGGCCTGGCACTTCGGTTCGATTTTGAAGACAACAGGGCCCCGGTTATGTTTCCTTTCTGCAAACATGATGATAGCTCTGGAGAAAATCATTTGTATGAACGGGCCAGGGATTGGGAGGCTATTCTTTCAAAAATGATAATTAAAAAACAAAGGGCCTGAGGCCTGCAAATACGGGCACTGTTAATATGCCTTAAATCTTGCAGAAAAACGATTCATTCATTTTAAAAAATCAATAGTATGACTGGAAATAAAAACAATTTGGTAGTAAGAAAAGACGACTACGAGGTTTTATTGGGTTTTATAAGAGGTGGATATCCTGCTTCTTCGTTCGACAGGACGAATGCTGAAAAATTAAGCGAGGAATTAAAGAAAGCAAAACTGGTAAGTAATGAAAAATTCCCGGGAGATGTAGTAAGGTTAAATTCAAAGGTTATCATCGTGGATACAGAAAAAAATACCAGTATGGAAATAACCCTTGTTACACCGGATAAGGCCGATATTAAACAACGCAAAATATCTGTATTGGCCCCTATTGGTACGGCACTCATCGGGTTCAGAAAAGGTCAGCAGGTTGCCTGGCACGTACCTTCCGGTAAAAAAACCTTTACCATAGTTGACGTTTCTAATTAAAGTAGGAATTTATTAATTACAGGAAGGCCCTTTCATTCAAATGCAAGTGATAACTGTGTTTCGCCTGCAGGTGTAAATTGAAAGGCCTTTTTGTTTGTATGGGCCGGTGAAATGTGATAAACCGGGGTTTCCTTAAACCGGGAAGCTATTACCATGGTAACCCCACCGGCATGCTGGTTAAATAACTCCTGAACCAATTGTGGGCAATTATTGTTTTTTGAAAGATGGGATAAAAAAAGGTGACTAAGCTGTGATGGCTTATGTTGTAAAAACAGCTCCAGTGCCTGCTTGTTCGATAAATGTCCTTTTTCCCCCTTTATTCTTTTTTTCAGGTGGAAAGGATAGTTCCCTTTATCCAGCATTTCATCATCATAGTTGGTCTCAAGAAAAACAGCATGGCATTCTTTAAAAAACCGCACAACCTGCTGACAGGGTAAACCAATATCTGTAAAAACACCAACGGATACATCCCTGCTGGATATGACAAAACTATAAGGGTCTGCAGCATCGTGAAGTTTATTAAACGCATGGATATTGATATTGCCAACCCTAATGGGAGTACCTGCAGTAAACGAAAAGATTTTATCCTGCTCCAGTTTCATTCCGCTGAACTGGTAAGTTAGGGTTGAAATATAAACAGGGAGGTTATGCTTTTTGGATAATACCTGTAATCCCCGGATATGGTCTGAATGTTCGTGCGAAATGAAGATGGCTCTTACTTTTTTTAGCGATAGGCCCATCCGGTTCATCCTGTTCTCTATCTCGCGGCAGGAGATTCCGGCATCCACAAGAATAGCTTCCTGCTCATTGCCGATATAATAACAATTTCCATTACTTCCCGAGGCTATTGAGGCAACATACAACGACATAGGCTGAGCAAAGAAACTTTATTTCAACCAATTTGCCGGCTGGGTTCAACAGGTATTTTCTTTTTATTTTTCCGGGCATATTTTTCAGCTACAACAGCACTTAAAGGTTTATTATACACCTTGTGCTCTACCCACGATACAATATCTAGGTACACAAAAACCCTGGTTTGATAACGGGTTTTTTCAAATTGTTTGATCTTTTCTAAAAAGCTGGCCAGTTCTGCCTTTACCTGGTGACGTGGTATCTGGAAAGAACGCCGTAGAAATTTCAGGATCTCAACCTCTATGGCGGTCAGGTTTTCCATTTTGGCCATAAAGCGGTATACCGATTTGGTCAGGTATTCCAGAAGTTCATGGTTGCCTAATTCATAGTGGGCCAGCAAATGCAGCAGGCGGGCATAACAATGAAGGTCGTGCCGCAGGTCAACATGATCATGTATGATCTTTTGCAGGTAATCGATACAGGAATTGTAATCCCCACTACCAAAATAAAGCGTGGCTATTTTATAATTTAACACCATAATGCGGTGCTGGTCAATAAATAAACTATACGCTGCCAGCTTTTCCTCTATGCCCGGAACAAGGTTGAGGCCTTCTTTGAACGTACCCAGTAAAAAATGATGATTTATTTTGGCCTGTGCTATATAAAGAAAAGATTGTACCCTGAAGTTGTCATTTTCCTGTACCCTTTCGGTTTGGGCAAAACGTTCAAATTCTTCCAGCACTGTAACCAGTTTATCATGATTTCTCAGGTCAAAATGTGCATTTAAAAGGTTATGTAATCCCTTGATGTAATGACCGGTTTCAACCCGTTTCATCAAAGGCTGATCATGAAATAGTTGAACCCATTTTTGTGCATACCGGTAATATTTTAAAAAGTCCTGGCGAATAAAAGATTCCCAGCAATAGGTCTGGTAAAGGTATAACTGCTCATAAAACCCGGTTTGTTGCCAGGCATCGGAGGGTAAATGGGCCTTTAGAAATTCTTTGATCAGCATTTCATCCTCTTCGTTCCGGGTATGTCCGTATTTTATATACCAGCTATATAAGCGTAAGGATAGATTTGAAAGCCGGGCAACCATATCAATATGTTTGCTCACCTGCATAGCTTCTGCAGAGAGGCTTTCCGCCCTGTCCTGGATACTACGGGTAATGTGCAGGGATTCAATTCTTTTTTCCAGCCCGATCACCTGTACCAGGAAATTAAATTTTTGATTGGTTTTGGCAATCTCCTTGGCCCGGTCTAAAATGCGGAGACTTTGCAGGAACAATCCTTTTTTATAAAGAATATGTGCATAATCGAATTGCTCGTTGAGTTGCAGGTCAATGCTATCGGCACTTTTCAGTAGCCGCAGGCTGGCAAGTATTTGTTTATACAAATGCGACTTTAAATTGGAAAGCTGTGCCTTTTGTATAGAAGGGAGCCGCTTCAACAATATCTTCTCATCATAATCACCTAACTTATCAATGGCATCAAACAATTGAACGATTTTCAGGTTTTCATTGGAAGAGCTCCTTTTTATATAAAGCTTAAAATGCCTTTTTTCCGCCTTTTCAAGCGACCGGATGAGTTGAAATAATATGTCGGTAGAACGGTTGGACATAATGAATCAAAATCTTTGTAATGCAGTATGGTAAAGGATTTCAGTGCCTGGAATTTCTTTTGACATCATAAAATTGAACAAAACTTAATCAATTACAAAAGTTGTCAGGCTCTATTTTAGCACTGAAAAATAGTTCCTGAAGCAGGCAAAAGTTAAGCAAGCAATCGTCAGAAGGTCAAAAGGAAACTAAATTGAAAAAAACTGGTACAAAAATTTTTATATAGCAAGCAATCGTTAGCGTCCGCTGTTTTTACAGTGGACTTTTTTTTCTTTGACAAGTATACCACTTTTTGATAATTCTGTGAAATTGATTTTATAAGGTGCAGGTGAAAAACGCAAAAATCGATTCACATTTCTTAATGGTATTTTTAGATGAGATAAATCTTAGTTTGTAGTTAGAACAAAAAACTTTATTTTAGGTTTTCAATGATAATAGCATCCTTACATACTACTTCTACATTTCCGCAGGTAATTTCTGCAGGAACTGCTATTAATACAACTACAACAACCCGCAAGGGTTGTATCACACTATATTGCCCATTGGCTTTTTAAGCGCTTACCCTTCAACAGGGATCATATATCTGTTCCATTCAAAATAAATTATAATGCAGGTTTTAAAATTTGGCGGCTCGTCGGTTGCCAATGAAAAAAATATAAAACAGGTGGCATCCATTGTAAAAAATGCGGTGACACTTGATAGAACTGTGGTTGTTGTGTCTGCCTTAGGTGGTATAACCGATTTGTTGCTTCAAAGCGGCAATAAAGCTGCTGGCAACGATGTTTCTTATAAAGCAGTTTTAAATGAAATACGGCAACGTCATATTGAAACAGTGAAGCTGTTGTTGCCGGTTGCTCACCAAAGCTCTGTTTTAAGTACAATCATCCAGCAGTGCAACGAGCTTGAGGAAATTTGTAATGGTGTTTTTCTTTTAAACGAATTGTCTCCAAGGATCAAGGACAGGATTGCATCTTATGGTGAATTAATGTCATCGCAGATTATGGCTTCTTACCTGGCAGCAGTAGGTCTTAAAAGTTTGTGGGTCGATGCCCGCAAACTGATCTGCACAGATAATCATTTTACAAAGGCATCTGTATTTTTTGATAGTACCGACGCACGTATTGCAGAATATTTCCGGAACACAGATGAACACTTGTTTGTTGTTCCCGGTTTTATTGCGGCAAATGAGCAGGGAATAACCACAACACTTGGGCGGGGAGGATCTGATTATACAGCAGCTATTATTGGCGCCGCAACAAATGCCTCCCTGGTGCAGATCTGGACAGATGTTCCCGGAATGATGACAGCCGATCCAAGATTGGTACCTCATGCCAAAACCATTGAAACCATCTCCTTCCAGGAAGCCATGGAGTTATCGCATTTTGGCGCCAAGGTCATATATCCGCCTACCATTCAACCTTTGCGTAGCAAAAACTTGTCGGTGTGGGTAAAAAATACATTCACACCCGGTCATCATGGCACCCTGATACAGGCAGCTGCGGAAACCAATGGCAAGATGATACGTGGTATTTCAAGCATTAACCAGGTGGCACTGGTCAGCCTGGAAGGCAGCGGAATGGTGGGTATCCCGGGTTTTTCAAAACGTTTGTTTGAATCCTTGGCCAGGCAAGCCATCAACGTCATCTTTATAACACAGGCTTCATCCGAACATACCATTTGTGTGGGTATTGAAGAGGCCAATGTCCATCTGGCAAAGATTGCAGTTGATGAAGAATTCAGAACAGAAATAAAAGAAGGTAAAGTAGACCCGCTTGAAGTAGAAACAGGGCTTGCCATTGTTGCCCTTGTTGGAGATAATATGAAAAGCCATTCGGGCATCAGCGGAAAAATGTTCAGTGCCCTCGGTAGAAATGGCATAAACATCAGGGCAATTGCCCAGGGCTCATCCGAACGCAATATCTCGGTAGTGATCAATGCAGCAGATGTCAAAAAGTCGATCAATGTTTTGCACGAAGAGTTTTTTGAAACAGAGTATAAACAGGTCAACCTGTTTATTGTAGGAACCGGGAACGTGGGAAAAAAATTACTGAACCAGTTAAAACAACAACATCAGTACCTGCAAAACCAATTGAAATTGGGCATAAGAGTGATCGGGCTGGCTAACAGCAGGAAAATGATCTTTGACGAAAAAGGCATTCACCTAAAGAATTGGCAGGAATTATTAGATGAAGGGGAGACCATGAACCTCCAACGATTTATTGACACCGAACAACAAAAGAACTTGCGTAATTCTATTTTTCTTGATGTTACTGCCAACGCAACTGTTTCAGAAACCTATGCAGAGCTTTTCAGAAAAAGCATTTCTGTAGTAGCCTGTAATAAAATCGCACCCTCATCCTCCTATGCTAATTATCGAAACCTGAAAGACCTGGCAAGAGAATACAATGCCTTGTTTTTATTTGAAACAAATGTAGGCGCGGGTTTGCCGGTAATCAATACCTTAAACGATCTGGTAAGTAGTGGAGACAGTATTACCAGGATAGATGCGGTGTTGAGTGGTACGCTGAACTTTGTTTTTAATAATTATAATGGAGAAAGGTCTTTTGCATCGGTAGTGAAACAGGCGCAGGACGAAGGTTATACAGAGCCTGATCCGCGGTTAGATTTGAGTGGGATGGACGTAATGCGTAAGATCCTGATCTTATCCAGGGAAGCCGGGGAAGAATTGGAAATGGATGCAATTGCCAACACACCTTTTCTGCCCCCTTCCTGTATGCAGGGAACTGTTGATGATTTTTATAAGGAAATGGAAAAATATGAAGACCATTTCCGTTCCATTTACGATGCAGCATCCGCCAACGGGAAAAAACTAAAGTATGTAGCTTCATTTAAAGACGGCCACGCATCTGTTGGCCTGCAGCAAATTGATCCTTCACATGACTTTTATCATTTGTATGGTAAAGACAATGTTGTTCTTTTTTACACCAACAGGTATGTAGATCAGCCACTGGTAGTAAAAGGAGCGGGGGCAGGTGCAGAGGTCACGGCTTCAGGTGTATTTGCCGATATGGTCAGGGCAGCCCGGATCTAAAATTAAAGTATGAAAACAGTCACCATTCAATCACCTGCCACCATAGCCAACCTCGTTTGTGGATTTGATGTGCTGGGCCTGGCAATTACACAACCTGTTGATAGGCTCACCTTACGTTTATTGGATAAACCCGAAGTGAAGATTATCAACCAGGATGATTTTGGACTGCCGGTCGATCCGCATAAAAATGTTTCAGGTGTGGTATTGCTTTCCATAATGGAACGCATAAATAATAGCTATGGCTTTGAATTGGTATCTGCAAAAAATATCAAACCGGGCAGCGGTATAGGATCAAGTGCTGCCAGTGCAGCCGGTGCTGCTTTTGCGGCTAACCTCTTGCTCAATTCCAGGTTTAGTAATGAAGAATTGGTACAGTTTGCCATGAATGGAGAGAAACTGGCATCGGGAGTAAAGCATGCCGACAATATTGCCCCTTGTATTTATGGCGGTATAACGCTGGTTCGGTGTATTCATCCGCTGGATATTGTTTCTATTCCGGTACCGCCGCTATTTGTAACAGTGGTACACCCGCAGATTGAACTAAAAACGGCTGATGCCAGGCAGGTTTTAAAAAAAGAAATCTTATTAAAAGATGCTATCAAACAATGGGGAAATGTTGCCGGGCTGGTAAGTGGTTTTTTTAAGAATGATTATAACCTCATTAGCCGCTCGTTGGAAGATGTTGTGATAGAACCACTGCGAAGCATATTAATTCCCGGCTTTGATGAAATTAAAAAAGCCAGTAAGGATGCAGGCGCATTGGGAGGAGGTATTTCCGGGTCGGGTCCTTCCATTTTTATGTTAAGTGAAAATGAAGTGATTGCAAATAGAGTTGGCGCATTGATGAAAGATGTTTATGAGCGTTTGGGTATTGATCATCATATATATGTAACCACAATTAATAAGCAGGGAGCCGTTGTTGTAGCTTAAAATTTGTTCCATGAAATTTTACAGTTTAAATAATCAATCGCCTTTAGTAGATTTTAAAGAAGCAACTATAAAAGGCCAGGCACCAGATAAGGGATTGTATTTCCCGGAATTCATACCCCGATTGCCATCAGCGATAGTAAATGATATTCAAAACTATTCCGACGAAGAAATTGCTGTAGAACTTGTAAGACCTTATGTTGGAGATACCATTGATGTCAACCAGTTGAAACAGATTGTCGCAGAGACAATAAATTTTCCTTTTCCGCTGGTACCTGTTTCAGAAAATATATATGCCCTTGAATTATTTCACGGGCCAACCCTTGCCTTTAAAGATGTTGGTGCAAGATTTATGAGTCGTTGTCTCTCTGTTTTTGCAAAGAACAATAAACAAAGAATTGTGGTATTGGTAGCCACATCAGGCGATACGGGTGGTGCTGTAGCAGACAGTTTTTATAAGGTTGAAAATGTTGAAGTTGTGATTCTTTATCCCTCAGGAAAAGTAAGTGCCCTGCAGGAGAAACAACTAACCACATTAGGTAACAACGTACATGCATTGGAAGTGGCCGGCAATTTTGATGATTGCCAGCAATTGGTAAAACAGGCTTTTGCAGATCCGCAACTAACACAACAGGTATTTCTTACGTCCGCCAACTCTATCAATGTTGCCAGGTGGTTGCCACAACAGTTCTACTATGCATTTGCCTGGAAACAATGGCCATTTAAAGATCAGCCACCGGTGATAGCAGTTCCCAGTGGCAATTTTGGAAATATCTGTGCAGGAATTCTGGCTCATGTATCAGGAATACCGGTTAAGCATTTTATTGCTGCCTGCAATGCCAATGATGTGATACCTGGATATTTTTCCACCGGAAAGTTTACAACAAAGCAGGCTGTGGCTACCCTCTCCAACGCTATGGATGTAGCCAGCCCCAGTAACTTTATAAGGGTAATGCAACTCTTTGAAGGCAGTGTGAATGAACTGAAAAAGCTGGTATCGGCAACCACTACCTCTGATGAAGAAACAATGGAAACGATAAGGAAAGTTTATTCTGACTACGGCTATGTTTTGGATCCCCACTCTGCTGTTGCCTACCATTCATTGGAAAAATACCTGCAAAAAAACCCTGGAGAAAAAGGTTTTATCATCAGTACTGCGCATCCCGTTAAATTTCCGGAAGTAGTAGAAAAAATTATCGGTAAACCCTTGCCTTTACCCGATTCTGTAGCCGGGATAAACAACAAACCCTCATATAAAACCACGATTGATGTGAATTATAAAATGCTACGGCAATACCTGCTGAATTTTGCACGATAATATGAACCGCCTGCAAAGTAGTTTTACTAAAATATTTTACGTTCAGGTGTTGAAAATCTACTGGAACAATATTATTTTTTGCTGAAATCTGGTGAATGCTTTTACGATTTAATTAATTTTAAAAGATCAAATCAAGCTAACCATGACACACCTGTTCGAACCATTTACACCCGAACTGTTTACCAAACAAACAGGCCTGCGGGCAGAAGACAACGAAGCCATTTACCTGCGCTGGGTCAATTCACAGATCAACTACGCCAACTATAGGAACATGCAGGAAATGAATAACTCTTTAAAAGAGATCATTGCTCTATTAAAAGAAGGAGCTTACGAAGGCTTAAAAAAATAACCGCTTACTGGCAGTTGATTTTTATTTGTGATGCTGCCTCAAAATAATTTTTGTTTTGTGATTGTTGCAGGTATTGACAACCCCTGGTTTTATCACCGGTTCTGAT
>DASTMJ010000228.1:0-2212 GCA_035714205.1 Flavisolibacter sp. | reverse complement strand
ATGAAGCCCATCATAAAGCTTTCCGGAAGATCATTCATATTGATATGGATGCTTTTTATGCTTCTGTAGAGCAAAGGGATAATCCCGAATACCGGGGCAAACCGATTGCTGTTGGTGGATCACCATCAGGAAGAGGCGGGGTTGTGGCCACCTGCAGTTATGAAGCCAGGAAATTTGGGGTTCGCTCTGCCATGCCTTCCAAAAAAGCGGTCCAACTTTGTCCGCATATCATTTTTATCCGTCCACGTTTTGATGTTTATAAAAAAGTTTCTGAACAAATCAGAGAAATTTTTCTGCGTTACACAGATCTTATTGAACCGCTCTCACTTGATGAAGCGTACCTGGATGTAACAGAAGATAAGCAGGGGATCGGATCTGCCATAGATATAGCAATGCTTATAAAAAAAGCCATAAAAGAAGAACTGAACCTTACTGCTTCTGCAGGTATATCAATCAATAAATTTGTTGCGAAGATTGCATCGGATCTAAAAAAGCCGGATGGATTAACCTTTATTGGTCCTTCAAAAGTTGAATCATTCATCAACTCATTAGCCATAGAAAAATTTTATGGTGTTGGTAAGGTAACTGCAGAAAAAATGAAGAGTATGAATATTCATACGGGTGCTGATCTAAAAGAATTAAGTGAAAAAGAATTAATACAACATTTCGGGAAGGTGGGCAGATTTTATTACCAGATTGTAAGAGGTATAGATAACCGTGCAGTTGTGCCTAACCAGGAAACGAAATCGATTGGTGCTGAAGATACATTCCAGGAAGACCTGACAACAATAGATCAATGGAATACAGAACTGGATGCTATTGCATTAGTTGTTTATAAAAGATTATCAAAACATCAACTAAAGGGCAGGACGATCACAGTAAAAATCAAATACAGTGATTTTAAAATCATTACCCGCAGCCAATCGTTTGAAGAGCCCATTGATGACCTGGCCACTATTTCAAATACAGCCAAAGAGTTGTTATTGCGAACAGAAACTGAAAACAGTAAGATCCGGTTGCTTGGTATTTCAATTTCCAATTTTGGAGAGAAGATCATTGGCAGGAAAAATATTCCCGGTCAACTCCCGCTTTTTGATGAAGAATAATTTTACAGCCTGTACCAGTTTCTGAAAGAAGAATGCTTGTTGTTTTTTACCCCGGTTCTTAAAGCATTGCATAATTCGAATTGAATATTGGTTATCAATTTTGCAGACGGCGAATTCCTGAATTTCCTGGTGGCAGAATTGCGGTTTAAAACAAAAATCCCTGCAAATTGATGTTGCAGGGATTGAGTCGTTTTGAAGCTATGTTTGTGATCCCGCTGGGACTCGAACCCAGGGCCCATACATTAAAAGTGTATTGCTCTACCAACTGAGCTACGAGATCTACCTTAATTGGGAGTGCAAAAATAGGGGCAGGGTGTTTTCTATCCAAAAAATATTTGCCTTCAATGCTGTTTTACCAAAAATTTTTAATGCAATCCGGGTATTTGTAACAATATCTCCAGCATTTTTATTTGTTGTTCCAAATGATTGTGTTCTGCTTCGATATTGATGTAGGTTTTTTTCTGCCTGCCATAATAAATACTTAAGGACCCGTCATCAGTTGCTTTTTCATTTTGCTGACATACCACATTGATACCGGCATTTTTGTAAACATCAAAAACTTCTTTAGATGTGGTGAATACAAAATCATCTGCATCTGTATTTTTATCCCGGTATACTGCTTCTGTTTCGTTATATAATATGCCACCTTTTTCGTATTGGCTGACTGAATACGCATGATTTCTATTATTATGCATGGCAACCAAAATTGATTCATCCGGAACAAGGCTTAGAATAAAGGTTGCCAATTGTTTTATTTGTTTAGCTGCTGTTTCATTATAATCACCATATAGCTCCAGTGTTTTTTTAATGCCTGCGTCGGTAAACACCCTGTTAGGATCAAACGTATATTTTTTCCCATCTACAAAAAAAGACAGGGTTCTTTCGTTTCCATTTTCAATACTGATTAACTGACCACCGTTCTGCTCTGCAAATTGTACAGAAGCCTGGTGGGCTGTTTGTTCATCGTGGTGCAGTATAAGAAAGGTAAAAGGTGATGAAGACGGATAAGATTGAACCGTAATTGTAACAGGAGTGGAAGAGAGGTAATGCGTATAGGTTTTTACAAGAGGGGTAATAGTACCACCATCATATTGGGCACAGGAAAC
>DASTMJ010000227.1:0-3462 GCA_035714205.1 Flavisolibacter sp. | reverse complement strand
TAATACTTTCATGTTACCAAAATGTTGCCGAACCGGCATTTACTTTTAAGATTGCTGCTAATGATCTGGAATAACTTATCTATTAGAAAATAACCCCGTTTTTTAAACGGGGTTAATTGCACCAATGTACAATAGATTATGATTAATGTCTTTTATAGCGACATAGGGCCTGAGATTAATTGCACACTTCACTGAGCCTGGATAGTAAGCCTGTTCTTTACTGAATTAAAAAGATCATTTGTCAATCTCGAATTGCTACAGTTCCCCACCAAACCCTCTTCTCCATTTCTAAAGCTTACTTCTTTCTGAGGCTCCGATCCTGGTTTTCCATCATATCGTTGCAGTATTGCTATAAAATCTCCATTTTCATTGATGCTCACCTGGTAATGCGCCAGGCCACCCTTATGAAAAACAACTGCCGGAACACCCATACAGACTCTTTCTATTTTATTTATCAAACACAATGCCGTTACAAAATATTCGGCCGAATTTCAAATTCTGTATTGTGATAAATGGGTTCTGTTTGATTTGTGGATAAAATGGTTCGTTTTGTCCATTTATTGATCCATGATCCAGGTTTCCCGTTGAACATAACTTTGAATTCTCAATCATTATGGCAGGCATTAGGTTTGAAGTTGAAGAGTATAAAATGATCTTATGACCTTGCAGCAATTCAGATCCTGTTCTAACTATGTACAACAACAACTCCTGCGGCACCAGGCAGTTTTTCTTTCAGAAAGAAGATCAATGGACTGGAACATATTATTATTTCAGCTGGAAAGTTTTTATGTAGAAGTGTACTACGAACGCAAAACACAAAAAGTTGAATTGATCAAAAGTTTTGACGACATGGATCAATTGGATCCGTACCTGCGTAAAATTGATGTGCTTGCTCTTATGAACTGATGTGCTAAGGATTTCAACGTATGGCAATAATATCAAACTATTAATTCAAATGACAGATCAGTCCGGTAAAACCAATCCACAATAACTTAATGCTGCTTCGAAAAAATGAATGATCAGATCTTTATTTAACAAGCCCACCTTATAATTCAACGCAACTTCGCTACTAAATTTAACCCGGTAAAGATTAAAGTCTTGGCCTCAAAATAATTGCTCTGCTGACCGGTTGAAATAAAAAACTTTTTACCTGTAAATGATCATCAAAAGGCATAGTTTTTTCTTGTTCACTCCCGGTACATCAACATTGCACAATACTTAAAACTCTTTATTATGGCACATCAAAACAGAAACCGAAACAGATCATTTTATGCATCTGATGAAAACTGGGACGAACCCGGGAGACGCCGTGATGATGATTATAACCAACGCGATAATTATGGATCGGTAAATTATAGCAGGGAAAAAGATTTTGATACCAGGCGTCAATATGGAAATAATTTTGGGTACGGTAGTTACAACGATTATCAACAAGGTTACCACGGCGGAAGTGAAGACCAATGGTACGGTACGCAAGGGCGTAACACTACAAACGAATGGCGGGATGATCTGGATAGAATAAATTATAACCGCCAGAACCGGGATGATGATTACCGGAATAAGTATAGAAGTTCTTCTGGTGATTATGGTAATTACAGTGGTTATGGTAACATGAACGAAGCAACCGGCTGGCAAAATGCGCAAAGAGGCAATAATTACGGAACTGGCGGAAGCGCCTATAACCGGTCTGGAAATTTTGAGAACAGGAACAGGTTTGAAAATGAGAGGGGTAATTACACTAAAGCCAATCGTGGTGAAAGAGACTGGTGGGAAAAAACAAGAGATGAAGTTTCATCATGGTTTGGAGATGAAGATGCAGAAAGAAGGCGTAACCGGGACAGGTTAAGCGGTCCCCACCGCGGTAAAGGTCCCAGGGGCTATCAACGTTCCGATGATAGAGTTAGAGAAGATGTTTGTGACCGGCTGAGTGAAAACCCGATGCTGGATGCATCCAATATTGATATAAAAGTGGAGGGATCTGAGGTCATTCTTAGTGGTACCGTTGAAAGTAAAGAAGATAAAAGACGGGCAGAAGATTTAGCTGAATCTGTGATGGGAGTACGAAACGTACAGAATCAATTAAGAATTGAACATTCACGGTATAATCCGGAAGACCGTTCAGGAAGAGGCGGACTTTGGTAAAAATTCTAACCGGCTTAGGCCGGTTTTTTTGTCTCGTTTATTTGAGGTAGGCTACCCCGTTTTACTGGTTAAATAGGTAATAAGTACAGGTTACGGTATTTCACATCAAAATGCAAAAACTTATAGCAGGGCTTTGCCAAACCATTTAATAGACTACCTTTAACCCGTTAATTTGAGCCTCGCATTAGTAATCGTTAATTATTCTGCTCTGCATCTTAGTTACACCCTTACTCCCTGCCTTTCTCAGATAATTTTTAATTTTTAATTCATTTAGTAATGAACATTTATGTTTCAAACTTAAGTTTCAACATCCAGGATGAAGACTTAAGAGAATTTTTTGCTCCCTATGGAGAAGTGACATCTGCAAAAATCATCAACGACAAATTTTCCGGTAAAAGCCGTGGATTTGGATTTGTTGAAATGTCAGATGATGCAGCAGCACAAAAAGCCATTGCAGAATTAGATGGCGGCAGTGTTGATGGCAGAACCATCCGTGTAATGGAAGCTAAACCTAAAGAAGACAGACCTGCCCGACCCGGCGGTGGCGGTGGATTCCGCGGCGGCAACGGTGGCGGTGGCTATAATAAAAGGTACTAAGCAAATGAAACCCCGGAACTCCGGGGTTTTTTATTTGATCTAACGATTATTCAGTTCAGTTTTTAATTCTTTAATGCGCACCCAGATTTTGCTGAGTCCATGTATGTCAGCATGATTCTTTAACGCCGTTTCATAGTTCTCCTCCAGTTGACTGATCATTTCTTCAATTTCTTTTGTACTCATTTTACTAATATCTTCTTCCACTGTTTATCTATTTTAAACAATTAATTCAAAATAGATACCAGATCGATCTCAGCATTTTTTTAATATCAATTGTAGAAAATTGAATACAAAAATTCGAATCCTGTCCTGTTTATCTTCAAACATAGTTTCGTACACCCATAAACGTTAAACAGGCCATGCAATAAATGCATGACCTGTTTAACAAACTAAAATCCACTATTCGCTTACAATTTTTATCAGGGTTCCTGAACTGATGTTATCCGTGAGTCTCATGCTATTCAACAAAGCCATTTCTTCCAATCTTTTATCGGGAACATTAAATTGGCGGAATACCTGTTGAAGGGTACCTGCCTGCGTCACCGTTTTAATACGTACCCGTTCCGGTTTTTTATTGAGTTTGGAAGCATCCGTCAATTCACGGAAACTCTGCATGGTGTTGGTAAACAACTGTGCATACGCATTAAAGTCAGCAGCTGCAGAAACACCAATCATGTGATAAATGGTATTACCATATTGTATGAGATAAGATAAGGTTCTGAT
>DASTMJ010000226.1:0-5040 GCA_035714205.1 Flavisolibacter sp. | reverse complement strand
GGGCAAAAAGAAAAATGCCCTGGATATGCTTGGAATAGCCATCGATCCTATGGAAGGATTTTCGACGCTGCTCAGTAAAAAAAGAAGATCAAAGAATGTCAATTCTCTTGATTCTTCAAAGGTGGATTTTGAGCTATCTTTTGGAGGCAGGCAATACAACCGCGAACGTGATTACCAGAAAAAGGCCAGAAGGGGAGAATGGTTTACCCGGCTGAACCTTGCGTACAGGGCCCAGGACCTGGAGCTGAGAGAACCTTTCAGCTATTTTTCCGTTATGTTTGAATTAGGCACTTCCGATTCATCGGTTTTTAATATGGCAGGTATACGTGGCTCACTAACCGGGTGGCAATTGCATCGATCCGCACAAAGGCATCATTTTGCAGTACTGGCCATAGTGTATGATTATTACCAGAACAGTGCTTTTTCCTATGGTATGCAAAGTTTCCAGATGAATTTATTTTCCCGCTTTCATCCATCACCAAAAATTACTGTTCAAACAGAGGTTGGTAGCGGCGTCATTGGTCTTGCCGCTGTTTCAGATGATGAGCTATATATTGGTGTGGGAAGAAATTATGGATATGGTTCCGGTGCCAATATTAATGGAATGGGTCGAATTGTTTTTATTGACCGGTTAAGTTTTAGTTCCAATTTTATGATAGGCTGGCTGAAGACATTAAACGGTCATAATTCACATTATAAGGTACATTCCTCTACCTCCACCATACGATTCCAGATGAAGAACAGGTTTTTTATGGAATACGAGTGGGGACATTTCTTTTTGACCACCAGTTTTGTTAATGATTTTGATGTTCAGCGACATAATTATTATAAAAGGCTTTCCGGTGGCTACAGGATCCTGTTCTGAGATGTGTTTTGACATTTATGCGGGGAAAAATAATTCAATACAATTAAAACCCGGAAGCAAAGACAGGTAGAATGTTGCTTCCCTACTATTTAAAATTCCTTGCGCCGGGAATTACATTTTCATTCGCTATTTCTCTTAGCTGCGTTTTTTTATTTGATGCAGGTGGAATGGATGTTTCATCCGGGAATGCCAGCGTTTGCACATTGGGTGTTTCATTTTTTTTAGGAGTTAATTGCCGTAAGAGTTTTGAAAGATCATAACACTTCCTGACAATTACATGAATCACTTCGCCTTCCACCTGCAATTTCCCTTCTACTGCTATTAATTTCGATTGCAGGATCTCTTTCCTGTATTTGTCGAACAGGTTTTGAAAAATGACAAGGTTGGCAAATCCTCCTTCATCTTCAATGGTCATAAAACAAACACCACCGGCTGTGCCAGGTCTTTGTCTTACCAAAACCAATCCTGCCACTTTCACCTGGTCTCCATCTTTTGCAAGAGCCAGGTCTTTGGTGGATAGTATACGCAGCTGCTTTAATTTTTCACGTATAAAACTAACCGGATGTGCTTTTATGGAAAGCGCAGTGGCAGCATAATCGTGCACTACATGTTCGGAAGAGGTCATTGCAGGTAATGAAACATGTTCATGCTTTTCCTCTTCTGATATCTTTCCTGCGAATAAGGCAACCGGAACATCTTTTGCAGTTACCTGCCATAATGCTTCCCTGCGGTCCAGGTTAATGGACCTGAAGGCATCTGCTTCTGCCAATTTTTCCAGTGCAGCATTTTGTAATCCAATGTTCTTTAGTTCATGAATACCAGAATACCTTTGATGTCTTCCTGCTATCAAAACCTTTATGTCTTCTTCACGTATTCCTTTTATTTGCCTGAATCCCAATCGTAATGCATAATAGTTTCCTGTTTTCTCTTCCAGTGTATTATCCCAACATGAATGATTAATATCAATCGGGTTTACTTCCACCCCGTGTTTTTTTGCATCGATAATAATTTGTGCCGGTTGATAAAAACCCATTGGCATACTATTAAGAAGTGCCGTAGCAAAAACATCGGGGTAGTAGCACTTGATCCAGCTACTTACATAAACCAATAAAGCAAAACTGGCAGCATGACTTTCCGGGAATCCATAGGAACCAAAACCTTCCAGCTGCCTGAATACACGTTGTGCATATTCCAATGTATATCCCCGCTCCAGCATGCCGTTAATGAGTTTCTGTTCAAATTTTGATACAAGACCCTGCAATTTGAATGTAGCCATGCTGCGGCGTAATTCATCTGCTTCGGCCGGGGAAAAGCCTGCAGCAACAATAGCAATCTTCATAGCCTGTTCCTGGAATAATGGAACACCCAGGGTTCTGCCCAAAATATCTTCCAGTTCTTTAGAAGGATATTCAACAGCTTCTTCTCCATTTCGTCTTCTCAGGTAGGGATGTACCATATCGCCTTGTATGGGACCTGGTCTCACAATAGCTACTTCAATAACGAGGTCGTAAAAGTTCTTAGGTTTCAACCGGGGTAACATCGTTTGCTGGGCACGGCTCTCAATCTGGAATACGCCAATGGTATCGGCATGTCCAATCATCTCGTAAACTGCAGGGTCATCCTGTGGAATGTTGGCCAGTGTAAGATGCTTTCCATAAAATTGTTTTACCAGCTCAAATGCTTTGCGAATACAGGTGAGCATTCCCAGTGAGAGTACATCTATCTTCATAAATCCCAAAGCATCAATATCATCTTTGTTCCATTCTATGCAGGTACGGTTTTCCATTCGTGCATTCAGAATAGGACAGAGGTCGGAAAGTTTTCCTTTGGTGATCACAAATCCGCCGGTATGCTGGCCCAGCTGACGGGGAAATCCCATAAATTCTTTGGTAAGCTGTAATATCTTCTGAAGATGTTTGTCGCCGGGATTTAAACCCTGTTCTTTGACACGTTTTCCTTCAAACCATTCATCGGTAAATTCCCAGATGGCAGAAGATAAACGGTTGATGGTATCAACGGATAGCCCCATGGCTTTGCCTACATCGCGTATGGCTCCTTTTTGATGTTGTTGTGTAACCGTTGCAACAATGGCAGCACGGTCGCGACCATATTTACGGTAAATGTATTGGATCACTTCTTCGCGGCGTTCATGTTCAAAATCAACATCAATATCGGGTGGCTCATTTCGGGCAGCGGAAATAAACCGTTCAAACAAAAGGTCAAACTTCTCGGGGTTTACCGATGTAATACCCAAACAAAAACAAATGGTGGAGTTGGCAGCTGAACCGCGTCCCTGGCAAAGTATGTTTTGTGATCTTGCATACCGGACAATATCATATACTGTAAGAAAATAAGAGGCATAATTCATTTGCTCAATAAAGGCCAGTTCGTGTTGAATTGCTGCAATTGTTTTTTCGGAGATCGCGTCACCAAAAATTTCCTTTGCACCTTTCCAGGCCAGGAAGGTTAATTCTTCCTGTGGTGTTCTTCCACATGAGGTGATCTCTTCTGGATATTCATATTTTAATTCATCGAGTGAGAAGGTGCAGGCTTCTGCAAGTGGTTGTGTATGTTTAATAGCATCAGGATAATTGCGGAAGAGGCGTATCATTTCTTCCTGTTTTTTTAAATGTCTTTCTGCGTTAGGTTGTAGCCGGAAGCCAGCATTGCTAATGGTGCATTTTTCACGTATACAGGTTACCACATCCTGCAATTGCCTGCGGGAAGGATGGTGGTAATACACATCATTGGTTGCCACTAATGGTATATCCAATTGTGCGGATAATTGTGAGAGACGAAAGAGTTGTTTATTATCATCGCCATGGTAACGGCGTGTAGCTGCCAGGTATAGATTGTTTCCAAATGTTTCTTTGTATTCCTGTAATGATTTTTTAAATGTTATATCAAAGTCAAAAACTTCATCCAGGTTTTTTGGAGGAAGTATAATAAAAAGTGTTCCCGCTGCATGTTGATATACATCCTGTTTGTATAAATGGCAATGTCCTTTTTCTGCCCTGCTGTTTCCTAAGGTCAGCAGGTTACTCAACTTTGAATAGGCATTGATATCAAGAGGATAGGCTAAGAGGCTCAGTCCATCCAACAGGTCAAGCCTGCAGGCCGGGATCATTCTTATACCGGTTTTCCTGGCTGCTGCATGTGCACGAACAATACCTGCCAGTGAGTTTCTATCAGTGACAGCGATTTCTTTATATCCAAATAATGCAGCCTGCTCCACCAGTTCTTCGGGATGAGAAGCTCCTCTTAAGAAACTGAAGTTTGATGTTATTTGTAGTTCTGTGTACTTCATTGTTTCCCTTTAGGCAAAAAAACCATGAATAAACCACTGGTATGTTTTATTTACATTGTAATGCCCGGATCTGAATAACCAATACCGGCATCCCTCTTCATCTTCAACTACATAATAGTCGCGGTGTTGACCTTCTTCAATCCACCATTCCTGTTCTATACGTTCGGGTCCATCGGCCCGGGTTATTTTATGAAGTTTTCCTTTATAACGGAATAACATAGGTGGATAATCGGGGATGGGTGCTGTCACTTCAATGGATTCAGGTATTGGTAATAATTGCAGGGGTCTTGGCCTGGCTGATATCCATCCTGTTGATGGCATTTCATGCAGTGATGAAGTTTTTCTTACAGAACGTTCCGGCCAGTAATGTTCTTCCGGTAAATAACGATAAATTGAACAAGCACCCATTTTATTTGATATACGATCTATGAGTTCAGCTATTTTGTAATTCTGCAACCCGCTGCTTTCTTTCCAGAAGCCTTCCTGCATAGGAGCATTTTTTTCAATTGTGGTAGCCTCCAATAAAAACAATTCAATACCCAAACCAGGTTCAAATGCAGAAAGTTTTAATTGAAACAGGCGAAACAAATGATCGGCATTGTTGGATGGCCGGGCCGTGCTGATTTGTATACCTGTGGTTTTATTATCTGTGCGATAACCCCTGAAAGAAGCTGTTCTCAGTCCTTTTCCTTCCTTGCGAAGCCTGTTGCATAGTTGTTCCAATAAACGCTGCAAAGCAAGTTCAATTCCTTGCAGCCCCAGGATTGATTCGGGGCAGGGAAGTCGTTCCATATAGGGTTCAGGCGTACAAACCGGCTGAATGAATTCCTGTTCTGTTCCCAATGCCTGGTTCAATCGTTGAATTATT
>DASTMJ010000225.1:0-2711 GCA_035714205.1 Flavisolibacter sp. | reverse complement strand
CGAAAAAATGGTTGAATTGAAAAAGCTGGTCAAAAAGGGAGGTATGGTTATGAGGAACAGCAGCATTTTGTTTTTCCCTTTCATTAGGTGTAGCAGGCTTTAATTGTGTTACTAATTGATTCATGGTTTCAGAATCGGGATCCCCCTTTACATGAAGCAACAATTTATGTGCATTGTATATACCGATCTCTTTACCCAAAAGCATTTGAAGTTCGTTTTGTTCGGCAACGGATAATTGCCCGGAGATGTTTTTTGAAAGCAGTTGGAGTATTGTATCCTTTTTCATGATCAACAGTATTGTTGCACATACCTGGAAAACAATGCCAGAAAAGGAACCCGTTGATTTTCAGCAACTATGAAAAAAGTATAAAGTTTTGATTGTTCGCTTTTGATACAACAACTGTACGCCGACAACCGGGACAATGTATAAAGCTGAGAGTAATTACCAACTGGAATAAGTAATTGACGAAGGATAATTTATATACAAACAAATTTGCCGATAAAAAATCCGAAAATGGCGGCGGCGGACCAACCAATAATAAAGAATGCGATCATTTTTTTTAATGAAAAAACCGTCTCATTTTCTTCTAAAATTTCTTTTTCATTAAAATTGGTTAGTTCGTTTTTCATAATAGTTTATTGGGCTGCAAACTACTTGGTGTTATACTAATCAAAGATCCGCTCCTGTAATTTAACGATATGGTAATCATCAATAAAAGTAAGGCCCCTGTGCTGCAACAGGGGCCTTGAAAACGAAACTGCTTATATGAGAAAATTGAATTCTAAATCTACATAAAAGAATTCATTCAAAGAATTATTCTGGCCTGAAAATAATGGAATCGAGGGTTTTCACTCTTTAGGTTCCTCAAGCAGCTCATCATGAGCATCCTTGCCAAGTGAAATTACGACCATAAACAGACCAAAAACCCCAAACACAACCCCGCACCACCGGTTAATTTCTCTCCCGGTGTCTTCGTTCTGAAAACTATAGATCAATAAAAGAATGCCAATAATGCAAAAGAAGGCACCAATAACAAAACGCAGATCAAGTAGCTTATACATACAAAAGTTTTAATAATAAATAATATTTAATACAAGTGTAACCACCAGTACTACTATACCCAGCCATAATGGATTTTTATACCACACTTTAGCCCTGTCTTTTTGTTTGGGTGTAAGGCTGTAAACCAATCCAACTAATTCCTGATCGGCTTTGGGTTTGGTAAACATACTTACGAGTGCCGTAACTATAAAACACACAATAAAGGCTATACCGGCAATATTAAATGCCTGGCTGGTTCCTGAATAAAACTCATGAACATTTCCCAACCATCCTCCTTTTCCCTCGGCAATAGTTAAGCCGTGCGTTAACGCCGCGGCCCCCGTACCTGAAACCAATCCCCAAAAGGCGCCATTGGCCGTGGTACGTTTCCAGAACATACCCAAAAAGAAGGTAGCAAAAAGAGGTGCGTTTACAAAAGAAAAAACAAGTTGCAAAAGGTCCATAATGCTGTTAAATCCACGGGCTATATAGGCGGTAGCTACAGAAATAAGAATTCCGACGACCGTTGTTGCTTTACCTACATAGAGATAATGTTTTTCTGATGCTTTTTTTCTTATGTGGGACTGGTAGATATCAAAGGTCCAGACAGTATTAAAGGCAGTCACATTTCCAGCCATACCACTCATGAAAGATGCAATTAAAGCCGTGATCCCAACGCCTAAAATTCCGCTTGGATAAAGGTTTTGTAACATGACCGGTAGGGCCATATTATAATTGATATCGCCATTGGCATTTTTGGGCAATTCATAACCCGTTGCGGTATTTTGTAGTGCCAGAAGTAAGATCCCCGGCAAAATAACAATAGCCGGCATCAGTATTTTTGGAACGGCAGCAATAATCGGTGTTCGCTGCGCTTCGTTTAAATTGCGGGAGATCATTGCCCTTTGCACTACAAGAAAATCGGTACACCAATAACCAAAAGCAAGCACAAAACCAAGGCCAAACACAAGACTAAAGGCATCCACTCCCATAGGATTAGTAGCTGCGCTACCCATTCCTTTCCATACATGCAATTTGGCATCTTCAACATTTTGAACAATTCCCTCCCATCCGCCTACCTTCTGTAAACCCAGAAACACAAGCGGAGCAATACCTAAAACAATAAGAAAGAATTGCAATACTTCGTTATAAACAGCACTGGTTAATCCGCCTAATAAAATATATATCAATACCACGGTAGCAGCCATCCATATAGAAAGATTAAAGTCCCACCCCAAAATAATCTCCATAAGAGAGGCTAAGGCATATAATGAAATGCCCGAAGAAAATACGGTCATAGCCGCAAACGTAACAGCATTGAACGTTCGGGTCTTTTCATCAAAACGAAGCTTAAGGTATTCAGGTACACTTCTGGCCTTACTGCCATAATAAAACGGCATCATGTACACACCTAAAAAGATCATTGCAAAAGCAGCTCCAAGCCAGTAGTAATGCACTGTGTATAATCCGTATTTGGCGCCACTTGCTGCCATACCCAAAACTTCCTGTGCACCAAGGTTGGCCGAAATAAAAGCAAGAGAAGTGATCCATAAGGGAATATTCCTGTTGCTCATTAAAAAATCGTTACCGGTCTTAACCCTGCGTTTTAAAATAACTCCGATGCCAACTACAAACAAAAAGTAGATAACGATTATGAGATAGTCTATTA
>DASTMJ010000224.1:0-9013 GCA_035714205.1 Flavisolibacter sp. | reverse complement strand
TTAATGCCATTGGAAGAAGATCTATGGAGCCAGGGAAAATGCGGTTTTAAGATCATTCAGTATATGGCATTGGGTATACCGGCCGTGGCCAGCCCTGTGGGAGTAAATAATGATCTTATTAATAAAAGTACTGGTTTCCTCTGCTCAACCCCCGAACAATGGTATACTGCCCTGTCAACACTCTTGTCAGATGATTCTTTGCGTGTGGAAATGGGTAAAAACGGTAGAGATAAAATAATTCGCTTCTATAGTATTCAGGCAAATGCGGGTCCCTTTCTTAGCCTTTTTGATTGATGCATTTTATCGTTGGCAATAACTTTTGACTGGTTCAATAAGATCATTAGAAAAGCACCATAAAAAGGAAGACAGGGGATCTTATAACGAGACAAGGCCCCAAAGTTGTAAGAGGTAATGCCAACAGCAAAAGCAAAGATTAAAGAGAAAATAAGAAAGAACATTAAGTTAGGATCTTTACCAACCATTCGGAAAATTTCCGCCTTTCTTTTTATAATAACTTTTAAGGTGAAAAATAAAAATGCAAATGCTTCCAGGGCGGAAAGCAGTACAATAATTTTTCCTGATTCCCATAAAAAGGGCCTGAATAAGGTAACAATAACAGCTTGAGGGAATTTTGAAATCATTCCTATCAGACTTGGATCAAACTCTCCCAGGTCATAGGCCGACCCTTCATCCCCGGATGCATAGGCAATCCATCCCCTGGTAACGGCCGCAGTATGAGCCACTTTATCCAATGAATATTTATCCATTTCATCGGAAAACCGCTGCGTAAAAAAGAAAAATCCTCCAACAGTGACGGCGACAAATAATAAATTGGCCACCCATCTTAAGCCTGCAGTTTTGATCTTATGTGAATAGGTCAATAATAACCATAAACTTAAGGCTGGTAAAAAAGCAAGAAGAATATATAGTTTTACAATGGCAATCAAATAAAAGCTCAGCAATAACATAAAAAGATTCCGTGCTGACAGATCTTTATTGACAAAGATCCTGAAGGTTGTATACACCATCCATCCCAGGCCGAACATGCAGACAGTATCTTTAAAAATAGCCGAGCCCCATACAAACGTACTGGGAATGAACAAAAAAGCGATAGCTAATTCCTTATGTAGTTTGGGATAGAGATTTGCAAATGTTTTAAACATGGCCCATACACCCGTAAATGAAAAATAGGCAAACAATAAGGCAATGGGTAAATAGCTGGTGCCATTCAGAAGCCCAAATACAGCCCCGATAACCGCTACCATATAGGATGCCGGATCCGTGTACCATTCCATTTGGAAAGCATATTTGTATAGCTGGGGATTTGTATCAGGCGAGGTTCTGGCCAACAGTTGAAACCAGTTGGAAACAGAATCATCTAAAGCTGAATTGATGATTTGGCTATGCGTATAAAAATTGAATGTATCCCCGCCGCCGTAATAAAACTGGTAAACAAGAGCAATAAAGATGACTCCTCCGAATTTTACATATAAACCCGGTAAAAAATACCTGCGTAAAGGATGTCCAACAGGGTATCGCTTATCCCTTTGACTTTTAGCAATGGCAACCAATATCAAAAGATAAACCGGCGTCAGCACCAGGTCCCAGATCGTTAAATACTGCACCGGGCGAAAGTAAATTTTATTCCTGTTCTACTCTAAATTTCCCTTGTTTTTTTAAACCCATTACACGGGTTATTGATATCCGCCCTGTTTCCGTTGCCCTTGGCCAATATCTACATACCATATGTTTGGATGCCTCGCAAGTTTATCCCCCTCCAGGCAACTCACCTTTCAGCAATACATCCCACTACCTGCCGGGCCGCAGGTCCGGCCATCCTTGAATGATCTGCATCCCGGGCAAAAGTTTCATTGACCGCCGCCTTCTCTCTTTTTTTGCTCCGGCACACACCTTTCCTTGTCTTAACCAGCACATGATCGTCCGATCTGCACCTTAAGAAATATCCTGGTTTGTCCATTTCTTTTTCTACCAGGAAGATCGCCTTAACAAACACACTCAGTTACTGTAACTATCAGGCAACGTATAGATTCTTTTGTGAATTATAGGCAATATATAGGCAAATTATAGGCGAATTATAGGCGAATTATAGGCAAGTCCGGTCTGGGATTATTTTCAGATGCTAGTAAGATTCAATATCGAAAGCACTAATCAACCCTTACATCAGCCAACCTTGCCTGCAAATTAAAGTACAGAAACCGGCTTAATGTATTGGATCCTATCAATTAAGAACTTCATATGCCTTAGAGATAACAAACAAAAGTCCCGGAAGGCAGCTTTCCTTTACCACGCCTGCGGATTTTCAAACCGATACCTCTCAACTTTTTCCCGCACCTTTGCCCCCATGCCCCGCATCCTTCGCATACACAACCGCCTCGCCGTTGGTGGGCCGGTTCTGAACGCAACTTACCTTACTAAGTACCTGGCACCGGAATTCGAAACCATCCTGGTGGTAGGCGAAAAAGAAGAGCATGAAAAAAGTGCAGCTTACCTTGCCGATGATTTGGGAATCAATTATGTGACCATCAAAAATATGGGTCGGTCCATTAACCCCGCTACCGATTATCTTGCTTACAGGGAAATAAAAAAGCTTATAAAGAGCTTTAAACCAGACATAGTTCATACTCATGCCGCCAAACCGGGTGCCATTGGCCGATTGGCCGCATCTGCTTTAAACGTTCCTGTAATATTGCACACTTTTCATGGACATGTTTTTCATTCTTACTTCAACTCTTTAAAATCAAATTTTTTCATACGTGCAGAAAGGTTACTGGCACAAAAATCTGATGCTATTATCGCCATCAGCGAACAACAAAAAAAAGAACTGGCTCACCAGTTTAAAATTGCACCGGAACAAAAATTTCACGTGGTGCCGCTCGGTTTTGACCTTGACCGTTTTCAAGTGAATAATGCTGAAAAAAGAGAAAAATTCCGGAGAGAATTTAACCTGGATAAAGAAACCATAGCTATTGGAATTATTGGCAGGTTGGTGCCTGTTAAAAATCATTACCTCTTTTTAAAAGCCATAAAATACGTGTTTGATCATTCCCATAAAAAAGTAAAAGCATTTATTATAGGTGATGGCGAAACCAGGGCAGATCTTGAAAACGTGGCAATAGAAACCGGTATGCTGTTTTCCACTGAAGCAGACGCACAACATGAGCATCCACTGGTTTTTACATCCTGGCGCAGTGATATTGATGTTATCAACTCCGGTTTGGATATTATTTGCTTAACCTCGTATAACGAAGGCACACCTGTAAGTTTAATTGAAGCACAGGCATCAGATAAACCAATAGTATCAACAAGGGTAGGTGGAATTGCAGATGTGGTAGTAGAAAATAAGACGGCATTGCTGGCAGATGTTCAGGATACGGAAACCTATTGTAATCATTTGCTGAAGCTTGTGGACGATGATGATTTGAGAAGAACAATGGGAGAAACCAGCAGCAGGTACGTTATGGAACGATTCAGTTATCAAAGGCTGGTGAACGATATGTCGCAACTGTATTACCAATTATTGGAAAAGAAAAAAAGGTAGATGTTATTTTTTAAAAAGAAAACAGAGTTATTGAACCTGGAATGGTTGCACACCGACATGCATTCACACCTGGTTCCGGGTATAGATGACGGGGCACCGGATCTGGACACCTCGCTGCAACTCATAAAAGAGTTTGCGAAACTTGGATATAAAAAGGTTATTACAACACCCCATATTCTTTGGGACATCTATCCCAATACACCTGAGATCATTACTAACGGCATACAACAGGTTAAAAACGCTATTTTGGAAGCAGGGATTGATATTGAAATCAAAGCAGCAGCTGAATATTTTATAGATGAACATTTTACAACTGAACTCAAAAATAAAAAGCCGCTGTTAACCCTGCAAGATAACCTGGTGCTGGTAGAGTTTTCAATGTTGAATGCACCCATGGACCTGCAGGAGGTTTTGTTTGAACTGCAAATGCAGAATTACCAACCCGTTATTGCACATCCTGAACGCTACACCTACCTGGCCCGGAAAAAAGAGATCTTTGATGAATTAAAAACGGCCGGTTGTTATTTTCAATTAAATTTACTGGCTCTGACTGGTTATTATGGTAATTCGGTTCAGGAACTGGCTGGGTATCTTATAAAAAAAGAGTATTACGATTATGCCGGTACCGATGTTCACCACCTGAAACATCTGGCAGCTTTACAAAAACTGGCATCGTCTTCTTTACTAAAAAAATTAAAGGATGCGGGTAAGTTGAAAAATCAACTTCTTTAATTCAACTAATTTTTTTTTAGTTTGTATTAGTCCTGATGGCATTTACAATAAAAGAACTAGAATCACTCTCCGGCATTAAGGCCCATACAATACGTATTTGGGAGCAGAGGTATAATTTTCTCAAGCCTTCCAGAACACAAACCAATATTCGTACCTACAACAACGAAGAATTAAAAACCCTGCTAACCGTTGCCTTGCTCAATAAATACGGTTATAAGATCTCTAAGATCGATGAAATGGGTGCAGAGCAGAGAGATAATGCAGTCTTAGGCATTCCTGCTCCTGAGGCGTTTACAGAGAAGATCGTAAACGAGTTGGTGGGTTATATGGTTGATTTGAAAAGCATTGAATTTGAGGAGACATTAAATTCTTATTTGGCTAAGCATGGCATTGAACAAACGATAACCACGGTAATTTTCAGTTTCCTAGAAAAAGTCGGCATCCTTTGGCAAACAAATAAAATTATTCCTGTACAAGAGCATATTGTTTCCAATATCATCAGGCAAAAAATTGTCAGTGCCATTGAAGGCCTGCCCTTTGTAAGAAACGAAAAACCCATGTTTTTGCTTCTGTTGCCTGAAAATGAACACCATGAAATGGGTTTGCTCTTTGTCTATTATTTATTAAGAAAAAACAAACTCCCGGTTATTTACCTGGGTGCCAATGTTCCGCTGAAAGATGTCAGTTATCTTTTCAAAATAAAAACACCTGATTATGTATACCTTCATTTAACATCGTTTCCCCGCCAGCTTAGCTTTCAAAAATACATTTCCGCCCTTTCTGCCCAGGTTCCTTCAGCTCAAATTCTGCTATCCGGCAGTATGATTCACTACACTAAGTTGCCAACAAACACCAACATTACCGCTTTTCAAACCTTTTCCGAAGTGGTCTCTTTTGTGAACAACTTCCCCCGGAAATAAAATTCTTGTTTAAGATTAATAAATTTTTTTTAAACAAAATATTGTTTAAGTTTGTGCTATAAAACTTTAAACAAGATGGGAATACAAGAATTCAATAGTTTGGTATTAAACAATGCTGACGGTCTGAAACCCTTTGCTATTACCCTCACTAAAGATCAGGAGGCCGCTAAAGATCTGTGTCAGGAAACATTGTACAAAGCCTTTGCCTACCGGGATAAATACCAACCCGGAACCAACATCAGGGCATGGCTTTACACCATTATGCGGAATATTTTTATTAATGATTACAGGAGGAACGGCAGGAAAAAAATTGTAATGGATACCCTCCAGTATGCGCAATCACATTTTGCTTTATCCGCAGAGATAAACGCAAGATTGAGGGAAATAAACACGGCAATTCACCAATTACCTGCTATCTTTAAAACAGCATGTTTGCTGTACCTGCAAGGATATAAGTACCACGAAATAGCAGTTGCGCTTAACGAACCCCTTGGAACGATCAAAAGCCGTATCCACTTTGCAAAAAAACTTTTACAAAAAAGCATAGAACGTTGAAAAAATCGGTTGTTATAATTGGAGCTGGCTTTGCCGGGTTGTCTGCTGCGGCTTTTATGGCAAAAGCAGGTTGGCAGGTAACAGTCATTGAAAAAAATGAAACAGCCGGTGGAAGGGCAAGACAGTTAAAGGCTGAGGGTTTTACTTTTGATATGGGACCAAGCTGGTATTGGATGCCCGATGTGTTTGAACGGTTTTTTGAACAGTTTGGCAAAAACGTAACAGATTATTATTCACTGCAACGCCTGAGCCCTTCTTATCGTGTTTACTGGACCGATGGTGATACCGATATTCCATCGGACTATGAACAGTTAAAATCTCTTTTTGAACGTTTTGAAAAGGGGAGTGCCCACCAGTTAGATCAATATTTGCAGGAAGCTGCTGTAAAGTATAAGATCGGGATGCAGGACCTGGTGTATAAACCCGGCCAATCCTTAACCGAATTCCTGGATTGGAATGTTGTAAAAAATGTATTTAAGCTGGATGTTTTTACTTCCATTAAAACCCATGTTAACAAGTATTTTAAAGATCAGAAGCTGCGGCAGATCATGGAATTCCCGGTTTTGTTTCTTGGCGCTTTACCACAAAATACGCCGGCCTTATACAGCCTGATGAATTATGCTGATATCATTGGCGGCACCTGGTATCCTTATAAAGGCATGTTCTCCATTGTTGAGGCTATGCAAAAACTAGCCGAAGAATTAAGCGTAACCTTTCAGTTTGAAGAAGAGGCCCGGGATCTTATTATCGAAAAAGGAAATGTAAAAAAGCTGGTAACAAATAAGAATGAATATGTGGCTGATGCAGTAATTAGTGGCGCGGATTATTATTTTACTGAGCAACATTTGTTGCCGGAAGAATACAGAACCTATACCGAAACCTATTGGAATAAAAAGCTACTTGCTCCATCATGTCTCATGTATTATATAGGGTTGAACAAAAAACTGGACAATGTGCTCCATCATTCCCTGTTTTTTGATGTTCCTTTTGATGCACATGCCGACCAGATTTATACTGATCCTAAATGGCCGGATGAACCATTATTTTATTTGAGTGTTTCATCAAAAACAGATGATACTGTGGCTCCCGAAGGTTGTGAAAACCTGGTGGTGCTGATACCTGTGGCTTCAGGGTTGAAAAACGATACGGAAGAACTGCGGGAGTTTTATTTTCAAAAAATAATTTCAAGACTTGAAAAGCATACAGGACAGTCCATCTCTGATGCCATTATTTTCAAAAAAACCTTTTCTGTATCTGATTTTATAGCCGACTATAATTCGTACAAGGGAAACGCATATGGATTGGCCAATGTATTGAGCCAAACAGCCATTTTCCGTCCGTCATGCCAGAGTAAGAAAGTAAAAAACCTTTTTTATACAGGCCAGTTCACCGTTCCAGGTCCGGGTGTGCCGCCCAGCCTGATCAGCGGTGAAGTTGTATCGAAGCAAGTAATTAAATCATTTAACAGTTAAAGTATGACTGTCGGATTTTTTCATACCGTTAGCCACGAATGCAGTAAAGTTGTTACTGTTCGGTACAGTACATCTTTTTCTTCGGCAATAAAATTGCTGCATAAAGATCTTCGCACCCCCATATTTAATATTTATGGTTTCGTTCGTTTTGCAGATGAAATTGTTGATACATTTCATGATCATAATAAGCACCGGTTATTGGAACAGTTCAGGCAGGAAACCTACGAAGCTATTGAACGTGGCATTAGTTTAAACCCGATCCTGAACAGCTTTCAGAAAACGGTAAATGAATTTAATATAGACCATGCACTTATTGAGGCATTTTTCAAAAGCATGGAGTCTGATCTAACCCAAAATCAATACGACCGCCAGGGTTACGAAGAATACATCTATGGTTCGGCAGAAGTGGTGGGCTTAATGTGTTTATATGTTTTTTGCGAAGGCAATCAAAAAGAATTTGAAAAGCTAAAGCAACCGGCAAGAGCATTGGGTGCTGCGTTTCAGAAAGTGAATTTTTTAAGAGATATACAGGCAGATTTTCTGAACCTCTCCAGAGTATATTTTCCAGGTTGTGATTTCCACAACTTTACAGAACGGGATAAAGAGCAGATTGAACACGATATTGAACAGGATTTTAGCGAGGCTTATAAAGGGATTTTACAATTACCGTTGAAAGCAAAGTTTGGTGTATATGTTGCTTATAAATATTATTATTCTTTGTTTAATAGGATAAAGGATATTCACCCTAAACACATTTTGCAACAAAGAATACGGATACCCAACTATTATAAAGCGTATATCGTTTTCAGGGCAAGTGTAAAAAATGGATTACGTTTGATTTAATGAACAGCCAACAGGTAATAATAGTGAACGAAAATGATGAATCATTGGGAGTGATGGAAAAAATGCAAGCCCATGAGCAAGGTGTTTTGCACAGGGCTTTTAGCATTTTTATATTCGATAGTGAAGGAAGAATGTTATTGCAACAAAGAGCGGGCAAAAAATATCACGGGGCCTGGTTATGGACCAACGCATGCTGCAGTCATCCTATGCCCGGGGAAACGGTAGAAGATGCAGCAGTGCGAAGATTGAAGGAAGAGTTAGGTATAGAAATCCCCATTTCCAGAATTTTTTCATTTCTATACAGGGAACCTGTTGAAAACAATTTGATAGAACATGAATATGATCATGTGTTTGCAGGAGAATATGGGGGCGAACTTCAACCTGACGCTGCTGAAGTTGCTGATTACAAGTACGAGGATATGGAAATGATTAAAAGTTCTATTGAAAAGGAACCTGGAAAATTTACATCATGGTTTAAAATTGCATTTCCCAAAATAGAAAACTGGTGGCAGCAGCAGTACTTTTTTAAAAATAAAATAGTATGACAGCCTTGTTTTTTATATTGGTTTTGATAGCCACTTTTATTGCGATGGAAGGCATAACATGGTTAACACACCGTTATGTTATGCATGGTTTCCTATGGTTTCTGCATCGCGACCATCACCAGAAAGAACCGGGGTTTTTTGAAAAGAACGATTGGTTCTTTGTAATTTTTGCTGTGCCCAGCATGTTGCTTATTTTATTTGGAACCATAGATAATGTATGGTGGATGCAGGCTATTGGTTTTGGTATTATGGCGTACGGCGCTGCTTATTTTATTGTCCACGATGTTATCATTCATCAACGTTTTAAATGGTTTAGCCGCAGCCGGAGCACTTATGTAAGAGCAATACGATGGGCACACAAAATGCACCATAAGCATTTAGATAAAA
>DASTMJ010000223.1:0-3733 GCA_035714205.1 Flavisolibacter sp. | reverse complement strand
TGGACCGGAATAGGAAAAGCCACTTGAATAAGTTACGGGGCCCACAACGGTACCGCCGCCAATAACAATATTACCGTTTACATCAATTTTTCCGTTGAGCACGGCATTGGAGCCAACCTGCAATATGGTTCCGGGTAAAGCGTCGGAATTGGCTGCTGTGATATTTCCGTTTACAGTATTACTATTGGCTAACTCAATACGACCACCGCTATGTATGTTTCCGCCAAATACTGAATTACCGGTTGACTTTACCAGTTTATAACTGCCAACTGCACCCGCACTTACAGAAGTTGAGGTACTCATTTGAACCGACTGCTGTCCGCCAAATAAAACAAATTCTCTAATGCCCGTTGTTGTTTGACCATAAACAGTTACACTAAAAAACAAAAGATACAGGCAAAATAAAAATGATGATACGGTCAGGAACTTTCTCATGTTAATTCTCTTTTAAACAGTTATTTGATTGCAATAGCAATAAAGCATAGTTACCTATGCAGGTTAAAAGTGTTTCCAAATAATTTTTGTAAAGTCTTGCTAATAACTTTACTGGAGGATAGCAAATGAATTCAAAGGGGGACTAGACTAACAGAGAAAGGAATGATAAGTATAAATGGCTCTGCATAGGGTTGAGAAATAACAAATGAGTGTGTTATATAAACTAAAAATAGGTTTTTTAAACCAAATAACAACGATAATTTATTGATGTTGAACGAAATCAAAAAATTCAATCCTTTTTATTAAATCAATTTTAACCATCATCTTTTTGACCTCCCGGCAAATCCATAATTGTGTTTTTTTCAATAACAACAATGTGGCAATCGTAATAAAAATTATACTGAATTCCGAATAAAAAAAGGGACGATCACCCGTCCCTTTTAAAATTAATTATGATATGATTACCTGTTAGCCGCATTGGCATTACTGTAATAATCCAGTATCTTTTTTCTCAACACAAAATCATATTTGGCACTAATAAGATTGATAGTTGCCCTGTCAAGGCGGTCCTTTGCCGTCAGGTAGTCTATTGATGTACCCACACCAGCAGTAAATCGTACTTCGGCGGCTTTAAATGATTCTGTATACGCATTTACCTGTTCCAGTAATACTTTGTACCTGTCATAGGCATTGGTCATATTTAAATAGGCTTGCTCAATATTCTGGCGGAGCTGGATCTTGGTTCTCTCCTCCTCCAGTTCACTATTTTTATACAATATATCGGCCTGCCTTACACGATTTCTTTGTTGAAGCCTGTTAAAGATTGGAATGCTGATGCCAAGCCCTAACGAACTGGATACGTTATTTTTTAATTGGCTGTCGTAAGGAATTTTACCCGAAGCATTTTGAGCAATGCTGGAATAATTCGTATTCAGGCCACCACCAAAAGATATGGTTGGAAACAAACCATTACGAGCCACTTTACTGCCATAGGCAAAACTTTTCGTACGTAATTCAACGGCCTTTACCTGGGCAAACTGGTCCAGGGCATTTTGATATATTTCTTCAGAAGATGCCGCATAACTGGTTAAGAATTCCGATACATTGATCCGTTCCAGTTTTATTTGTTTATCATACGGCCGGTTCATGAGTTGGGCCAGCGATAGTTTTGATGATTCCAATGTATTGCGGGCATTTACAATGGCAAGCTGGTCGTTCATTAATTGCCCTTTTACATCATACAACTCAGATGGTTTAATGGCCCCCTGGTTGTGTAAAATTTCCAAACGTTCCAATTGTTTCTGGCTCACCGCGGCCTGGTTGGTTGCCGCAACCAACAGGTCTTCATTATTCAAAACCTGTAAATAAGCCAGTATCACATTCAACACCAGGTTATCCTTTGATTGTTGCCATTCCATTTTTGATGCCTCGTACGCAGCAGCATTTTGCCTGATAGTATTTTGAAGTGATCCTCCATTGAATAAAACAATACCGCTGTTAACCTGGTAAGTGGCCGAATTAAGCGTTTGATTCACATATCCATTTGTAAATGGGTCAATGCTACGGCCGTTATAAATGCCATGTAAAATATCGCCACTTACATAAGGAAGCAAATTCAGTTTCGACTGATTTAAGTTAACGTTTGCACTTTGTGAAAGCAATTGTGATTGTTTAACCGGGATGTTGTTGGCAAGGGCAGTATCTATTGCTCCCTGCAAAGTAAAAACCTGGGTCTTTGCACTGACACCCAGTACCAATAAAAATAAAACGGACAAAAAACGGAACATTGTTAAACTTGTTTAATTGAATTTTCTGAAATCGATTCTACTCTGCCATCAAGCAGGTTGATGATACGGTTTCCATACTCAGCATTTTTTTCGGAATGTGTTACCTGCACAATGGTTACTCCCTCTTCTTCATTTATTTTTTGAAACAGGTCCATAATTTCCTCCCCCTGTTTGGAATTAAGATTACCCGTTGGTTCATCGGCCAGCAAAAGTTTTGGTTTGGCTACCAGGGCCCTCACAATTCCTACCAATTGCTGTTGCCCACCCGACAACTGGTTGGGAAAAAGATCTTTTTTTCCCACGATATTGAATTTATCCAGCATATCAGAAACAATAGCCTTTCGTTCTGCTGATTTTACATTCTGGTATAAAAGAGGTGTTTCAATATTCTCATAAACAGTCAGCTCGTCTATCAAATGGTAAGCCTGGAAAATGAATCCTATATTTTTTTTGTACAGCTCTGTCCTGTGTTTTTCTTTCAGATCATATACCGGCTGATCTAAGAACTGGTAAGAACCTTCCGATGGAAGATCAAGCATACCAATGATGTTCAGGAGAGTGGTTTTGCCTGAACCTGATGGACCCATAATAGAAACAAATTCACCTTCTCCAATCTGCAGGTTAATATCTTTTAAGATGAATGTGGGTTTACCCCCTACGTTGTACCATTTTGAAATATGTTGCAATCCGATCATAACAATGGTTGTATTTTATAATTAGGAATAGCGTACCAGTTTTGTCAGTGCCTGAAATACAATGATTTATATTTTGTTACTGGTTGAGAGTGTCCGGTTTTGATACAATGGTTGTTCATTTTTAAAAAGCCCGCCTTTATTATTTGACGATTTCCTATGCAAAAAGGATACAACTGAAACCTGGGGAATGTTGCTGCCCTTTATAAACCAGACCTTATTCACTTCGTAAATTTTCAACAGGGCTTGTCAATGCTGCTTTTACTGATTTGTACCCAACAGTTAACCAGGCCACCAAAACCGATGCAAGTATGGCCAGTACAAATACACCTGGTCCAATTCCAATTCTGAAAACAAAGTTCTCCAGCCAGCTGTTCATTAAATAATAAGCAATGGGTACAGCCACCATAAATGCAATGATGATCAAAACCGTAAATTCTTTAGAAAATAAATAAATGATATTGGCTACTGAAGCACCCAGTACTTTTCGTATACCCACTTCTTTTGTTCGTTGAGCGGCCATAAAAGACACCAACCCGTATAGCCCCAGGCAGGAAATAAAAATAGCAATGCCTGCAAAGATTTTATATAATAAAGAAAGTTGTTGCTCCTGCCTGTAAAAATCATTAATGCTTTCGTCCATAAATGTGCTGGTATATGCATATTCCGGGTTTACCTGGTTCCATACATTTTGAATGGTGGTTTGAATTTGTGAAAGATTACTGGTTTTTAATTTGATCCCTGTATTCCGGTAATTCCGGTTTCGCTCAGCTATCATGATTGGCTGCAGTTCATCACGCAAAGAATTGGATTTAAAAT
>DASTMJ010000222.1:0-5561 GCA_035714205.1 Flavisolibacter sp. | reverse complement strand
GTATTAAAGAACATGGTCATGGCTTCGGCGGCTGCGGTTGCCTCATCCAGTAAAGATGCATTGGCAATGGGTAAAGCTGTAAGCTCACTTACCACCGTTTGAAAGTTCAATAAACTTTCCAACCTCCCTTGCGATATTTCTGCCTGGTAGGGAGTGTATTGAGTATACCAGGCCGGGTTTTCAAAAATATTCCGAAGAATAACCGATGGTGTTATGGTATCGTAATATCCCTGGCCTATATAATTTTTAAAGACTTTGTTTTTAAGAGAAACCTCTTTTATATGGTTCAGATATTCAGCCTCACTCATGGCAGCCGGAAGATCAAGGTCACGCTCCATGCGGATGGAAGGCGGAACGGTTTGGTTCACCAGTTCATCAATGCTGCTAACACCAATAACATTCAGCATTTGCTGCGTTTCATTTTCATTGGGACCAACGTGGCGTTGCTGAAATTCTTTAGATTGGGCATCAAAAAGACTCATATAACAAAACTCCATTTATTAAGGCCGCAAAGGTACAGCAGAACAGGTTCATTTCAATTGACTAAGCATTTCCCTTATCAATTGTGGAAACCCGGGGAATAAGTTTTTACCCAGCCTTTTCATTTGGAGGGGTTCAACTGGATTAAACAGGATTAGGAAAAGAATCTTTCCTTTAAAGCTGCCTTAACGTTTCATTTCGGTTCTTTGCAACATGTCGACCGACATTTTACATAATTGGCAGAAAAAAAGCAAGGAAAAACAAAAACAGCATAAAAGTTACCTGGAACGGGCTCAAAAAAATGTTGTTTTAAGGGAATTGCCACAGTTACACGATGAAGCTTTTGAAAAAGTGGATTGCCTGCAGTGTGCTGCTTGTTGTAAAAACTATTCGCCCCGGTTTAAAACACCCGATGTAAAGCGTATCAGCAAATATTTAGGCATGAAAGAAAGCAGTTTTATAGAAGCTTATTTAAGGGTTGATGAAGATGGCGATTTTGTTGTAAAGGCCTCTCCCTGTCCTTTTTTAGGTGCTGATAATTTTTGTTCTATCTATGAAGCCAGGCCTTCCGACTGCCAGCGATTTCCTTATACGGATGAAGATGTTTTTATCAAGCGGCAGAAGCTTACTCTAAAAAATGCCAGTTTCTGTCCCATTACGTTTTATGTATTGGAAAGACTAATGGAAAATACAAAATGATCATTGGTTTTGGCCTGTGTATTTCTTAACTTTTGCATAAAATAAATTTATGCCCAGATATGTAATTGAACGGGAAATACCCGGCGCAGGTAAACTTTCAATGGAAGAATTACAAAAAGTGTCTCAAAAATCGTGTAATGTGCTTGAAAACTTAGGTCCTAAAATACAATGGATCGAAAGTTATGTAACTGATAATAAGATCTATTGCATTTACCTGGCAGATAACAAGGAGTTGATAAAAAAACATGCTGCATTGGGAGGCTTTCCTGCCAATAGTATTGAAGAGATCCGAAATGTAATTAGCCCGGTAACAGCAGAAAAAGCAATGGCAGATCTATAAAGCTTTTTGAAAATCAGGATTACAAATAGTCCCGGTTTTAGTTTTTAATTCGGCATAATTGCGACCATCCTTACTATGAATTGATTCGTGCAAACTAAAGTTGTCAGACTTTGTAGTTGCGCTTCATAAAATAATTTTTACAACCAAAAGAAGTGTGCCTAATATTCAAATTTACGTAAACTGGGTGCTTTAAACCAGGATATGATGGCCACAAGTAAAGTCATCGATCCGCCAAAAATAACAGCAGGAACGGCACCCATGATCCTGGCAGTAAAGCCACTTTCAAATTGACCCAGTTCATTTGAAGAATTGATGAACATAGAATTTACTGAACTTACTCTACCTCTCATTTCATCAGGTGTGGTTAGTTGTAAAATGGTGCCCCTTGTAACAACACTTATTCCGTCAAGCATGCCTGCAATAAGTAATACACCAAAAGACAACCAATAAAATTTTGAGAACCCGAATACAATAATGCACAAACCAAAACCGGCCACAACCAGCATTAGGTTCCTGCCCTGGTTTTTCCGTAAGGGATTAAAAGTAATGAAGATGATCATAATTACGGAACCAATGTCAACGGCTGCATTTAACCAGCCAAAACCTATTGGACCCACCCTTAAAATACGGTCTGCAAATTCGGGTATGAGTGCTACTGCGCCGCCAAACAAAACGGCAAAAAGGTCAAGTGAAATGGCTCCCAGTAAGATCTTATGATTAAAAACGAAACGTAAACCTTCTTTTACACTATCCCAAGCTTTTACCGTAAGGTTGGTGTGTAGAACTGGTTTCTTTTCAATTTTAGAAAGAACAATCGCTGCTATCAATACCAAAGCCAGGATTACATAAAAAGTTTGATGAACACCAATAAATGCAATTAAGAATCCGGCAGATGCATGACCTGAGATAGAGGCGGCCAACCATGAAGTTGAACTGATGCTGGCCGCAAATTGTAAGATATCCCGTGGCACTAATTGAGCAATGATGGCATTTGATGTAGGTCCGGCAAATGCACGAATGATACCCGTGAAAAATATGACAGCATAAAAAAGCCAGGAAATGTTTTTTACGGAAACGGAGGATTCAACCTGCGGCGAGGTAATTACGATTAGGGCGATCACACACAAGGAATAGGAGAGTATTCCTTTCAATAAAAGCGTTCGTTTATCTGACCGGTCAATTACATGACCGGCATATAAAGCAAGCGAGAAAACAGGAATGAATTCAGACAAGCCGACAACTCCTATTGCAAATGAACTTTTTGTTAAGTGAAATAATTTATAGGCCACAACGGTGGCAACCATCCGGAGGGCCATGATATAAAAAAACCGTACGAAAACGTAATACCTGAATTCCTTATGATTTAGTGGAGATAAGCTCTGCCTTTTAAATTCCATGAGGGGCAAAGATATAAGCAGTTTTTTTCAGGTTATGAGCAAATTCTTTGATGAGTGAAAGCCGGTTTTTCAGAGTGCTTATTTCAAGAATCTACCCCGCAGTTAATCAGGCAGGCTTACATAATGTTGGCCCTCAGGATAATCTTTTTCAAGAGCAGCCATAATAACCTGTAAATGTTTTTCATTGCCCAAAAAATCAGCATTGCTGGCATCAACATAAATCGTTTTCAGGTTATGTTGTTTAATATAATGGGTATAGGTTTCCTGTATGCTGAACAGGTAATCGTCCGGTATGCGTTGTTCATAAGGCCGGTTACGTTTTTTTATATTCTGTTGAAGCTTATTCACCGGTGCATGCAGGTAAATCAGCAGTTCTGGTTGAACCAATTGTTGGTACATAATATCAAATAACCGCTGATACAGCCTGAATTCATCTTCCGAAAGGTTGATTTTGGCAAACAACAGGCATTTGGTAAATAAATAATCAGAGATGGTGAGATTTTGAAAGAGATCTTTTTGCTGGATCAGTTCTTTCAGCTGTTTAAAACGTTCAGCCATAAAAAACAGCTCCAGCGGGAATGCAAATTGCTGTGGATTTTCATAGAACTTAGGCAGAAAGGGATTGTCAGCAAATTGTTCCAGAACCAGGCGGGCATTAAATTGTTTGGCAAGCAAATGCGCCAGCGTGGTTTTTCCGGCACCAATATTTCCTTCGATCGTGATAAATGTATACTTCATAGTAATTGCCAAACGGGCAGCGTTTTGGTATGGGTAAAACACATGCTATGATGATAGGTTTTACCTTAAGCCGGCAAAATAAAGATTGTTGCAGTAAGTGGTCAACTAAACTTATTCACCGTCAACGGGTCAGTGCATTCTGCCAATAGTTGTGCAACCGGCTTTTGAAAAACAGGATGAATTTTGCCTGAAGCAATATCATTCAAACATTGCAAGGCAAACCGGCGGTATTGGATTTGCGGATGTGGCAGTTTTAAATTATCGATCTTAATAACTTCATCATTATAAAACAAAATATCAATATCAATAAGGCGGGGTCCATATTTTACCTCTCGTTTTCTTCCCAATTTTTCTTCAATAACCAAAATGGTAACAAGTAGTTCTTTTGCAGTCAATTCTGTTTCAAGGAGTACGGCCTGGTTCAAAAATGGATCCTGGTTTTCCATACCCCATGCTTCTGTTTCGTAAACAGATGATTGCCTCGTTATAGTACCGCAATCTAGTTCCAGCATTTTTTTTGCAGCTAATAAATAGTGCATCCTGTCACCCATGTTCCCACCTATCAGCAAATAAGCTTCGTTCATATTTGTTTATTCAAGCGGCTTCAAATATCTTTTATTTTTGAAAATTGAATGATTTGATATGAATAGCTTCTTCAAAATGTTTTTTGCGTCTTTACTTTCTATTATAATTTTTAGCCTGGTGGTGTTGTTTATTTTGATTTCGGTAATAAGCGGCCTGGCTGCAAAAGACCAACCCGAAGTAAAAGAAAAATCAGTGCTGGTATTGGACCTCTCCAAACAATTTGATGAACGTAAACAGGCGTCACCAATTGAAGCCATATCTGGCGAGGGGGCTATTCCTGGTTTGTTCGATGTGATCCGGCTTATCAAAAAAGCAAAAGAAGACGAAAATATTTCAGGAATTTACCTTGAGGCAAATAATGCAGGTAATGGTTTTGCCTCCAGCAATGAAATAAGAAATGCGCTGATTGATTTTAAATCTTCCCGCAAATTCATCATTGCTTATGGTGATGTAATGTCGCAGGATGCTTATTTTATTGCAAATGCTGCTGATAAAATATATGTAAACCCTAGTGGTGCTTTTGACTGGAGTGGATTTAGTGTGACACTTCCTTTTTTAAAGGGGCTTTTAGAAAAGCTTGATATTAAAGCACAGATATTTTATGCGGGAAAATACAAAAGCGCTACAGAAATTTTCCGAACCAATGAAATGACCCCCGAGAATGAATTTCAAACCAAAGAATGGCTGGGTGATATGTATGGCTATTTCCTGCAGCAGTCGTCAAAAGCCCGTGGCATTGATACAACAGCACTTCACCAACTGGCAAACAATGCGAGCATTCAAACACCACAAGATGCCCTTCAATTTAAATTGATAGACGGGGTTAAATACGATGATGAGGTAAAAGACGAAATCAAAAAAAAATTGAACATCGGTAAATACGATAAACTGCATCTCATATCTATAAATACCTATTACGAAGCGCAAAATTTAAGAAAAACGGGCAGCGATCGAATAGCGGTGATTTATGCCCAGGGTGATATAGTTGATGGAGAGGGAGCCAATGATAATATTGGTGGTGATAAATTCAGACAGCTCATCCGGCGGGCAAGACTTGACAGATCTGTTAAAGCAATTGTACTCCGTGTTAATTCGGGAGGTGGTAGTGCATTAGCCAGCGAAAATATATGGCGTGAACTACAAATGGCTAAAGCAGATAACAAACCTGTTGTGGTAAGTTTTGGTGACGTGGCTGCATCGGGTGGTTATTATATTGCCTGTGGCGCCGATAGCATTTTTGCTAGTCCGAATACCATCACCGGTTCTATTGGCGTATTTGGTGTCATCCCCAACATGGAGTCTTTTTTTAAAAATAAATTAGG
>DASTMJ010000221.1:0-20836 GCA_035714205.1 Flavisolibacter sp. | reverse complement strand
TCAAGTTTTTCAGAAGGTTTGGCTGTTGTAAGTAAAAAAAATATTTACGGATTTGTAGATCATACAGGTAAAGAGGTTATACCTTTTAAATATAGTTATGCTGTATCTTTTACCGAAGGACATGCCCGGATTCGTAAAAATGGTAAATGGATGATCATTGATCATTCAGGCAAAGAATCACCGGAATAAGAAACAATTTATTGAATGTGGTAACCAGCTACCATCATTGGGCCCCAACTGTGGGAAGTGTTAACTGAATAGTGAGAGAGCATCCGTTTCCCGGACTGCTTTCAATGGAGAGAGCACCCTGGTAATAGGCAATTCGATGCTCAATATTTTTTAAACCGATTCCCCGGTGGATGTTTTTAAGATCAAAACCAATTCCATCATCTTCAATTTTCAAATAAACAGTTTGTTCTTTAAAATAAAGATGGATGGAAACCTTTGAAGCCCTTGCATGTTTTAAAATATTGTTTAATCCCTCCTGCACTATCCGGTAAATAGCCACTTTGTCGGTAACATCCAGGTGAGCTTCCCTGCAGCCCTGGCAATGATATTCAATAAAAATTTTTCCAAGGCTGTTTATGTTTTCAATAAGATCGGTAATGGCATCTGTTAAACCAATATCTTCAATTGCCGATGGATTGAGCTCATGGCTGATGTTTCTTATCTCATTGATGGCAGTAATGAGATTGAGGTAACATTTGTCAATTAATTGCGAAGCTGCTTCTTTATTTTCTTTAGCTGTTTCCAACATCAGCTTGCATGATGAGAGGATCTGATTGACATTGTCGTGCAGCTCTATAGATAATTGTCTTCTTTCTTTTTCCTGGGTTTCAATGATAGAACGAATAACATCTCTTTTTTTGTTTTGTTCTGTTTCCAGTAACTTTTCTTGAAGTTCTTCCTGCTCAGTTATGTCAACTGCCCAACCAGCCACCATCGTTTCACCATGTACCCGCAAAGGAAACCGGGTAAATTTAAAAACGCCGTCAACCCCTGTAGATCGTTTGCCCTTACCAATAACAATAGATGTTTCATTTGTTTTTAAAACGTTATGAATATCGGCAAGATATGTCTGGGCCCAATGATTTGGAAAAAGATCAGAAAGTAATTTGCTGTCGACCTCCGCAGGAATACCAAAAGCCTTTTTATAGTTACTATTCATGTAATGCATCTTTCCTCTTTTGTCGGTGATCCATGCTCTTAAAGGTGCATGTTCCATAAATAGCTCAAATAAGTTTACATCATAACCAGGTTTGGCGGGCTTCCGGCTCGTCTGGTAGCTCTCTTCAGAGAACCTGATATAAATACCAATTATCTGCTCTTCTTCTTTTAAGGGAATAAAACCGCAATTGATCTGAACAAGCGATCGATCATAAGCGCTAACCTGGAGATCATACTCAAAGGGTTCGCCTGAAAGACATTCAAGAACTAACTCTTTTTTTAATAATTTTTGACTTGCGGGTAAAATGCTGAAAATCGATTTCGAATCTTCAAAATCAACCTGGCCATAAAGTTTTAAAAAAAGCTCTTTCGTTTTCTGATGTATTGCAGAAATGTTTAGATTCTTATCTAAAATCATCACTGCTTCATTTGTCATTTCCAATATAGAAGTTATACTAATTGTTGAGTTTGAAAAGAATGTATTTATATCATTATTTTCCTGTTTCATTTCAAATGACTAGCAAAATTGTTGAAGAGTAAGATATGAATTTATAAGACAGTTTTTATTTTGGATAAGAATACGATACACTTTCATACAAACAACATTCGTTTTCAATAAGATAATGCTTTTAAAAATAAAAAAGGCTGGATAAAAATCCTGCCCTGTTTAAAGTCCAATATCCTATGAAGTAACCTGGAGCAAACATACACTCCCGGCAATGGGGTTCCTCATATTTTCACGTAAGTCGTAGAAAATTTTGAGTAAACTGCAGTTTTTGCTAAATGAAACGTAATTAGTTGTTATGTTCTTAGAAGAGTGAAGGTGAGTTGTATCTTAGCTGGCCATTTTCAACCCTTGCAGGTGACGTAAATGGGTGCTCTTCTGCTTTGTTCATTCCCATTATATGCAAAACCTTCCAACCCCTTATTTTTAGATAGTCGGCAATTAGTGAACGGTGGCAACGCCACCAGACTGCTTCCGAACACATAAAAGCCACATTTGTTTTTATTGCTATTCGCTGAAGTTCTTTTGCCGCGGTTTGAAATGTATCTGTTTCCATATAATCAGCATAACCACGAAAAGCGTCATTTCTCCAGGCTGTGTTTTTTGAGCCGGGTAAAGCTTTTCTTCGACCACCTAAATTAACCAGATGTACATAATTTATTCCCCTGGCTTCCAATGTTTGTGCAAGAACATCTTTATTAAAATGAGGATAACGTTTTGAACCCGGGTAATGACGTACATCTACAAGTGTGTTAATAGAAAATGATTGTAACATGGAAAGAAATGATTCCATTGTATGAGTAGAATGTCCAATTGTATAAATTGTTTTTCCCTTCATAAAAATACATCAGCTAATCTCCTGCCAGAGGTAAATTTGTTGTTAGTGGTTATGGTATAAAAATGATCTCCTCATCATCCAGTTCTTTTTTAAAAAAACTTTTAGTAGGATAAAGAATCAGGAGCATAGCAAGGTCAAAAATGGCGAAGTACAGGAACAGCCATTGTCCAATAATGACAAAAAGAATGCAGGCTACTATCCCGCTTAATACATACCACAAAAGTCTTGTTTTAAAATAGTGCCGGTGAAAAACCAGTTTTTCATTAAACTCAGTCAGGGTATTTAGCTTTTCATCCTGTCGCCGGCGGAAAATACTGTACAGTATAGCCAGCAAGATCATCCCGTATAATAATACATCTTTTATCCTGTTAGGTTGAGCGGGAAGCTTTTGATATTGCCATCCGCTTAATCCCAAAAATAAGCTTGCTGCAATAACCAGGCATAACAAAGCAAGACAGTTAAAATAGATCTTCCTGTATATCCTCAGTTCTACGGTTCTAAACATAGTGCGTATGCAATAACGAATCCGGCAGGAATTTAGTATAGCAATTACCAGGTATTAGCACCTTGTATTAGCCCCCTGAAAAGGACATGCAATTGGTTATTTTCTTTATAGGCCTGCGGATAGGTTTTTATAAATTCCTCAGCATCTTTCAACCTTTGTTCTGTTAGCGGATGGGAACGTAGGAAGGACGTTGTTTGTGGCAATTTTATTTCTTCAGCCTGCAGGGTTTGCAGGAGTAATTGCATACCCTTTGCATTAATTTTATTTTCAACCAACAATTCCATTCCTTTTCGATCAGCTTCTTTTTCCAGCGATCTGGAGTACTGCAGTCCGGTTACTACTTCTGCATTGTTTAAGAGCACAGCACCCACACCACCCGCATCGCCAAAAACCACGGAAATGATAATTCCTGTTGCAGCACTTCGTAGTAACGAACGAAGACTGTGCCTTTCATTTACATGAGCAGTTTCATGTGCCAGCAGGGCAGCTAGTGCTTCCGGTGATTCAATTTTTTTAAGCAACCCTGTATAAACCACAATATTTCCTCCTGGTAAAGCATACGCATTTACCGTTTTACTTTTTAATACGGTAATCCTGATGGGGTATTGCCGGCTTAGTTGTAATGCGTCGGCAAATTGCTGAAGTTTTACTGAGCTAACCGTATCTTCTGTTTCGCCAAGTAGAATGGCCTCTTTCAGCATAACAGATTTGATGCCTTCTCCAATTTGGATTTCTCTTTGCGTGCTGATCATACGTGAACCTAACCAGGGGATAAAGGCCATTATGGCGAAGTACACTCCAACAAGAAAAGCAATCATAAAAAGAATAACGTAGGTTGTTCTTTTTTTTACCACCTGTTTAAACCAGCCGGATTTTGTGTAGGATACTTCTTTTGCAAGATTTATAAGTACCGGGTGATTGTGAGGTATTTCTACGTATGAAGAACTCTTATCATCAAGGAAAAGCAGATTCTTTCCGTTTATTTGTTTGTACCAGGTTGTAGAAAGAGGTGCACGGTACAACAATTCATTATTATGTGTAGAATATAAATGAACAGAATGGTTAAACAATAATATCCTTACTTCAATAGCAATGCTATCGGTACTGGTATAATATAATGCTGTATGCTCCGGCACGATAGGCAAAACTAAGTAGTGCAGTTTTGATAAAAAGCGGTTCAGGATAATTTAATAAGAGTTTATAAAAGCAGGTAAATGCGGTCGTTTTGTATTTCGATGGAATAGGTACGTATATTTTTTTCTGCCGGACCGGCTTTTACATTACCTGTATGCACATCAAAATGAGATCCGTGCCAGGGGCAATGCACTGTTCCGCATATCATTATCCCGCCCGCCAGGGAGCCGCCACGATGCGTGCAATGATCACTAAAGGCTACAAATTCATTTTCAGTACGTGCAATAACAATTCTTTCTTTATTTACATGCACCAGTTTCATCCCGTTTATTTTCAATTCACGGGTACTTCCAACATCTAATTTTTTATCGTTAGAATGAATATGAATTTCATTCCATTTACCCGCATGAGCATAACGATGATCAACCCCAATCTGGTTTCGGTGTACAAGAGTGCCACCCAACCAACCGGCGATGGACATCAATACCAATCCTGTTAGTTCAATAAATAGAACTACAAGTGGAATAACCATTTCACCCCTCCTGTAAAGAACTGCAATTACAAACAAAAGCAGGTTGGTTATATTTAATATAGCATGTTTGGTTGCCCGTTTTTTGGCTGAACTTTCAGGAGGTACAGTATAAAAATAATCCACAGTTCCAGGTACAGCCGCAAGTACGGCGCCAACGATGCCGGAAATACTTAAATAATATCCTGTTTGCCAAAAACTAAAGTTCCCGGTTATGATAAACAAGAGGTCAAAGGCAAAAGCTCCTATAAAAAACCCGATAGGTAAACTTACCAGGATAGGATGAAGGGGATGTGATTTAAAATGGGCTTTACTTCTCATACTTTTTATGCTACAAAAAGCTTACCCGTATAAAGACAGTAATTGTTTGTAGTGGTAAGTTTTGAAGAATGCCTCCTCAATTATTAAAGAAGCATTCCGGAAGATTTAAAAACCCATTTCATCAGCACTTGGTCCATAACTACCGGGGATGGGAATATCAAGTATCCGGAGGTACACTCCTAATTGTGCCCGGTGATGAATGATCTGGCTCATCGACATACGTATCACTTCATATTTGGTAGATACGCTGTATACCTGGTCACCGTTACGCAAGGTCCAATTGGGAAGTAACTGTTCTTCGGTAGCTGCGGTTAAAGATTCTTTACCGCTGGCCAATGTCTTTTCAAAATAATCTAAAAGCTCAGCGTTTGTAGTTAACGTAACCGGCTTATAGGGGTTATTGGCAAAATCCAGTTCGCTGGTAGTCAATGCCATAGTAATCCACCCTGGTAGTTCAGCCACATGTGTAGCCAGGCGAAGCATATCCATGCTTTTTTGATGCGGTTTCCAATCGGCTTTATCAAAAGGTACACGTGCCAGCATTTTACGGGTTGTAACAGCCTCAGCTTCCAGTTCCTGTAATAACAATTTCAGAATGTCCATACGTTTATGTTTTAATTGTACACAAAGAAAATACACGGTAGTGTCAACCCTATGGCAGTCTGGAAAACCAAAAAGATTTTCTGAAAAAAAACGTTTACCGGGCCTTTAGTAATCAACAGGCAGAGATTGCATATAGTCCGTTAAAGCAATATGGTCTTTTTTTATAAAAGGTTGGTCTGTGTTATGGAGCTGTAGTATCCTTGCAACTTTAAAATCGCGGTAATTTTGGCGTATGTGGCACCAGCCAACCAGGTGCCAGCCAAACGCATAAAAAATCAATCCTATAGGTTCAATCTGCCTTTTGCTTACTTCTTCTTTTTTATTATGATAGGTTATTTTTAAAATGGTTTTAGATGAAATAGCTGTTTGAATGACAGACAGGTATTCGTAATCATTCTTTACACAACCCGGTAATTGAAATTTCATGGTTTGAGACAGGATCTCCAGTTTCTCTTTCTCCGGACTGCGCAATACTGCTTTGATTTTTTGTAAGGCAGCCGAATAATGGAGTTGTATGGATTTATCTGCAAAACCATGAACCATGGTTTCCATTAATAATAAAGCAGCAGCTTGTTCAGATGTAAAAGAAATGGGAGGTAAAAAGTACCCGGGCACTATAAAATAACCCCGGTGTTGTTCAAAACTTACGGGTATACCTTGCTCAGTCAGGGCTTTTACATCTCGGTAAACAGTTCGTATACTTATATCAAATTTTGTTGCGATCGTTTCCGCCTGAACATATTTTTTCGATTGCAATAATGTAAGAATGCCAAAAAGCCGGTCAATTCTGTTCATAAGAATTGTTATTATCCTGTTCAAATATAACCGAAGTTATTTTTGCGGTTGTAGGGCTGTTTGATTTTATTTGAATAGGTATTATCTTGTTTCCCTCCTGTGATGAGCTTCAACTGATTTATTTATTACCAAAACTTGTTTATGAAAAATTTCCGGGCATATGTAGCCCTTGCCTGCCTGTTTGTGGCCTGTAAAAAAGAATTTAAAACAGAAATGAATACCGGGGAAGTAAATACTGTTGCTGCAAGGGCAAAGCCTGTTAAGTCAACTTCCCAATATACAGAATACCGGATAAGGGCGGGCCAGCATTATTGTGATCAGAACACAATTAAATCCATTCGTACAACAGAAATGAAATTTATGGCCAGGTTTGATCATACTGCACAATACCAGACCATTGACCCGGTAAACCAGTATGATATCAATAAGCTGTATGGCTTTTCCGAAGGCATCGACCATCAATATAACAGTGCAAGAATTGGCTGGGCTTGGAATGATGGGGCCTTAAGATTGTATGCCTATGCTTATATAAATGGGGTACGGGAGTCGTCAGAAATTACTACAGTTGCTATTGGTGCAGAAAATGCATGCAGCATCAAAGTTTCTGGTTCTCAGTACATTTTTACGGTTAATGGAATAAGTAAAACATTACCCAGGGCTAAGGCAACTTTATCTGCCAGTGGATACCAGCTTTACCCTTATTTTGGCGGTGATGAAACAGCACCTCATGATATTTACATTTTTATCAAAAACCTTTAAGTTTATGAGCCTGGGTTACACCAGCTCAATCCTTTAATCCTGGAAGCAGCCAATGGGTGCACCAGGTGGTATATCTGCATGAATCGTTGGTTTAGCCTTATCGGGTGCTTTCATACGTTCCAATGCCAGAATCAAATGGCCGGTATAGGTCGCATCCTTTGAGAGTTTCTTTTGGTTTTCTATATAGACCTTCAGATCATTTAATGCTTTACTGATGATTGCCTTTGTGATAAATGAATTGTTATCATCTATTGATGATGCCAGTAGATACGTTAATACTACCTGTTCTGTTTGCATTTGTACCAGGCCTTCTAATCCGCTGCGCCGCCCGGCTTTCCATGTTTTTGATAGCAGAATACCTACAACTTCATCTAGGCCCAGGTTTTTTTGGACTGCATTTGACGCTAAACGGTTCAACCGTTCACTGTTGAATAAAAATGAAAGAGGAAGGTCTGCTGCAGTTTCTGCAGGCGCCAATGCATCCAGTACCAATCCTGTTCTTTTTTGAAACAGTTCTTTCGTATAGGCATAACCGGAAGGCCGTGGCGGTATCATCTTCAATATACGATCAGGTAATAGCAATACGTTCGGATCAATACAATTGATAAGTGCAGTTAATGCCTTTTGTTGTTCTGTCTTTGAAACCGGCTCAGTTATTAACTGGCCATCACCCCGAAGGGCATAAGTATAGTTTAAACCACCAATTAATTTAGCTACGGCTTCAGCCTGGTAACGATGGTAGAGATACACCGGCACAAGAACATCTTCCAGCATGGCCATGGATGTTCCTTCACGAATGTTTTTTTCTCCAAAATTATCCAGGGCCTTTTGCCTGATCTTTAAAACAAGATTTAATTCATCGGTTGCGTTGGTTCCGTTATCCCATAAATGTGCATAAGGATGCATGCCTCCAACAGCCCTTGCATCCCGGTCAGCAATAAATTGATATCCTTTTTTTGAAGCAGTATCTAATAACTGGTCAAGCTGTTCCTTTTCATTCGTGCCGGATCGGAACTCGCTATATCCCCAGGTAATGGCAATCTTATCCCATTCACCAATACCTTTTGAATAAGCTTTTGAAAGGTCTATGTTTCCTTTAGCATCTAAACTGATGGTTGGATGTGGGTAATCCATAACAGAAGCTCTGTCCGAAATGGAAGCGGCGTAATTATGCATCAGACCCAGCGTATGACCTACCTCGTGTGCCGCCAATTGTCTTAACCTGTCCAATGCCATTTTCAGCATTTTATCATCAGCCGGCACGCCGTTTTCAAATGGCGCCAGCAAACCCTGGGCAATCAGGTAGTCCTGCCGCACCCGTAAAGAACCCAATGTTACATTACCTTTAATGATCTCGCCGGTACGTGGGTCTGAAACCGAATATCCATAAGACCAACCCCGGGTAGACCGGTGAACCCAATTGATCATGTTATAACGGATATCCATAGGGTCCGCTGTGTCGGGTAATACCTGCACCTGGAATGCATTGATAAATCCTGCTGCTTCAAAAGCCTGGTTCCACCACCGGGCACCATCTAGTAGTGCAGAACGAATAGGTTCGGGTGTTCCATTGTCCAGGTAATAAATAATAGGTTTAACAGGCTCACTTTTAGCAGCCCCTGGGTCTTTCTTTTGCAACCTGTGACGCAGTATTAAATATTTTGTGATAGGTTCTGACACATGGGTGCTGAAATCAAAATAAGACATAGGTATAAATGAGGATCGTGGATCGAATGTGCGGGGCGTATAGTTGTTGTCGGGTAGTTGAACAAACGAATGATGAATACGAAGTGTCAGCGCATCGGCAGAAGGCGCTACGGAACGAACAAATTCTCCTGCCAAACCATCTGTGGAAACAAATGTTACACTGGCTTCCAGTTCAGTATTTAAAGGAAAATTTTTACAGTTGGATAAATATATTGCTGAGCGGTTTTTATCCAACGTGTAATTACCTTGTTTCATATTCCGGATCCGGTTTACTACGTTGGCGGCATCTCTTGTTAAAAACTCAGTAGCATCAACCAGTGAGTGTCCATTACTTTCTGCTTCTACAGTAAAAGCCCATATGGTGGATTTGGCAAACGATTCTTCTGCAGCTTTTTGTTCTGCCTTGTCACCACTTAAAGCCCGGAAAGCATAGTTGGGTTGCACCATTAAAATCTTTCTGCCCACTCGGGTAAATTCTACAATCCTGGTCTCACTCAGTAAACCCCTGTCTAACCCAATGTCGTTTGAACCCAGTCCGGCAGGCAGGGAAGAAACATATAAAATTTGTGAATCCAGCATGCGTATATCCATCAGGATCTTTCCCGTGGTATCATTCCAATAAAAATCAAGGAAACCTTCATATTTTTTTAGACCTGCAGTTTTTTGTTCAACGCCAGGCAACTTCTGAGAAAAGGAAATAAATGGAATTAATAAAAAGACAAGCAGTAAGCGATGCATTAGAAATTGATTTAAGCTTAAATCTACTGAACTATTTATTCCGGATAGCAACTTGCTATTTTATAATCGTTTTTAATCCTCAACTTATTTTAATAGAAATTGACTGCTTGCATTTATACATTTTCTATGGCTACACCTTGGGTAAATGTTGTACATTATGATATAAAAGCAGAATTATGAATGCTCTTCATCGACGGAGTTTTTTGAAAACCTCCGGGTTAACCATTCTTCCAACCTTATTTCCATTCACAAATGTTATAGGTGGAGGTCATCATAAGCCGGGTGATGAGCGTCCTGTGAATTTTTGGGGTGATGGAATGATGTTCAATCCTTCGGAATACATTACTAAACTGCAGGAAATAAATACAGCCTTACCTATTAAAGGAGACCGTTATGGTGCAGGTGGTGCGGTAGAAGAACTGGAGAAAAAATTTGTTGAGATTACCGGCAAGGAAAAGGCAATTTATATGCCCAGCGGCACTATGGCCAATCAGCTTGCAATAAAGGTATTGAGTGGCGATAACGTAAAAGTTTTTGTACAGGAAACAAGCCACGTGTACAGGGATGAAGCAGATGCGGCACAACTGGTTCATGATAAACGATTGATTCCATTAGCGAAGGGCGAACCGTATTTTACAGCTGAAGAATTAGATGCATCTATTGCCTACCACAAGTCAGGAGAGCATTTTAACACAGGTATCGGGGCGGTATCAATTGAAGTGCCTGTACGCCGCAATGATGGAAGAATGATTCCATTTGAAGAATTAAAAAGGGTATCAGCTTATTGCCGTAAACAAAATATCAAACTGCACCTTGATGGTGCAAGGCTGTATATGGCCAGCGCATGGTCAGGTGTTCCCATCAAAGAATACGCATCGCTTTTTGATACAGTTTATATTTCCTTATATAAGTATTTCGGAGCTTCGGCTGGTGCTATTCTGTGTGGCAATGCATCTGTTATTGAAAAAATGCCAAACCTTATAAAGGTCCATGGCGGTTCTATGTACCAGAACTGGGTGAATGCGGTTATTCCATTGCAGGTGATGAAAGGTTTTGAAGAACGATTACTGGCCGCCCGAAAAAAAGGAGAAGAATTAATTACCCGGTTAAATAAATTAACTCAAATAAAAATAAATGCTTTGAAAGACGGTACCAATATTTATGAAATGAAACTGACCGGTATTGATATGGATAAGTTTGTTCAGTCGCTGGCGGCTGCAAATATCCGTTTGCCAAAAAATGGAACATTCTCAATAAATGAAACCTTGCTAAACAGGGATAATGATATTCTTTTCGATGCTTTTAAAAAGGGAATAGCTAAAGCTTAGCAGGCCTGCCTGTATAAAAAAAGCCTCCAACCGGAGGCTCTGTATTTTTTTATGAAACCTGGATAAATCAGGCCACTTTTCTTTTGAAAGATCTGCGCTGTTTTTGTGCAGCAGGTTTTGAGTCCTTTGTAATTGAAGTTTCCTCTTCTATATTTTCAAAAGGATGTGGTATTGCTGGAATTTTTTGCCCGATCAGGTTATTGATGCTTTTTAAATTGCTCATCTCTTCACGGCCATCACAAAATGAAAAAGCCATTCCACTGGCGCCGGCCCTGCCTGTTCTTCCAATACGGTGAACATAGGTTTCGGCTACATCTGGCAGATCAAAATTGATGACATGCTCCAGTGCGTCTACATCAATGCCTCTTGCAGCAATATCAGTAGCTACCAGCACTTTTAGTTTACCTCTTTTAAAATTGGCCAGAGCATTTTGTCTTGCAGACTGCGATTTATTACCATGAATGGCATCGGCGGCAATGTTTGATTTTTTCAGATCTTTTGCAATGCGGTCAGCACCATGTTTGGTACGGGTAAAAACCAATGTTCTTTGTATCTTTTTTTCGGTAAGCAAATGGATTAATAAAGACTGTTTTTGTTTTTTGCTAACAAAATAAACTGACTGGTCAATCTTTTCTGCGGTAGAAGAAACCGGGGTAACTTCTATACGTACCGGTTCATGCAACATGCTTTGTGCCAGTTGTGCAATGGGCGGCGGCATGGTTGCAGAAAATAATAAGGTTTGTCTTTGTTTGGGCAATTGCCTGATCAGTTTTTTTACATCATGTATAAAACCCATGTCAAGCATGCGGTCTGCTTCATCCAAAACAAACATTTCCAGATGATCCAGGTGCACATATCCCTGGTTCATAAGATCAAGCAAACGGCCCGGAGTTGCAATCAAAATATCTACTCCATTTCGCAAAGCAAGTGTTTGACTATGTTGCGATACACCACCAAAGATCACTTCGTGTGTCAGCTTGAGAAAATGACCATACGAGGCAAAACTTTCACTGATCTGTACAGCTAACTCACGGGTAGGTGTTACAATCAAAGCTCTTGTATGTTTATATCCCTTGCTTTGGCCGGCTTCTGATAATAACTGTAAAATCGGAATAGCGAACGCAGCGGTTTTACCGGTACCGGTTTGCGCCAGTCCCAATATGTCTTTCCCTTGCAGTACCACAGGTATTGCTTGTTGTTGAATGGGTGTAGGAGTTGTATAGCCTTCTTTTTTAACGGCTTTCTGTATAGGCTCAATAAGGCCTAAATGTTCAAATAACATGTAATAATTCTTTCTTTTTTATAATTAGTAATCAGACTGTTGATCCAGTCTTTCTCATCATTAGGACCAGATGAGCTTCTACGGAATAGGGGAGAAATTTATCAAGTCGTAATAGAGTAACGGCTTAAAGATAGTCCAATCAATGTAAAAGGTATACTAAAGGTCAAAAGAATTACAACAAACTTAGGTAACAAGCTGGTCCTTTATGCTTTAGGTGGCTCAATTTCATTTTCCTTTTCCAGCTTTTTCTGTGTTTTTTTGTCAGCTTTTCTTAAAATAGGCCATTGCATTGGGCTTCCTTTTGGTCGTTCATCGCCTAACAAAACACCCCATTGTTTAAAATTATTGCTACGGTCAAATACAATTTTTAATACGGCCATAACGGGTAGTGAAAGGAACATACCCGAAACGCCCGCCAATGCACCTGCTATAATAACGCCGATGATGGTGATCAGCGCATTTATCTTTACCTTGGAACCGACAATTCGGGGCATTAATATATTATTGTCCAGGAATTGAACAAAGGCAATGGTGCCCAACACGGCAAATATGGGCCATACTTCCTGCGAGGAAGAAAGTGTCAGCAGTACTCCAATGATATTGCCAATTAATGCACCTATATAGGGTATAAGGTTTAAAATAGCGAAAATGGCGCCGATCAAAATGGCATGTTTAATACCGATAAAAAATAAAATTCCACCCAGCAGAACCGTGATATACGTTATTTGGATCAACAGTCCGATTAAATAACTTTTTATGATTACTTCAGATTCCCGCATTACATCTTCAACCTTGGAATGGTGGGTTTGCGGAAACCATAGGAATACAAATCGAAGCAAAAGGTTTTTATAAAACAATAAAAGGAAAATATAAATAGGCAAAAGGCCAACAAAAATGATCACTCCTGTCACCGACGAAGCGGCACCACCCAACAACGAACCCGCATAATTCAGCAGCTTATCATTTTGTTCATTTATAAACTGAACCTGGCGTTCTGTTGAAAAATTGGTTTTTTCAAAGATCCAGGCACTCAAAGTGTTTAAATGCAGCTGTACGTTTTTTTTAATTTCCGGGAAATCAGCAATCAACCTCCCGATCTGGGAAGAGAAAAACCATACGAGCAAACCAACAATAACCAGGAGGAAAAGAAGAGCCAGTATAATAGAAAGCATCTCCGGGAATTTTCTTTTTCTAAAGAACCGGTAAACCGGTAACAGCATGATGGCCAGGAAAAAGGCCATTACTATAGGCGTGATGATCTCTTTACCAACCAAAATGATCATTCCCAGGAAATAAAGACCCATCAATTCAATAGCCCTTCTAACAGTTAAAGGAAAGTTTGACATACTGCGTGTTTACATTGCAAATAAAATTAAATAAAACCAGGCCAGCACAAAAAGAACAGCCATGAATCCTGCTACAATGTATTTTCGGTTAGTTAAACATTTTATTATGGCCTGGGTGATACTAATATTGGCTGGATTATTTGAAATAGCTTTTACAACCTGCTTGTCAAAAGCAAAGCTGGCTACCGGTAATACCTATTTATTTTGGTTAGCTGGTTTTCTCATCTCGGTTTCAATAAGTATGTACTTATTATACAAAGCATCTCAGGTTCTTCCATTAGGGACCGCTTATGCTGTGTGGACGGGGATTGGGGCCGCCGGCACAGCTATTATTGGAATTCTGTTTTTTAAAGAACCTGCTACCCTATGGAGAGTCTTTTTTATTACTACGCTCATTTCTTCTATCATAGGTTTAAAATATGTTTCCAATTCCTGAAAATTAGGTGCGTTCATCAGTTATGTTCTAAATTGCCGCCCTTTTAAGATTGACCTATGATCTCAATGACAATAGATAATTCCTGCCTTAAGCAAGTGGTAATGCATTATGTGGGAAGCAAAAACAGGATGGAGCCTTTACATATTGCGACCAATGCACTTGACCTGGATGATGATACAATAAACATACTGCAGGATGGCTTCCTGCATAAATTCAAAACCATTTCCGAACTGTATTCTTTTCATCATTCAACATCGTTACAGTTTAACGAGGTATATAATTATTGCAGGCAGATTTTCGAAAACGCTACCAGGTTTGAGGAAATATCTGGTTCTGTAGCAAAACATTTATATGAAGCCTCCACACACCCGAAAGTAAAAGGTGGTGAATTGTATGTGGTTTATTTTGAAGGTTTACCGGTTGAAAGCAGGATGCACAAAGCCATCGGGTTATTCAAAACAGAAACAAAAGCTTTGTTCCTGGATGTTGAGCAAAGGGCCAATCATTTTAAGCTGGCTATGAAAGAAGGTGTAGAGCTGGCAAAAATTGATAAAGGCTGTTTGATCATCAATACCAAAGAAGAAGATGGGTATGATGTAATGATCTATGATAACCAAAACCGGGGAGAAGAAGCACAATTCTGGAAAGAAAGTTTTTTAGGATTGACGCAGCAAAAAAATGAGTTTCATCACACAGCACATTTTCTTAACCTGACCAAACAGTTTATTACCGGGCAACTGGATAGTGAATTAAAGATCGGCAGAACCGAACAGGTGGAGTTGCTCAATCGTTCCATTGATTATTTTAAAAGCAATGATGCATTTGACATCAATGATTTTCAAAACGAAGTTTTTGCCAATGAAGAAATGATCGGCTCGTTTCGCAATTTTGGCTCCCGTTATATCACATCTGCTGACTATGATATCGCTTCCAGTTTTGAAATATCTCCGGAAGCAGTAAAAAAACAGGCAAAACTGTTTAAAAATGTAGTAAAGCTGGACAAGAACTTCCACATCTATATACATGGGCGGACAGATCTTATTGAAAAGGGCGTGGATATGGATGGAAGAAAATTCTACAAAATATATTACCAGGATGAAGCTTAATTAAAGCTGGTTCTTATCCTTTACGTCCTCCACATATTGGGGAATGCTCAGCCTACTGGCATACTTTATGAAATATGACTGGTATTAATTCACTTAAAACTTAAAGTTATGTTACGCTGGACAATTATTTTTTTAGTAATAGCTATTATAGCAGCGATTTTTGGATTTGGTGGTATTGCAGCCGGCGCTGCGGGCATAGCTAAAATCTTATTCTTTATCTTTTTGATCCTTTTCGTTCTTAGCTTAATTGCCGGAAGAAGAGGTGGTGTAAGCGATGGTATATAAAAAAGATGCATGAAAAATAGGTGCAATCCTTAAAAAAGGGTTGCACTTTTTTTATGGATACTTAAAGCCTGTTATGCCTCGTGATCTGGCAGAAACGGGATTTAAATTGTAAATTTGTGTATAAAACAATACACTATGGGATTACTGACGCCTAAAGGAAAAAAGAATGATAAGAAAGGATCAGCTGCTCCAAAACATGCCAGCCCTGGTTCTAAGTTCATGCCTAATAAAAATACAAAAGGCGCCGGCGGCGGTTTTGTAAAAAAAGGAATGACGGGCGGCTCCCAGAGAGGAAGCTGATTGTAAATAATGAAACATAAACAGGAAGGCACAGGTGATAATACCTTGCCTTCCTGTTTTATTTATGTCTGTATCCTGCATTAAAACTGGAAATAAATAAAGGAACTACTGCTTTCCTGTGTAAGCAATAAAAAGATAAGCATAGCCGCCCAAACGATACTGATAACCCACCATTTTAAATGTTGCGCCACTTTCAGCACCGAGGTGTTTCGCATGAACCAATGCGTTAGCACCATCCCCGAAATAACAATCGATACTTTAATAATAGCCAGGTTGGTTAAAATAGCAGAACCATTTTTAACTAAACCAAACATGGATTCAAGGAGCCGGCCGGCAGTGGGAAAGTCTTGTGCCCTGAAAAAAACCCAGGTTATGTTCACCAGGAAAAATGTAAGCAAGGCAGCAAAAAAGTTCTGTACACTTTTTTTCCTGAAAAACGCCGGTGCCAAAGAAGCGGTAGCCGTAACCATACCTTCCGGTGGCGTCATTGGATTGAGTTGTTCGGTGGCCGAATGATCGGTAGGAGATTTTTTAGTTTTCAGTAAACGTTCTATACATAAATAGGTGCCATGCAATCCTCCCCATACTACAAAGGTCCAGGAGGCTCCATGCCATAAACCACCTAACAACATTGTGGTCATGAGATTTGTATAAGTTCTGAGTTCCCCGCGACGGTTGCCGCCTAATGGTATATATAAATAATCTCTCAGCCAGGTTGATAAAGTAATGTGCCACCTTCGCCAGAAATCAGAAAAGCCTATAGCTCCATAGGGATACCGGAAGTTATCCGGTAAGCTAAATCCCAAACAATACGCTATGCCAATGGCACAGGTAGAATAGCCTCCAAAGTCAAAAAAGATCTGGCCCGAGAAGGCCAGTACTCCCAACCAGGCGTCCAATGAACCTACATGATTGGTGGCGCCAAAAACAGAATCGGCGGACTTTGATAACATGCTGTCAGCCAGGCCTACCTTCATAAATAAGCCAAGCGTTAATAAAAACAAACCGGTTGCCAGCTGTTGACCGTTTGCCGTATGTGGTTTTTTGAACTGGGGTATCAATTGGTTCGGCCGCACAATTGGGCCTGCTACCAATTGTGGCAGGAAGGTTACAAACAATGAAAAATCAAGCAGCGATTTTTCAGGTTCACTTTTCCGGTAATACATATCCAGTGTATACGATAAGGTTTGGAATGTATAAAATGAAATACCTACAGGCAGTATAATATCAGGTTGGGCAGCATGATAGTCGATACCCATTGCATTCATCGCTATTGTAAAATTCTCCAGTAAAAAACCTCCATATTTAAAATAGCCCAACATGCCCAGGTTGCCAACAAGGCTGATTAATAGCAAAACTTTTCTCCGGGTTTTGTTGTCTTCTGCAAATAACTTTTTGCCTATAATAAAATCTATGGCCGTTGAGATCCATAATAAAATAATGAAAGGCGGGTTCCACGCTGCGTAAAAAATATAACTGCCCAGCAAAAGATTAAACTTCTTTACATGCCAGGGTAAAGAGGTTTTATTGTGTAATAGAAGCAGCAGGATGAAAAAGGCTATAAATGTATAAGAGTTGAAAAGCATAAGATTAGTTTTGATGTGGAGTTTGTAAGGCCATCTGTTTTCCGGAGATCAATCCTTTCTCGTTAAGGATGCGAACAAAATGTTCTGTAAAAACAATGGCATCCTTTGGCGACAAATGTGAAAATTCAGGGCATACAAAGTTGGAAATGGCAGGATAGTCTTTAAAATGAATTCCCGGACTTTTAGTAATAGCCAATAATTTATCCCAGTAAACATTACGTGGAAATGCTTTGTTTTCCCCCTGCCAGTATGGACCGCTTGAAGGTGGCCTTACAAAAATGATCTCTCCTCCGCGAGCCTTTATCTTGTCTACCGATTGTTTTATTGCCAGCATAATGGAATCAAGCGTTTTGCCGGTAGTAGGTCCGCCCCTGAACCTTTTAGCAAAGCCCGCCCAAACATTCTGCACCTGCTTTTGCAGGTTGGTGTCGGCCATAAACCGGTCATCCATTAAACTTTGTCTTTCAAAACTTGTTTTATCAAATTCCCAGGGAAAATCAGGGCCGTTATAAGTACCTGGTCTTTCCGAAATAGGTAATTCACTTAAATAATTATTAATGGAGAAATTGTCTTTATCTAAAAAAACAAATTTTGATTCCAATAAATGATTAAGTTGAAAACTTGCTTTTTGCGAAGGTGTCCAGTCATCATAAAATGCTATAAATTCTGAAGGCATCTCGCGTCCTCTTGTTGAAAAAAACAATCCTTCTGTAACACTGATCACTAATCTCCCATGGAAGTTTTCATCTTTGGCCAAATGGTCTAATACAGGCAGGGGCGAACTGCCTACCATGGCCAGTTGTACAGCTTTTTGACCGGTACGTTTTTCCCAGGTTGGGATGTCAAGATCAAATTTGATTCGTGATGACCCGATAAATACGGTGGCTTTATCTGTTGGCTGGTAAACCGCCTTTCGTTTGTCGGCCCATAAAGCCGCATTGTCATCATAAGAAACCGAATAACCTTTTTGTCTGAGGAAAAACTCCCAGCACATTACAAAGGCAATAACAAGCACAAGGGTTAGCAAGCCCGCTTTTACTAAATGTTGGGGAAGCATATAGTTGGTTTTAGTTCTAAGATTTGAGTGTAAGAACCTGGCTGAACAAAATTTGCTGATTATAATTCCTGACCTGGAGTTTGCAGTTGAGTACGTAGGAATTTCACGGGGAATTCTAAAGATAGAAAAATAAAATGCAGGCAGGAGGAATTTTTTTTACTGATGGGCATAAAAAAAAGAGCCTGGTGGAGGCTCTGTTGTCAGGAAGTTTTGGTTGTTCTTCTCTTGCAAAATTCGCTTTGGCAAATGGAAACGGTGGATAGTAATTCTGTGAATATTGGATGTATTGGTTTTTTCTAATAGGATAGATCAAAGGTATACCGGTAGCCATAACCTGCTCTCAGTAAATCGGTGAAAGGCTTGGTTTATGGGTTGAGAAAGTTTGACCAGGTCGTTTAATGATTCAAGGTTTATTACTCCATGATCTCTTCATAGTGGGTAAGGAAACCTTCCTTACTTAAACCCTCTATTACTACCCTGAAAGCTTTTGTAACATCGTTGTTATACCAGTTCAGTTTTATGGTATTGTTGCCTGATGTGGTGGTTAATAATGGATTCCAGTATAAGGTGGTACGCACATCTTTTTGTTCATTGCGCTTATCAAATGTGCTGTAGTTGGGAGAATAAAATTCACGAATGGGTGTATAAGCCATTACAGAATTGGTACTAAGCTGGCCAGGCCTGCTCTTCAGGTCATCACCCCGCCTGGTATAAATAGCAATGGCCCCATTGGCTCCGTTACCACCCGATCCAAGAAAAGGTGGACGAAATACTTTCACAAAAGCAATATCGCTCATTGGTATATTATTCAAAAGATCGGCATCTACCGGCATCTCATCTAAATAAATTTGTGGGGCACCTCCGCGCCAGGTCAGGGTCGGCGAGCCGGTACCTGCAGATGAGATCTGCAATCCGGCCACTCTTCCCTGCAGATAATTAAAAATATTCAATCTTCCTATGGCTGCAGGGTCATTGATCAAATCAAACTGGTAACCATCACCGCCACTAAAAAGCCCTTTTGCGTATTTTTCATCCAGCTCCTCAACAGGCGATTTTTTCTTGGCCGTTACCGTTACGGTTTCCATTAGTTTTCCTCTTTGGGCATTTTGCAATTTAAGTGCTTCTGCTGCCAATAATTTGTGCCGGTAATTACCTGAAGTATCTCCACCAAAGGGATTTGTGTTGAGTAATTGTTTTTGAACGGCCTTGTAATTGAATGCCGGTAAACGGTCTGTCATGAACCGTGCTTCCGCGTTGCTGAAAAATTTGGATTTCAGTTGGTAATATACCCGCAGGGTATCAAAAAAAATGTAGTTAGGATCGTTAAAGCTGCCGTCTTTTTCAATGGGAATAAATAAGGACTGTGTACCGGAATCTTTTTGTTTAATAAAAAGAAACAGGCTCTCGGTGCCACTTAATTGGGCCCTGGTTACACCATATAATTTACCGGAAAGCGATAAGTACATACTATCCTTTGGATAAGTAATGGCCGGAAGTTTTCCTTTTACAACATCTTCCCACTTAAACCTACGCCAGCCATTAGTTAGCATTACCAGGTCCAGTTGTTGGGAAACAAGATGGTTTGAGCTGGAAAAATAATAGGCAGGATTGTGCACATATCCTTTTATATCGCTGGTTAAAAGAAGATGAGAAATAATGGTATTACTGGTGTCTTTATCAATTCCTGCGTCGGTCACTGAAATGGACAAATTAGAACCCTGGAGGCTGTCGGGTATCGAAATTTGTATTTCATTTTTTGCCCTTTTATTAAGACCCCAGCGCTGTACTTCCATTGCGGGCTTAAAATGATATTCGCCGTTGTCAATAAAGGTGATCCGTTCGGCAATTGCATTCCACTTGTTCTCAAAAACAGTAATGGTAAGTATGCCTGATGGAAGATTTTCAGTTGGTATGATCCTCCTGATGGTGTTACCTGCAGCTATTGACGCAGATGTTTTAAATGCAAGGGCTTGCCCGGAGGTACCAATAATATGTAGTTGTCCCAGTTCAGGAGAGATATGATTGCTGGCCTGTAAACTTACGATCCGTTTGTTTCCATCCATAGTTACCTGCATACTAACTCCCTCCGGCCGGGCAGCAGGTAAGCTGGTGGTATGTTGTGTGCCTTTGTCGTCCCTCCATTTTGCTGTATACGTGATGCCTTGCTGCGGAACAAAAAGAACAGACCCCATTCCATTATGAACTGTCTTGAAGGAATCAATTGTTTTTCCTTTATCGTCCTGTATGATGCCTTTTGCATTTACAGGATTACCCCATTGGTCAGTTGCTTTGAATGCAAATTTGTTTGGAATACCCGAAATGGCATCACCACCTTCAGGGAAAAAATGCAGGGTGCTTTGTATGGTAACCTTTCCTGCACCCGCAGGAGTTTTTTTGCCAATGACCCGCACAGGTTTATTAAAAAGGAATGAGGTATCAAAATTCAGCATCCATTTGGTATATGCTTTAATATGAATAAAATTTCCTTCATAGTTTTCCGGTATTTCAA
>DASTMJ010000220.1:0-3906 GCA_035714205.1 Flavisolibacter sp. | reverse complement strand
ATAAGGCTTCATGAAAATGGAAAGCTGAATATTGAAGATGTCGCAGGTAAGTCCCTGGACTCCCTTCCTTTTCGTGGAAGAACATGCAAATTCACTATTTGATTGGCAACTTCCGGGTTGCCAGGCGAGCCGTTGGAATCTGGTAATGGAAAAGACTACGATGGTTATACCAGCCTGCATCTTTACGGGCATATCATCAAACATGAATCAGCACTCCCAACCGGGCAAAGATTTCTGTATTCAGAAATTATTGATCCATCGTTTTGACTTGATGAGCATACTGACCACCATCACCAAAAGCGTTGATGCAAGACATATTTAGAATTTATGGCAGGGATTAGATTGTGAACATACAATGAACCTTTCAAAAACACATCCAATGTCAAACATGAATTACCAAACCCGTAATAGTCAGATCTAAACATGAAACGATGGAAAGTATAAAATTGTTTTCAAGACTGATCGTTCTTGTATGTTTTGCATTTTGTTGGGGTTGTAAAAAAGAACATAAAAACATATCCTCCTTAAATCTAGCCACAGTAACCACCACTCCCGTTACAAATATTACCGCTGATGCTGCAACCTGTGGCGGCAATGTTATATCAGACGGTGGAGCCATCGTAACAGCACGTGGCATCTGCTGGAGTACATCCGCTGGTCCAACAATTTCCGACTTCAAAACCAGCGAGGGCACCGGCACCGGGCTATTCGCCAGCAGCCTTGCTGGTCTTACAGCAAACACCACTTATTACGTAAGGGCTTATGCCATAAATAGTACAGGTACTGCATATGGCAATCAAATCAGTTTTACAACAAGTACATCCCTGGCTACAATTACAACTGACCCTGTGGGTAACATTACAACAACTTCTGCTACCAGCGGGGGTAACATCTCAAACGATGGAGGATCACCAATATCGGCAAGGGGTGTGTGTTGGAGCACCATTCAAAGTCCCACAATTGGTGACAGTAAAACTGAGGATGGAACCGGTACGGGTTCATTCACCAGTTTAATCACCGGACTTTTTGCCAATACCACGTATTATGTACGCTCTTACGCAACCAATACCGCCGGAACCAGTTATGGTAACCAAATAACATTTACCACCCCGGATGGCCTGTTATTGTACTTACCTTTTAATGGAAATGCCAATGATGAAAGTGGAAATGGCAACAATGGGAATGTATACAATGCTACTCTTACAACGGACAGATTTGGCAATCCGGATGCAGCCTATCAGTTTAATGGTGTTAACAGTTATATACAGATTTCTGCCAGCGCCTCATTATCTGAAATGTATACGTCCCCGGAGTTTACCATAACGGCCTGGATCAGTTGTAGAAGTCTTAACAGGCCCGGGTATTTTTTTGAAATATTTGAACAGTATGAACCTGCAACCGGCTGGTGTAATATTTCTTTAAACTACTTTGTTTACTACCTTTCTTTATCAAAGATCTATGGTTATGGAAATCTGCAACTTTTAACGCCTGCCGGTGGGGTTGCAGGTTGTAATCCCTCGCTCTGGCCGGAATACCCGGGGTGGCTCCATGTCGCCATCAGTTGCAACTCATCAGGCGTAGCAAGGTTTTATATGCAGGGGCGCCTGGAGTGTTCAGTTTCCTATTCCAAAAGAACAACTGCTGACAACAGTAATCCTTATGATATTGGCAGGGGCCGGGCTGGTGGACATCATTATAGCGACGGAAAAATAGATGAATTAAGAATATATAACAGGGAATTGACTGCTGCCGAGATCTTATCTCTCGCGAACTGAGATTTGCTGTTTGTCAGGTGCTGCATTTAGACTGTGCTGCTTTGCTAAACCCTATTTTGAATCTTAATAGAACCTGGGTAGGGGATTGACGAATTCCGCATTGCCAGTAAAAAACATGATGTTATTACCTTTTACAACCACTGCAAATCTGAATCTGGTTGAGATCATTCTGCAAAGGTTAGATGTTGTGCAGGCCAGTAAGATCAATATAGGCTTGCCGGCATTGGCAACTATCAACGCACTATAGCCAGGCATGGCAAAAAACCGGGAATCTTTCATACGCTATAATGGTAAAACCAAACAGATCATCCAGGTTAGATACCCCAGCGAAAGTTTATTGCATCGTATAACCAAAAATGCAAAGGGGCCTATCTCCATCGAAAGAAAAAAGGTGCTGCTTACAATCCATGTACCGGGTTAAATGCATAAATTAGTTTTTCAATCTGCGCATCCTGCCTCCTGAAACTGTTTTCCATCATTTGAGCTTGTACAAACTAAAACCATCTATATGCAAATCAAACATTGTTGTAAGCTCTTTTTTGTTGCCTTTATTGTTATGGGTGTTACCAGTTGTAACGATCAAAACCAGGCAACCAACCCGGAAACAACTGGTGAGGCAGCAAACGACACTGTCGTAACCAGCAGGTACACGCCTTTTGATGATTCCCGCAGCGTAACCAAAATATCGCCAAACCTTTATAAACAACTGGCCGATACATTAAACATCAGGATGCTACAGGCTACCTATAAGCCCGGCGATTCCTCTATCATGCATGCGCACCCCGATTTTGCACTTTATGTATTGGAAGGAAGTACCGTTGAGTTAACCGGGGAGGATGGCAGTAAACAAAATATAGAATTTAAAAAAGACATGGCCGTGGTATTGCCCGCTGCTACCCATTCGGCAAAAAACATTGGCAAAACAACCTTACGGTTAATTGTGGTGGAGGTGGACAGGCCGAGAGACTAACTGGCAGGCAGAAGGGCCCCCGTAATCACCTGAGGCATCACATGAATAGGGTACACATGGTGTAACATGCTGAGGTAATTTTAGCAGCATACAAAATGTGTAGCACCCAATGTTTGTGCATTTTATATGATCCAAAAAAATACGAATGGTAATTAAATTGAAGAGGAAACATCTCTTGGGCCATAGGTTTGTCGTGATGGTTATGATCCTGGTTTGTTATACCGGATATGGCCAAACAAAAAATATAACATCCCGGGAAAACAAAAGTTTACATAATACACTTGACAGCATTTTTTCCTCATTTAATAAAACCACCCCAGGTGTTGCAGTAACCATACTACAAAATGGAAAGGTAACAGCCAAAAAAGCGTATGGACTGGCAAGCCTGGAACACAATGTACCTTTTACGCATAACACGGTTGTACGGTTACCCTATTCCGAGGGAAGAGAATTTATTTCCATTGCTGCTGTATTAATGGAAAAGGAAGGATTGTTAAGCCTTGATGATAAGGTAAGTAAGTATTTTCCACAGCTTCCTGCATGGAGCGAACCGGTTACCCTGTACGATCTTTTAAATCACCGGAGTGGTTTTGCAGATGAATGGGCTACTTTATTACTGGCTCAGGCCAGCATGACCAACAGGTTCGATCAATCGCAGTTTTTAAATTTCCTTTACCGGCAACCAAAACCCGAAGTGGAACCCGGCAAAGGTTATATGTATTCCAACTCCGACTTTGGATTATTAAGACTTATACTTGAGAAAGCATCAGGTCAAAATTTGCGGCAATGGATGAAGTTGAAACTATTCGATCCCCTGGGTATGACCTCAACTTTATTACATGATGATAAGGATGAAGTGATAGAAGGTTTTGCACAGCAATATTATAAGTATGGAAAAGGATATAAAACATGGACAAGTGATAAAACTTCTCCGGGCGGCAACTATTATATAGCAACAACCGTAAATGACCTGGAAAAATGGGCAGTTGTACACCTGGATACGGCATCGATCATTTCAAAAGCGGTAACAAAATTGTTCCGGAACCCCCAACTAATGCCCGGCAGGGATAAAGATTATGTATTTGGTTTTAAAGAAAAAAAATTGGGCACCCATACAATACGTACGCACCAGGGTGTTAACGAATGTACTTACATAAGCAG
>DASTMJ010000219.1:0-3895 GCA_035714205.1 Flavisolibacter sp. | reverse complement strand
CATAGCCTTAATGACTACAAGCATACTTACTGCTGATAGTCATCATTCTACCATTTGATTACTTCCCATACCTTGATTCAATATAAAATGCAGCTCATGTAGTGCTTTTTTATTTAATCATTTGGTATGAATCCCTCCATTACTTCGCACGGAACCACGCAAATAAGGCCTTCATTACCCATACAGGCCACCCATCCGGCCTATACAACAGTAGAAAAGGTTTTGCTTGCCTGTGGCATTCTTTCTTCGTTTTACTATATCGCCATAAATATCTTTGTGCCCCTGCAATACGCTGGCTATAGCCTTACCTCTCAAACCATAAGTGAACTTTCTGCCATTAATGCTCCTACCCGGTCATTATGGGTTTTGCTCTGCACTTTTTATTCCCTCCTTGTTATCGCATTCGGATGGGGTATATGGAAAGTGGCAGGAGAAAACCGGAAATTATTGATCATTTCAATAGTAATGATGATCTACGGAATTAGTGGATTCTTCTGGCCGCCGATGCACCAGAGGCAGGTGTTAGCAACAGGAGGCGGCACCATGACTGATACCATGCACATTGTATTTACCGCAGTTACTGTAGCCCTGATGTTAATTATGCTTATATCCGGGGCAGCAACATTTGGCAAAAGGTTTCGCTATTATTCTGTTGCAACCATAATGGTGTTACTCGCCTTTGGCATATTAACGGGAATAAGTAGTCCGGCGATGGCTAAAAACCTGCCCACACCTATGATTGGTGTTTGGGAACGCATCAATATTGGCGTTTTTATGTTGTGGGTCATTGTGTTTGCCTCTGTTCTTTTGCACAAAGAAAAAAGCACTGGCTGAATGCATTCAACATATATCTAAAGAGGTTTTACCTGGCCGGCGTTATAAGTATGTTCTTGTATTCAATAGGTCCATGGTCACCTTGCAATAAAATAGGTCCCGGGGCTTCTTCCTTACTATCCAGCGCACCACCCGTAATGCCCGGAATTTCCTGGTTACAGATAATCGTTTTTCCATTGGCCACAACCGTCAGCATTCTACCCACCAGAGTAATATCGTACGATTGCCATTCACCCGGTTTTTTGGCAACCTGCTCACTGGGCGATATAAATCCATACACACTACCCAATTCTACCGGAGAAGGTTCTTTTCCACTATCCATTATCTGCAGTTCATAACGTCCGCGCAGGTACACACCGCTGTTGCTGCCTTTTGGATAACGAAATTCAATATGCAACTTAAAATCTTTGAATTTTGAATCGGTAACCAGGTTAGCACCCGATTTTGGACTGCTTAATATTCCATTCCTGGCGATCCACTGGTTTTCTCCCGTTGCATGCCAGCCTTTTAAATTGTTGCCGTTAAACAACCGGATGGGCTTTCCCCAAACAGGTGGTTTTGTTGCCCTTAATACAGGGGCACGAACACCGGTCCATGTATAATTGCTGCCATCAGGATAAATAATTGTTCCCACCAAACTATCTCCTTCCACCCTTCCTTCTACCTTAAGATCTCCGGCACCCTCTTCCCATTGCGGTGGCATTGAGAAACTGATCTTTCCGCCACTGTAATTGATCTTTGAAACAGGGCGGGCACTGCCAACAATAGCCACCCACTCACCTACCCATGTATTATGGCCCGAATGCATTACCTGCAGCCAGGACGGAAATGTTTTTCCATCCCGGTAAAGCGTTACATCCCACCTGCCTGCAATGGATACGGAATCTGGTTTCTGTTCTGCCTGTGCCGAAATTGATGTTGACACAGATACAAGGACCAGAATCGGCAAAAGGAATTTTAAACTGGTTAAGCTTTTCATCAATGAAAATTTTAAATAAGGTTCAATTTACGGCAAGTGAATGATACGTTTGCCCGGATCAGTTAAAATCATACCGGTTGTGATTTTGAAGATGAACCAACAAGCTGCCCGGAGCCGGCACTAGCTTGTTATTTTCACTGCATATTCTTAGTGAAATGAAGTTGCCTGGTTGAAGAATTTTTTAAAATAAAAATCCCCTCTTTTGGAGGGGATGAATATTTTCAGGCAGTCGGTTTGGTTTAGTGATCAGGTTAATAGGATTGGACGCCTGGGTTGCTCTCAATAGGATTGGATACAGTTTTCAAAAGGATATAAGGATCAAAACGGGCTTTCAATGGATAAACGGACAACCGGGTTTTCAAAGGAAAAGGAAAGAAGTTGATCGATATTGGATTTTTAATGGTTTTTCAGGACGGTGGACTTAGAATTTAATGGATTTGGTTTTCTTTCGGACATCGGATCGATTGATATGCTATCAATCAACTTCTGACACAAAACTACATTTGCCAGGCATGCTGAACAAGAGACAAACTACTTCATTTTTAATTTATGGTAATTACCGGGGTATGCGTAAGATTACGCAGGCCAGCCTTCGGAGAGTTACGAAGTTTGGCTTGTTCAAGCTCATGCTTAGTTGGGGATATTTATGTTTTGTTCGCTGGCAGGTCTATATTGGTACCTTTGTATAAGAAGGTTTGTCCACTTTGTTCTTTCTTTTATTCTTCATTCAAAAATTCTTTTTTATGGTTGAAGAAAGGTCCTTAAACCGCACTACTATTCTGAATGTTTTATTCACCCTCTTAAGAATAGCGCTGGGTCTTATACTGCTTTGGAAATCCATCAATTTTGTAGAAGGTGCAGCTACCACTAAAATGTATATTGAACAGACAGGGATCGGCGTTTTTTCCAGGAATGCTGAAATGCTGGATTTCATCATTACCTACCTCGGTCTATTATGTGGCTTTTTTATAACGGTAGGTTTGTTTACCAGGGCAGCCGCCATTGTACAAATACCGATTCTACTGGTTGCTGTGTTTTTCGTTAATGTAAAAAATATAGGCTCCGATGTTTTTGAACTGGTTCTTTCTGTGATCACACTTTTTTTATTGATCCTTTTTGCTTTTAAGGGAAGTGGTGTTCTATCGGCAGATGAATATTTCAGGATTGGTGCTGCTATGGACAATCGTTCCAAAAAAGCATTTACCTGAATTGTTTAATACTGGTGAAAACTCATTGAGATAAACTCAAGCACTGTTGGTAATGATTGCCGCCAGTAGGTCCAGTTATGAGCACCTTCCCGTATACGAAATTCATGTGGGATGTCTTTTTTCTTCATAGCTATATGAACCAGTGAATTGCCTTCATATAAAAAATCATCATCACCACAATCAATATACCAGCGAACAGAGCGTTTTACGCTGTCGGCCACATTATTTACCAATGATATGGCATTATGCCTGTTGAAATAGCCGGTGATAACCGAATCAGGCAGGGCCGGTTGATCTTTTGAAATATTCTTTTTGAATTCATCTAAAGAAAGCGGGCCTATGTAGGCACTGAGCGGGCAGGCCGCAGAAAATAATTCAGGACGGTGCAGGGCATACATGAATGTGCCGCCACCTCCCATGGAAAGACCGCTGATGGCACGATATCTTTTTTCAGTTTTAATGCGCCAGGTTTTTTCAACATAGGGCATTAGCTCATTAAAAAAGAAATCTTCGTACCGCCAGTTATTTTTTATATCGTTGAAATAACCTCTTTGCCCGGTGCTGGCATCCGGCATTATAATGATCATTGGCGTTGCTGATCCTTCTTTGATAACCTTGTCTGCAATATTCAATACTTCACCAAACTGCACCCAGCCTGTCTGGTCATCTCCTGCTCCATGCAATAAATATAAAACCGGGTAACTTCTTTGCGAGGTTTCATAATCAGGCGGCAGGTAAATGGCAAATTTCCGGTCCATGTTCAGGATCTTACTTTTCATTACCAGGTTATCGAACACTTTGCCGGTTTGAGATTGTACCAATAATGGAAGGAATAAAGCAATGAGTACTGATTTCATATCAATGGGTCTTTTAA
>DASTMJ010000218.1:0-5360 GCA_035714205.1 Flavisolibacter sp. | reverse complement strand
AAAGCACCAGGTTGGCCCGGGTATCTTTCATTAGGAGCAGTACTTATTATAGCTTTTTTTCCGGTAGTTTTATTGAAATTTAAAATGAATTTACTTTTTGTAATAGTCTGATTTCCTTTATTATAGCTAACCGAAATAGTTTCTGATTTTGTAAGAATGATGGGTTTATAATAACGGGTAGGTTTTAGATTTTTTCTCTGGATTTGTATGCTGCCATCCTTCCTTTTGGAAGCGGCCTTTAATTGAATACCATAGTTATTAGGTGTGGGTAAAAGGCTTATATCAACATCGTAATATGCCTTACTGTAATTCACCCTCCATAAATCATATCGTTTGAACTGTTGCGTTAGCCGCCGCTCAAAATCTTTCCAGTTTTTTTTCGACCCGGGCGACCATAAAACCTCTGACAAAGCACTCATCCGCGGAAAGATCATGTATTCTACCTTGCTCCAGTTCTTTATGTATTCAGTCCAAAGGTTGGCCTGTGCACCCATGATGTATTTGCTATGGACGGAATCTAATTCTTTTGGAATGGGTTGATAACTATAAACTTTTTCGATGGGTGTATAACCGCCAATCACAACAGAATCTTCGTTCCGGGTTTGGGAATGATCAAAATATACGTGGCTGCCCGGCGTCATGATCACATTGTGTTTTTGTTTTGCAGCTTCAATTCCACCGGCCTCACCCCGCCAACTCATTACCCAGGCATTGGGAGCCAGCCCGCCTTCCAGAATTTCGTCCCACCCAATAGCGATTTTGCCTTTGGCGTTCAGGTGTTTTTCTATCCGCTGAATAAAATAACTCTGTAACTCATGTTCATCTTTTAACCCTTCCTGTTTAATCCTGGCCTGGCAATTGGGGCACCTTTTCCAGTTAGCTTTTGGAGATTCATCACCACCAATATGCACATAGGAAGAAGGAAAAAGTGCGATCACTTCATCCAGCACATCCTGCAAAAAGAAAAAAGTAGAATCTTTACCCGCACAAAAAACATCTTCAAATACACCCCAGGTCTCCTGAACTTTTTTGCCGGTTGAGTTTTTACTTGCTTCGGACGGGTGAGAAGGAATTATGGTTTCTTCATCAGGAAAACAACTAAGCCGGGGATAAGCTGCAATGGCTGCAGATGCATGACCGGGCATTTCAATTTCAGGAACTACGGTTATATGTCGATCGGTTGCGTAATGTACAATCTCCTTAATTTCTTCCTGGGTATAAAATCCTCCATAACGCAAATTGTCATTGCCTGTTCCGGGATAGCGGCCAATGATGGTTCCGTTTCTGACACCACCCGCTTCCGTAAGCCGCGGATATTTTTTTATCTCTATGCGCCAACCCTGGTCGTCGGTTAAATGCCAATGAAAAAAATTGAGTTTATGTAAAACAAGGTAGTCGATATATTTTTTAATAAAAGGTACAGGGAAGAAGTGGCGGCTAACATCGAGATGCATACCCCTGTAAGAAAATTGCGGATAATCCTCAATGGTTACAAACGGAATTGTTAAAGGAACCCCGGCATGTACCGGTAGTAATTGAATTAAAGTTTGAATGCCATAGAACGTTCCAGCATAGGTGTCTCCATCAATACTGATCCCATCTGCAGTAACTGTTAAAGAATAAGCATCTTTATCAGGTGCCTTAATAAATTTTTTTGTTGAAAGACGTATGTAATTCTTTCCTTCCTGGTGGTCTATATCCAGCTCTAAACCGTAAACCTGTTTTAAATAGGCATTAAACAGTTGGGCTGTTTTTCTATCTGCTTCATCTTTTGCAGCTATTACCGTTTTTTTGGAGATTCTGAAACTGCCTTTACCAACCTGGATACTTACGGGTTGTGGAATAATCTGAATCTGCTGCGACCAGCCTGCAACCGTTAAAAATAGTAAGGTGAATAAACTTAGAATATTGCGCATGAATAATTTTTACAGGTAGGTATTAATTTTTTGAAACCGGGAGAACAAGGTTTGATGGGTACCTGGAGTCATGGTAGATCCTGATATCAGCTTTTTGAAAATCGCTGTTTGAGGCTTCGTAAATGTTTACAAATTTTTGCGGGTTGCGGTCAACCAACGGGAACCAGGAACTCTGAATCTGAACCATAATACGATGTCCTTTTTTAAATGTGTGGGCAACATCTGGCAAATAGAATTTTACCTGTTCAATTTTATTGGGGGTAAATGGTTCTGGCTTTTCAAATGACTTACGGAACTTACCTCTCATAACTTCACCTCGTACAAGCATTTGATACCCGGCCATGGGATATTGGTTGCCGGGTTGTTCGGCATAAGAGAAATTGTCAGGAAAAACATCAATCAATTTAACAACAAAATCAGCATCAGTACCGGATATGGAAGCAAACAAATCAGCATATACAGGACCTGCTAATGTTACATCCTCGTTGAGTATCGCGGTTTCAAAGACAACTACGTCTGGTCTTCTTGCAGCAAAACGCTGGTCATCGGTCATATATTCTCTTGTACGCCCCATATGAACATCCTCTGTATAGGGAACTGGTTTAGAAGGATCGCTGGTATATTGTGTAAACGAAGACGAAACCGACGGTTTCTTCCATTCTAATTTACCATTTTGCTGAAGGTAAAGGTTAGCCGGCTGTGTAGTAGCCGGTGGCCATTGTTCTAACTGCTTCCAGTTATTTTCGCCACTAAAAAAAACACTGGCTTCAGCAAGTTTACTTAGGTCGCCTTTGTTTTTTAAGTGATAATTGAAAAAAGGAACTTCAATATTATTTTGATACCACTCGGAAGTTTTGGCGTTGAAACGGATATTTCCTAAATAACTTCCATCACCACGGCCACCCCATTGCCCGTGAAACCATGGACCCATCACAACTTTATTATTGTTTTTGGTTTTCTCTTCAATGGCCTTATACAGGTTCCAGGCACCATAAGTGTCTTCAGCATCAAATAAACCGCCAACAACCAAAGTAGCGGTAGATGCGGGAATGTGTTGAACGAAATTTCTTGTGTTTCGGGCCTTCCACCATTCGTCCAGATTGGGATGCGCATACATATCCTTCCAGAATTGTATGCTGTCGCCCATTAGTTGAGCAAAGTTTTTTAAAGAACCTGTTCGCAGGTAAAAATCATAGTTATCACGTCCCGGAAATTGAAATCCTGGGGAAAAACTCATGGTTGGCGTTGGCCTGGGTTTACCGAAACCGGAATAAAAAGCAAAAGCATCCATTAACATAAAAGCACCGTTGTGGTGAAAGTCGTCACCCATAAACCAATCTGTTACGGGTGCCTGCGGACTAACGGCCACCAATGCGGGATGACCACTTAATGCAGCCATAGTGGAATAAAAACCCGGGTAGGAAATGCCAAATGCGCCAACGCGGCCATTGTTATGCGGTACATTTTTTACCAACCATTCAATCGCATCATACGTGTCGCTTGCCTCATCAATTTCATTGGCTTTTTTACTGGCATTAAACGGACGAACATCTTCAAAATTACCTTCACTCATAAACCGGCCTCTTACATCCTGCACAACCATGATATAATTTTCCCTCATATACAGGCGGTAATAACTGTTCCAGAAACTTTCAGGAAAATTATTTTCTCCATAAGGCGAAGAAGAGTAGGGCGTACGCCGAAGCAATAAGGGATGTTTTTCTGTAGTATCCTTTGGGATATAAATTGCAGTAAATAATTTGTTGCCATCCCGCATGGGTATCATGCGTTCTATCTTATAATAATTATTTTTTACCCAGGCGCTGTCAAGTGTATTGGTTTGGGCCAATGACGAAAATGAACAGAAAATAATAAAGAAAACTAATAGTATATTTCTCATGAGTGTGATTGAAGGCTTCTAAGGTATCAATTAATCACATCATGAAATGGTTGATTATGAAACTTTGAATATGGTGTTGATAAATTGTAATTATGGTCTATAAACCCTTTACAAGTGGAGGTGGTTGTAAAAGAAAAAGTTTAAAAGAAAACCAGTTTGTCTCTTTTAAACTTGGGTATTTGTGTAAACTATAAACTCTTTAATATATAGATAAGCTACCAGGTTCAACTTACATCCATTCCATTTCAAACAACCTGAAATCGTGTTTTAATTCTTTATAAAGTTTCCTGAATGTGATCATTTCCTGGCGAAGGGCTGCATGGTTATCCATCTTAATACTTTCTAAACCAACCCCCGAAAGGTCATAGGCAAAAGCGGCCAATTGTTTTTCGCTGATATTCAGGTTGTGTTTCAGAATATCAATGACCTCTTTTTGACGAATGAACTGGTTTTGAAAATGCTCTACCTGTGCTTTTACTTCCGATTTGCTGTTGCGGGCCAGGACCATTTGCAGGTGGTTTTCAAATATTTTGATCTCTTCTTTATAGAAAATTAGTTCCCGAACCCAAAGTTGGTATTCTAAGTGTAAACTTGAAATTGATATGGTTGGATACATAAAATAGATTTATGTAGTAAAGCAACCAATTCTATTTTTTGGTGTACGTGATTTATGTTTGCGGGGTATATGATTCTTATCATTGTAAATCACACTTCACCAGCCTCAAAATTCCTGAAATCATCCTTGAGATTTTGGTAGTCCTTTTGAAAACTTTCAAATGTGAATTTAAATTTTTCATGATCTCCAATGTCAACGGTATCAAGATCAGTATTACCTTCTGTTTGAGCATACATCGACATTTTATTTTCTGCTCTTTGCAACTCGTTTTTCAATATGGTAATCTTATCTTCCATACGGGTGAACTGGTTCAAAAAAAGGTCCGCTTTACCGGATAATTGCAGGCTTGTATTCCGGGCTATGGATTTTTCAAGGTGGTTTCTAAAAATGATGATTTCTTCCCTGTAAAATTCAAGCTCGTTTAGCCACAACCTGTTTTCAAGATGAGCTCTTGTAAATGATGTTTTGATATCCATAATCTTTAATTTGAATGAATGATGAGCAGACTGTAACCGGGTGTAAAGGTATGGCTGTCCGGGTTACTTATTGATGATCCGGTTCATTGTCTAATGCATCGTGCCATGCAATCATTGATATGTTTATGACGCTTTCTGTAACAAGGCGTACACTCGTTGGATTTTACTTTTTTTATAGTGGATCTTAACAAATGAAGCTGGTTCCCTGTGTTTTTCTCACTGGGGTCATCAGTGGTTTAGGATTCATACTTTACATTAAGCATTTACATTTTCATCTACCAGCTTTTCTGCAAGCCATAAAAGTTCTTTAGTGAATAAATCAACGGTTTTCTGAAAAGCCGGATCAAGCAGGTTACCGCCTGCATCAAACTTCTTCTCTATATGCGGTGTAATGAGCATGTAGGGCGAGGGTAAGCCAAATAATGCCAGCACAAACTGCTGCAATTGCATAG
>DASTMJ010000217.1:0-11419 GCA_035714205.1 Flavisolibacter sp. | reverse complement strand
TTGAGTATGGTATACTGGCCAATGAGTATGTTGGAGCGTAATTTTAGTTTTAGATACGATGAAAATATTAGTGATTGTTGAGCCGGAGCGCAAGGATTGGTATCATTACCTGACTATTGACAGATCGAATGAATATGTTTTACTATGGCATGAAAATGAATCAGATATTCCTCAAAATTTAAAAAAGGAATCGTTTTTCAAACATGTTTATTACTGGACGGAATTCAGATCTCCGGGAGCACTTTTAAAAACAATACAGCCCGACAGAATCGTCTTTTTTGAGATTATAGATCAAAGGCAAATTGCTCTTCTGGTAGCCGCAAACAAAAGAAAAATAAAAACCTTTTATTTGGAACATGGGGCTGCAGGAAATAAAGAGGCCGCAATAAAAAGAGCACATGAGGATAATTTTTTTTCCAACAAAAAGATTCACTACCTGATTGAGAGGTTGCGCACTGCATTTGGAAGTATGGTTAAATCCAAGATATTTTATTACTCTGCAGGCCTTCATCTTTCATCTCTTTCTTCTGTTATAAAGTACATACGACTGCCATTCTCCATGTTGTTCAACACACCCAACAAGGCACTGGCCAATTGTATTTTTCCTGAGCGGACGCCTTTCCGATCCATTGTTTTCAACAAACCCAATTTTGAGCAGTTCCAGGTATATACCGGAATCACAGAAGAAAAAGCGGTTTTTACTGGGGTGCCCATTTTTGATCATTTTTATTCTGAAACGGCGTCGGAATCATCGCACATCATTTACATAGAACATCCTTACCTGGAAGCAGGTATTTTAAATTGGACGCCAGAGCATCACAAAAAAATTGCAAATATTTTATATGATTTCAGCATTAAGAGACGCACTAAAATATTGGTGAAGCTTCATCCTGTTTCAGATAAGTCATTGTGGGAAAGTTATGGTTTTGATTCCGAATTTTTCGAAGTAGTGCAGGCAGGTGATTACACAAAGGAAATGCTGTCAGGCAAACTGATTCTGGCTTACAGTTCCAGTTTGGTAAACGGATTTTTATGTGCGCAAAAAAACCTTGTGTTATTAGGCTGGCACCCGCAGCCGGGTATTTTTGGTGCTGATTTTTCAAAAACTGGACTTTGTCATGTCTCGTTAAGCCCGGACGATCTGGAAGCAAAATATGATTACTGGATAAGCCATAACCTTTCGAAAGGCAAGGAAACTGAATACAACAGGTTTTTGCAAGAATTCAATTTTCCTTTCGATGGGAAGGCGGGACAAAGAGTGTTGGAGACGATTACTACAGATGAAATTTCTTAAACAGCTTTCTCTTTACACATTTGTTGGCTTTTTTAATGCCGGGCTTAGTTTTTTGTTAATGCCCTATTTATCGCATTATATCGATCCGGCCGGATACGGTATTCTTTCGATGATTAATTCTTTTGTAACCATCCTTATTCCATTGGTAGGATTAACAGCAGCTGGTTTCATTGCCGTGGAATTTTATCGGATGAAGGACAAGAACGAATATGCATCGGCTTTTTCCAGTATCCAGGCTATTCCAATCTTGCCCGGGTTGTTGATTTTATTAGTTACGATTTTTTTCCCTTCTCAAATTGCCCGGTTTCTTGAGATACCATCTGGCAAAACCTATTGGATCCCCCTCTCTGTTCTTATTGCCTTACTGTCTATTTATTATGATACCCTGATGACCTATGTCGTAATAGAACAAAAGCCAGTTCTTTATGTGAAGTATAGCATAGTCAGAGTATTGATGGAAGTTGGCTTAACAGTATTATTTATTTCAATTTTTCAATTGAGTTGGGAAGGGCGTTTATTGTCGTGGCTCATAGCTACAATGATATCCTTTTTGATATCTGTTTACTATTTCAGAAGTCAGCGATTATTGACTTTAAAAATCAAAAGAAAATATATCAGGGCCGGTATCCTGTTTGGACTGCCGTTAATCCTGCACACCATTGGTAAATTTGTAATTAATCAATCCGACAGAATATTTATTGCAAAGATGGTGTCAATTGAAGAAGCGGGAATCTACAATATTGGCTACCAGGTAGGAATGGTGATCTTATTGTTTGTAAATGCGGTTGGTAATTTTTTTCAACCTTTTTTGTACCAGCGACTTGCTAATTTAACCGAATCTGCAAAGTTGGAAATTGTAAAAACAATTTATGCTACTATACTAGGACTATTGTTTTCACTCATATTACTTACTCTTGGAGCTCCATTGTTATTCAAATTGCTAATTGATAAAAGTTATAGTGATGGTCTTATTTATGTGTTTTGGACTGGCCTTAGCTATTTTTTTTGGGGAATATATATACTTTTCACTGGTTTTATTTTTTACGAAAAACAAACAAAACAGCTCGGATACCTGGCCATTTTAAATGTAGGTTTAAATGTTGTTCTTAATTATGTTCTTATCCAAAAATTTGGAGCCCTTGGTGCTGTATACGCTACCTGTATTTCATTCTTTGTGGTTGCCGCCATTGTTGTTTGGAGAGGTTCCTCTTTATTTAATTTGCCATGGTTTGAGTTTAAGAAAGTTTTGAGTAAGAAAAATATGGCGCAAGTATAAAACGTTTCCCGGAAAGTAAATTCCACCTGGTTATCGTTATAGTACTTTTACCATTCAGGAATGAGTGAAGAGTTTACCAACTCATTAAATATAGATCTTGTCAGCCCCCACACATAATAATCCCCTCATCCTTCATGTCATCAATAGCCTATCCCTGGGTGGGGCGGAATTATTATTAAACAACTCAATCGAGTTGCTGCCGGAATTTCAACATGTTATAGTCTACCTGCATCAGCCTGAAGAACTGTGCGAAGGATTGAGAGGGCGTGGTGTTGAAGTCATTTGCCTTAACGATAAAGGTTGGATAACTCTCCCCTCTACCATACGAAAGCTCGCTGCTATAATCAGGGAAAAACAACCGGTCCTGGTCCACTCGCATTTGTTTTATTGCACAATTTGTACAAGGCTGGCACTCCCGGATACTGTTCCCTTGGTTTCAACCATCCATAGCGTATATAGTAAAGATGCCTTCCGGAAAAGTTTTAAGAGTTTATGGGCGGCAAAACTAACCCTCAAAAAAAAACATTCCCTGATCGCGGTGTCAGGCTATGTGTTGAAAGACTATTTGAATCATGTGCCTTTTAAAGGGAAACGTTTTGTGCTCTATAATTTTTTACCCGACCGTACATTTCAGTATGTTCAGCATCAACCTCCCAAAAATCTTATTAGGCTGGTTGCCGTAGGCAATTTAAAAGAGGCAAAGAACTATCCCTACCTGCTCCGGGTTTTCAAATACCTGGAAAATGTTTCCCTTGACATTTACGGAACGGGCTCGGTTGATAAAGAGCTACTGGACTACATTAGCAAAGAAAAATTGAATGTCAGGTTATGCGGTAGCTCCGGCAATATTCCCGGGGTATTTCAGAACTATGATTTTTTTATACAGGCTTCCTCGCATGAAGGTTTTGGTTTGTCAGTAATTGAGGCTATGGCTTCAGGCATACCGGTAATTCTTTCCGACATCCCTGTTTTCAGGGAGATCACCAATGGCCTGGCCGACTTTTTCACCCTGGACAACCCACAGCAGGCTGCAGAGGAACTGTCGAAAATTTTTGATAGGAAGTATCCGGATTTACGTACGTCTGAGGCCTTCCATTATGTCCGGGACCACTATTCTGCCAGGAAATACCGGGAAAAATTACTTTCCATCTATGAAGAGGTAAGCCAAAAAAAATTTATGAACATTACTGGCCCTGGCAATATTTCGGGTAATCAAGGTAAAAACTCCCAGGAAATTCTAAACTCAAATCCTCCGAACTCCTTATGATCGGCTAAAACAACCAGTTAACCGACAATTCTGCATGTTTTATTATATTATTGTTTTCTTGCTGGTTTAAATAGTTTTTGATCCAATGTATCCAGGTGTTGCAATTATTGATTATGGGATGGGAAACCTCCATAGCGTTTATAAAAAGCTATCAGGTTTAAAGGTCCGGGCAATAATGGCCACTACTCCCGCCGAGGTCCTCAAGGCTGATAAAATTATTTTACCCGGTGTGGGACATTTTGGAAAAGCCATGCAAAACCTGAAAAATCTTGGTATCTATGACTCCCTGAATGAAGCGGTGCTGGTAAAAAAAACACCTATCCTGGGTATCTGCCTGGGAATGCAGTTGATGGCAAATGAAAGCGAAGAAGGAAATGAACCAGGTTTTGGTTGGATTAATGCAAGAGTGGTGAAATTCAGGATCCAAAATCAATTAAAATATAAGGTGCCTCAAACTGGTTGGAATTCGATCAATATTTGTAAAGAAAGCAGTCTTCTTACCAACATTGAAAACCAGAGTGAATTTTATTTTCTGCACTCATATTGTTATGAGGGAACAGAGCCTGTGGATAGGCTCACCACCACGGAATTTGAATATGAATATGTATCGGCTGTTCAAAAAGACCATATTTTTGGCACCCAGTTTCACCCTGAAAAAAGCCACCAGCAAGGCCTTCAACTTCTAAAGAATTTTATCCAAATCTGAAAATGTTCCGACCCAGAATCATCCCTGTATTATTGCTGAACGAGAATCACCTGGTTAAATCACAACAATTCAGGAATTACCGTTATATAGGCGATCCCATAAATGCCGTAAGGATATTTAACGAGCTGATGGCTGATGAATTGGTATTCCTCGATATTTCTGCCACCAGAAACAAAAGAACTATTTCCTATGATATGGTAAAAAATATTGGTGAAGAAGCGAATATGCCCTTTTGCGTGGGTGGCGGTATCAGGGAACTTACCCAGATCAAAGAAATCATTTCTTCAGGTGCAGAGAAAGTTATTATAGGAAGTTATGCAGTGGAGAATCCCGGTTTTATTAAAAAAGCATCCAACGAATTTGGTTCTTCTACCATCACTGTATGTATCGATGTAAAAAAAAAGCTCTTTGGTAAAGAACAGGTGTGGACGCTAAATGGAAGCAAACCCACTGGACTCGATCCGTTAAATTTTGCACAGCTTATGGAAAAAAATGGTGCTGGTGAAATTATTGTACAATCTATAGAACAGGATGGAAAGATGAACGGCTATAATTTGAAGCTGACTAAACATATCTCGGAAAACCTGTCCATTCCAACAATTGCCTTAGGAGGCGCTGGCAAACTGGAAGATTTAAAAAAGGCATTTATCGAAGCTGGTGCAACCGGCCTTGCAGCTGGCAGCCTGTTTGTATATTATGGTCAGAATAAAGGAGTATTAATAAATTATCCCGAAAAAAAGGATATTCAATTCTTATATGAAGAGTAGAGCATACCAGCAATGTGTGCGTTGCGTAATGGATACCACGGATCCCGAGATTCAATTTGATGAAAATGGAATATGTAATCATTGTACTGATTTCCTGGAAAAACGGAAGGAAATTAAAGCAATGAAAAAATTAGGCGCTGAATACCTGGAAGCATTGATAGAAAGAATCAAAGCAAGCGGTAAAAATAAGAAATACGACGCCCTGTTAGGAATTAGCGGCGGTGTTGATAGTTGCTATGTAGCCTACCTGCTCAAAAAAAAAGGTATTCGCACCTTATTGGTTCATATGGATAATGGCTGGAACTCCGACGATGCAACGCTTAACATTAAAAATGTTGCGAAAAAACTGGAGTTTGATTATGAAAGTTATGTGTTGGATTGGGAGGAATTTAAAGATATTCAATTAGCCTTCTTAAAGGCTTCGGTAGTGGAAGCTGAAACGCCAACTGATGTTGCAATACAGGGTGCCTTACATAAGATAGCAGCCAAAAATGGAATAAAATATATCATAAGTGGCGGTAACCTGGCAACAGAAGGAATTCTGCCAAAAATGTGGCATTACAATGCCAAAGACACAAAATACTTTAACCATATCCAAAAAACATTCGGTAAAAAGAAACTTCGCAAATTTCCAAATTTTGGATTCCAGACCGAAATGTTTTATAAACTGGTAAAGGGAATAAAAATAATTTACCTGCTGAATTATGTAGACTATAATAAAGCCGATGCAATGAAGATTTTGCAGGAAGAATTAGGCTGGAAATATTATGGCGGAAAACACCATGAATCCCGTTTTACCAAATTTGTACAGTCCTATTTACTTCCTAAAAAATTTAACCTGGATTACCGGAAAGCAACTCTATCCAGCCAGATATGTACGGGTGAGATCACAAGAGCAATGGCACTCGAAATATTAAAGGCACCTGTTTATAACGAGCAGGATATGGAGCGGGAAAAAGACTACATTGTAAAGAAGCTCAGTATTAGCAAGGAGGAATTAAATACAATTATAGAACTACCCGGAAAATATTACCATGAATACCCTAATGATGAGAAGAGGTTGAACTTTATTTATAAAACCTATAAAAGGTATTTTTCCTCCTAAACAATCATCAGGAAAATCAGGCATGAGAATACTTCATTGTATAGATTCACTGGATTATGGCGGCGCTGAAACTCTTCTGATGAGTTATATACCCTTATTGACAGAACATGAACATGTAGTGGTGACCCTGCGTGGTCCGAATGTTTTTCCAAAAACCAATTACGAATACATACAATTAAACTCTAGCCCTGTAAAGGGCTTTTTTCATTTAGTTTATACACTGAAGAAAATAATACGGGAGAAAAATATAGATACAATTCATAGCCATTCGTACTGGTCAAATTTAATTTCACGACTTGCAGCCCCCCGGAATAAAAAACTGGTCAATCATTATCACTTTGCAGATTATGATACCGGGAAGCATAAATTCTCAGTTAAACGAATGATATGGATGGACAGGATGATACCTCATAAGAACCTGGTTCGAATTGGTGTATCTGCGTATGTCGGAAGTATTCTTCAGCAAACGTTTCCCGGGGCAAGGATAAAGGTGATTCCCAACTTTATTAACTGTATCCCGGCATCGAAAACGATTAAACGCAGAAAAGATGCCACAATAAAAATAGTTGCAGTTGGTAATTGCAACAGTGAAAAAAATTATGACTTTCTGATTAAAGTGTTTAAATCACTCGGCGATCAGCCGGTCCATATTGATATTTTCGGTGGAGGTGAAAAATTGAATGACTACAGGAAAGAAGTTGAAAAACTGGGGATTCAAAATATGAAGTTTTGCGGGGTGGAACCCGGGGTGAGACAAAAACTGCCCGAATATGATCTCTTTCTTTCTGCATCAGTATCAGAAACATTTGGTATAGCTATTCTGGAGGCCATTTGTGCGAAACTGCCGTTAATGCTTTCAGATATTCCGGCATTTCATGAAATTGCACCCGGAAGTTGTAGGTTTTTTAACCCACACGATAAAAATGATTTGATAGAGAAGATCAGGGATGTTGTAAAAGAACACGATACCAATTATGATCAGGACTATGATGCAGTTATTCAACAATACTCAAAAGATACCTTTTTGTTTGCTCTGAGAAACCTGTATAAAAATTAGTTTGATTAAGAGATAGAAATATTATTAAAGAAATTATTTTTTAAATGTGCGGAATTGCCGGATTTGTAGATTTTCATAAAAACACCACTGAAGACCAGTTAAATAAAATGGCTTTCGCCTTGCAGCACCGCGGACCCGACGGGCAGGGCGCCTGGTTAAATGAAACCCCGGAAGCTTCAGTAGGGTTGGGCCATCGAAGGCTTTCAATTATAGATTTGAGTCATGCGGCTGATCAGCCTATGCATTATAATGGCCTCCACATAATTTTTAATGGAGAGATATATAACTATAATGAGATCAGGAATGAATTGATCCAAAAAGGACATTCCTTTATAACGCACTCAGATACCGAAGTGATTTTGCACGCATGGGAAGAATGGGGAGAAGATAGTATTAAGAGATGGCGCGGCATGTTTGCAATTGTATTATTTGACGAGAAAAAACAGGAACTCACTTGTATAAGAGACCGGGCAGGCGTTAAGCCGTTTTATTATTATCGGAAAGACCATCTTTTTTTATTTGCATCCGAATTAAAAGCACTAACCGTGCATCCGGGTTTTAAAAAAGAATTGGATGCAAATGCCGTAGCTTCATTTTTACAGTATGGATATGTTTCTCATCCCTATTGCATCTATAAAGATGCTTACAAACTCCCGCCTGGCCATTTGATGCATCTGAATTTGCAAACTAAAGAATTAAGAATATCTCGCTACTGGAATGTTTACGACTATTATAATAAACCTAAACTCCAGGTAAGTCTCCCTGAAGCAATAAATGAAACTGAAAATATATTAAGCGATTCCTTCCGGTTGCGTATGGTTTCAGATGTTCCGGTAGGCGTTTTTTTAAGCGGGGGGTACGACAGTTCATGTGTAACAGCGCTATTACAAAAAGACAAAACTGAAAAAATAAAAACGTTTACCATTGGTTCTACAGATGAAAAATTAAATGAGGCGCACTATGCTAAACAAATTGCGCAACGTTTAGGAACCGATCACACAGAATATTATTGTACTCATAAAGAAACACTGGAGATCATTCCTGATCTGCCCTATTATTTTGATGAACCATTTGCCGATAGCAGCGCCATACCTACAATTCTGGTAAGCCGCCTGGCCAGGAAACAAGTTACCGTGGCTCTTTCTGCTGATGCAGGTGACGAGATTTTTGCAGGTTATAATCGTTACGACTATATTAGCCGGTATGGTAAAAAACTGCAGGCAATTCCCAGGCCTATTCGAAAATTGGCTGCGTTAACAATGGAGAATATTTCTTCGCAGCATATACCGTATTTAAAATATAAACGAAATTTTCATAGTCGATACGACAAGCTGAAAAATTTGCTGCATGATCCGTCTCCTTCAGAATTATTAAAGAACCTGAATCATGTATTTAATACAAATGAGATTAAAGCTCTCTTAAAAGATAATGTGCATGAATTAGATACCGGTCATAACAATACAGAGTTGCAACTTCAGTACTACGATCCGTTAGCATTTATGATGGCAATAGATTACCAGACCTACATGGTCGATGATATTTTGCAAAAGGTTGATCGGGCAGCCATGTCGGTAAGTCTTGAAGGAAGAGAGCCTTTTTTGGATCAGCATATTATAGAATGGGCTGCACAATTGCCTTCCGGTTTTAAATATCATAAGGGAATAAAAAAATACATACTCAAACAAATTGTACATAAATATTTACCCAGGGAACTGATGGAAAGACCAAAAATGGGTTTTGCAATACCTGTTGAAAACTGGCTTTCACAGGAACTAAAAGACCTGGTCATGGAATATTTGAATGATGACCAGCTCAATAAGCATGGGTTGTTTAATAAAGAAGAAGTGCAGAACCTGGTAAAAGATTTTTATAATGGAAGGAAAGAAAAATACTTAAAGATCTGGCACCTGTTAATGTTTCAAATGTGGTATAGGAAATGGATGTAAAAAGAGTTCTTTATTTGTCGTACGATGGAATGACAGATCCCTTGGGTCAGTCGCAGGTATTACCCTATCTTTTAGGACTGAGCAAAAGAGGTTATGCGTTCACCTTGGTTAGTTTTGAAAAACCCGGACGCTTTGAAGAGGGTAAAAACGTTATAGAAAATATATGCGAAGAGAACGGGATTGAATGGCACCCGCTGGTCTACACAAAATCACCACCTGTTTTTTCAACCTTAAAAGATATCCGTACACTAAAAAATAAGATAAAAGCACTCCATTCAGCCAGGGCGTTCCACCTGGTTCATTGCCGAAGTTATATTACTTCATTAGCTGGAATGTGGATGAAAAAAAAATGGGGGGTAAAATTCATATTTGACATGCGGGGTTTTTGGGCCGATGAAAGAACCGATGGAGGATTATGGAACTTAAAAAATCCCTTATACAAAATCGTATATAGCTATTTTAAAAAAAAGGAAAGAGAGTTTCTTCAAAATGCCGATTACACGGTTTCGTTAACCGAAAATGCAAGAACTGAGATCAGGTCCTGGGATACCGCTAATACATTTTCCGAAATTGAAGTCATTCCCTGTTGCGTGGATCTGGAACTTTTTGATCCCCGGAAGGTTTCCTGTACACAGGTTGACCTGGTTCGCCAGCAGTTGCAAATAAGTCCTGGCCAGAAGGTAATAAGTTATGTTGGGTCAATCGGAACATGGTATCTGCTGGAAGAAATGCTTGATTTTTTCAGGCAGTTTTTGATTGAATTTCCCGGTTCCATTTTTTTATTTATCAGTAAAGATGATAAAGAAGCAATAATGGAAGTGGTTCAGAAAAAATCAATTCCCCGCGAAGCTGTACGCATTAAGGCAGCAGAAAGAAATGAAATGCCTTTATTGATCAGCATGTCCGATTATTCCATATTTTTTATTAAACCGGCTTTCTCTAAAAAGGCCTCCTCACCTACAAAGCAGGGAGAATTAATGGCAATGGGTGTCCCGGTTATTTGTAACCATAAGGTTGGTGATACATCTTTCGTTGTTGATACATACAATTCAGGTATTGTTATAGAAAAATTTTCCGGCTCGGCTTATCAAAAATCATTGAAACAATTAGTGAATATGGATTTCAATAAGGAGGCCATACGGAAAGGCGCGGAAGCATATTTTTCATTAGAGAATGGAATTGAAAAATACAATAGCATTTACGAAAAGATTTTACGTTGAAAACCAAAAAAGTTTTATTTCTCCTTCCATACCCTCTTCACAATGCGCCCTCGCAACGCTTCAGGATGGAAGCCTTTTTCCCCTTACTAAAACAAAATAACATAGAAGTACATACACAAACCTTTCTGGATGCTAACGGGTGGAAAATCCTTTATAAAAATGGTTCTGCATGGCAAAAAATACGTGCAGTTGCAGCCGGTTTTGTAAAAAGATGGTGGGCAACATTGTTTTTAGTATGGAGATATGATTTTATAGTTGTACATAGGGAGGCAGCACCCCTGGGGCCTCCGGTTTTTGAATGGATCATCGGCAGTTTGTGGAAAAGAAAAATGATTTTTGATTTTGATGATGCTATATGGATACCAGCCGTGTCAGAGCAAAATAAACTGGCTTCCTTTGCCAAATGTTTTTGGAAAACCAAATGGATATGTAAATGGTCGTACAGGATAGCGGCAGGTAACCAATACCTGGCAGAATTTGCCAGGCGCCATAATCCAAACGTGTTTGTAATCCCTACCTGTGTCGATACAAACCATCGCTATAATTCACTGGCTGATCATGAAACCCAAAAGCCTTCAATTGGTTGGACAGGCTCCCATTCTACAATTAAATATCTCCATACTATCGTTCCGGTGCTCCAAAAGTTAGAGAAGATATATGATTTTGATTTTTATGTTATTTGCAATAAAAAACCTGCATTTCAATTAAATTCTTTGAAATACATTGAATGGAAAGAGGATACTGAAATAGAAGATCTTAAAAACATAAATATTGGTTTAAT
>DASTMJ010000216.1:0-9195 GCA_035714205.1 Flavisolibacter sp. | reverse complement strand
TGAATATTTCAGGATATTAGAGGGAGAACTTACTGTTAGAATCAACGGAGAGGTGATTAATTTACAGGCGGGGGAGGGATTGCATATTCCTGCCAAAACAGCTCATTCCATGTGGAATCATTCACAGCAAAAAACTGTTGTGCATTGGAAAGTTTGGCCGGCATTGAATACAGAATATTTTCTTGAAAATGCAGTTGGGGTTGCTGAAGACCGTAGAACCTCATCTTCCGGAATGCCATCTTTATTCCAGGTTGCCATTATGGTAAATAAATACCATTCAGTATTCAGGCTAGCAAAACCTTCCTATGCGCTGCAGAAATTATTTTTCTGGGCATTAATACCCTTCTCGTATATAATGGGATACCGGGGCAGCTATAAAAAATATATGAACTGATCACCACGCATATAACGATATCTTCACAGAAGGCTTTTTTCTCATTTAATTAATAGTTGATACCAGTTAATAAGACTACCTTGTGGTTGAATTCATTTACCCCTCCTGTTAATTTACTCTATCTACTTTCTTGTTAACAGCAACTAATCCGGGTTCATTTTTTCACGTTTAAAAAACCTGTTATGGCAAGAATTTTCACAACCGAATTTATTTTTAACCATCAGAAATACGATGCCATCGTTACTATTTTTTCAAAAGACGGTAAGGTAAATTTTGCTGTTAAAGTAATGGATCTTGAATTGCAGGAAATTATTCCTAACGGTGTCATAGAATATGAAGGCAAAGATGGCTTTGAAAAGATCGAAAGTCTCAATAACACTCTCTCCCAGGCAATTTTGCGCAGCATATCAAGGGCTATAGAAACTCATTTGACGGTAGGCTAGGTAAGATTTTTTGGCCCTTAAAAATTAATATGAAAACCGAATCCTATTTTCTGTATGCCGAAGACGATGAAGATGATGTTGTTTTGTTAAAAGATATGCTTAAGCTTTCCGGCAGTGCTAACGAGATTGTTGCTGTAAAAGATGGTTTTGAAGCCATAAGTTATTTGCAATCCGTTCAAAAAGGCGGCACCTACCCAAGCCTGATTATTCTTGACATAAACATGCCCCGCATGAATGGCAGGGAAACACTTGAATTTTTAAAGACAGATGACATTTATTGCCTGATACCGGTGCTTATGTTTTCTGTGAACAATACTGAAGAGCATATAAATTTTTGTGCACAAATGGGTACCGAAATTGTATCCAAGCCTACCAATTTTGATGCCTGGTTCCAGGCCATAAAAAAGATCACCAGTTATGTTGAACTATAATGCGGTTGCCTTGTAAACAGGAAGGTTTTTCACTGCTGGTTTCACACTTCTTAACAAGTTCCCGGAATAACTACTGAGCAGAACTGTTCTCCAATTCCATTATTTTTTTACATTGCGGCCCGAAACCACCCTTGCATGCGGATATCATACTGGATATTTCTCAGTTTTTTAATTATTATACTCTTATTTGCCATTACCACCTATATCAACTTCCGGCAATCGGAGAAGGTGAGGGAAAATTCTAATTTCGTTGTTTTATCTACTTCCATTGTAAAGAACGGCAACCGCTTCCAGAGAAATATATTAAATATGGGCAGCGGATTGCGTGGATTTTTGTTAACAGGTGACGATTATTTACTCCAGGTTTATGATTCTGCGGCACAGGAAAATGATCTTATTCTGAAAGAATTATTTGTTCAGACGGAAGATACTTCTGTACAAGATGGTTTATTGCGTGAAATTGAACAACTAAATAACCGGTGGCTTGCAGATTTTGCAAAGCCGCTGCGGCAGGCAAAGATCGGAGCGGAAGCCTCGGATGTTAACCTGCGCTATTTTAACAAGTTGTACCGCGAAAAAATGCAAATCAGTGATGAGCGCAAACTCAATACGGAGCTACAGCAAAAAATCCGGAATTTTATAAATATAGAGTACGATAAAAGAGCCCATAGGGAAACCGTATTATCTGCGTCAGTACAAACTACAAAACTTGTATCTTTTACGCTTACCTCATTTTCTGTTCTTGTAGCATTGGTGATTGTAAGCTTTTTAACCTACCGTATTTCAAACCGCATTTCAAAAATGGTGCGTATGGCCGACAGCATTGCAGCAGGCAACTACGAGGTTTATATGGAAGAGACTGGGAAAGATGAGTTGAGTGGCCTTGCCCGATCATTAAATTATATGGCCAGGATGTTATCAACCAACATATCGGAATTAAAACGGAAAAATTTTGAGCTGGACCAGTTTGCACACATTGTATCGCATGATATGAAAGCCCCGCTGCGGGGCATAGATAATGTAGTAGCCTGGATTGAAGAAGACCACAAGGAGGAGTTAACGCCTAAAGTGAATGATTACCTTCAATTGATAAAAGGCAGGGTAAACAGGGGGGAAAATATGATACAGGGGCTGCTATCCTATGCCCGGGTAGGTAAGGAAGAGAATCATCATGAAAAAGTGGTAGTAAAAGATCTGGTGGAAGAAATTCTTGAAAACTTTAGTGTAAGGGCAGGTACCCAAATTATAATTGAAGACCACCTCCCGGAAATCTATACAGAAAAACTTCCTTTATTCCAGGTGTTTTTAAATCTTATAGGTAATGCCATCAAATACAACGATAAGCCCGACGGAAAGATCACTATCTATCATAAGGATGAGGGTGATCACTGGATCTTTTTTGTAAAAGATAATGGACCCGGTATCAGCAAAAATTATCATGATAAAATTTTCGTTATTTTTCAAACCCTGCAGGAGAGAGATAGTTTTGAAAGCACAGGTGTTGGCCTTGCTATTGTAAAAAAGATTCTTGACTCGCGGAACGAAAAAATTGGTTTGATTTCAGAGCCTGGTATGGGTGCAGAATTTTGGTTCACCTGGAAAAAATAAGACTATGAGTAAAGTAATTTCAATTTTGTTAGTAGAGGATGACCAGCTTGATGCTATGGATATAAAGCGATCGCTGGATAAGATGAACATTTTCTACAAAATGATTGTTGCTAAGAATGGTGAAGAGGCTATTGCTATTTTAAATGGCCAACGGGAACAGGTTTTTGATGCGTTACCTGATATCATTCTTATCGATATCAATATGCCTCGTATGAATGGAATTGAATTTTTGCAGGTTGTAAGGGAAACGCCGGAATGGAAAGGGATTAAATGTTTTATGATTACAACATCCGATGAGAAGGTAGACAAGGAAGCAGCCAGGAAATTAGGCGTGTCGGGTTATATTGTCAAACCTTTCAAGATAAATAATACATCATCCATCGATTCATTTAACCTGATGATCGACCTGATGAACATGAAAGACTAATACTTCCTTTAAATTTTGAGCCCAGGGAGGTAAAAAGGCCATTCTTTATAAATTTTAACCGATTTTTGCCCACCTGGCAGACAACTAAAATTTCAGACAGATTGTGATGGTAATTATTCTTTTTTTTATTGCACATTGGTATTTATCCCTTTTTGCCCAATCATTTTTTCACCATCGTTATTCGGCCCATGGAGCGTTCACCATGAACAAGGGCTGGGAGCGGTTCTTTTTTATTTTTTCTTATATCACTCAAGGTTCGTCATATATGAGCCCACGTGTATATGGAATTTTACATCGGATTCACCATGCCTATACCGATACGGAACTGGATCCGCATTCCCCATCGTATGATAAAAATGTAATTGCTATGATGTGGCGCACCAGCGTAACCTATGTTGGAATTCTGAGAAAGAGAACAGCAGTTGAACCCAGGTTCACAAAAAACGTCCCGGAATGGAACTGGTTTGACCTCTGGGGCAATACCTGGTGGTCAAGAATTTTGTGGAGTGCTTTTTATGTTTGGTTCTATATTGCGTTTGCACCGTCTGCCTGGTGGTATCTCTTGATTCCAGTGCATATTGTTATGGGACCAGTTCACGGGGTGATCATAAACTGGTTTGCACACAAATATGGTGGTGTGAATTTTGAAACAGATAACACATCACGCAATTTATTTAAAGTAGATTTGCTTATGCTGGGTGAAGGATATCATAATAATCACCATAAGTTTCCATCTCGCAGCAATTTTGCAATGAAAAAAGGCGAGTTTGATCCCATTTACCCGGTTGTCAGGTTGTTCAATAAACTGAACATTATCAAGATCAATAACAAGCAGGTGCCAACCGAATTTTGACACCGGTTTCTAAAAAAGTAGAATTCAATTTTCTATACAAAGTAATTATGAGTACGTATTTTTCAAAAGTGATTAAGGCAGGGGAGAGGCAAAGGGAATTTAATTTCAGGCAACTGTCTGCCGGTTCAGAAATGAAATACCATGTAGATGTTCCGGATGATAAGGGCAACCGCATTATTTTTCAAATGCAGAAAGATGAAGATGGCAAATGGAAAACATCGGCTTCAACCCTTCCGCTCTGGATACACAGTGCAGAGGAAATATTGGGAGAGGTAATATCTGAACAATTACTGGAGCAACAACTAGAGAAAAAGAAATAAACTACAAAGTTTAAAAATAAAAAGGGCATTAAGCCCTTTTTTTGTATACGATACATTTATAAAAATCAGCGTTGCCTGGCAGGGTAAGATCCTTTGAATTCTCTTTTAGGTTTTGCTTCGGAAACCTGTATGGCGTTCCCGTTTATTATTGCACCATTTAGTTTAACCAGGGCATTGGCAGCCTCGTTGTCATTTGGCATGTCTACAAAACCAAATCCCCTGGAGTATCCCGAAAACTGATCGATTACTATTTTTGCTGAACTTACTTCGCCAAAATTTGCAAAGGTTGCATTTAACGAATCATCGGTGATATGTTCACCTAAATTTGAAACATATATATTCATAATTTAAATATTTGGTTAAGGGTACTTATTATTTCCAGGTTGAATTTTGACCTTTTGGCCTGGCTTCCTGAACAGAGATCTTCCTGTTATTATAATCACGGTTGTTTAATTCTGCTATGGCTGTTGTTGCTTCCTTTTCGATGGGCATTTCTATAAAAGCAAATCCTTTTGACATACCTGTAGTATGATCTGCAATGATCTTTATAGAATTGATGGTTCCAAATTGTTGAAAAAGTTCTCTAAGGTCCTGCTCAACTACACTGAAACCCAGGTTTGATGCATAAATGGTCATAGTAACATTTAATGTTGTGTACAATGGAGGTTAAAGCAGAATAAAAGATGACTAATAACTAAGGAGGTCAATATCAGATCAAGAAGTAAAATGCTGAAATCCCGAACTATGGAAAGGTAGTCTAAAAGCCCAGTATGAACTAATTTCATTTAAAAGAACGGCATTTCTTAACCTTTTGCTTGGTCAATAATCAGCCTTTATTACATTTACTTTTATGGAATTGAATATTGATACAGAACAGCAGGCTGCGGTGAGCATTCTTTTTTCGTGTGTAATGCAAAACGGAAATATTTCAGAACAGGAGATCGAGCAGTTGTCGAAAGCGGTGGTGCTATGTTCTAAATTTCGTGGCTTTGAATTGAATGAACTTACCCGAAATGCTATTTCGCTCCAGGCAAGTCACAACACTAAGGATATACTTGAGCATTGTGCAGGATTTATATCGGAAGATTTCAGGGAAACCTTATTTGCAATGGTCAGTGAAGTGATTTTAATGGATGGGCATATTGATGACGAAAAAACAAAAACATTTGCAATGCTTGCACTTTATCTAAATATTCCTATGGAACGTATGAAGATGATCCTGGCAACCTACTTAATACGCAACAAATGGAATGTACAGGTAGTTGATACCTCTGATAACTGAATTACATAAATGCTGCGTAACGGCCATTAATAAAATATTGTTCTTTTACCGAATTGGGTGTACTCCAGTCCAATAAAAGAATAGCCTGGATAGAAGACACCAGATCATTATAACTTGAAGGTTTTATAAAAAAAAGATCAGCTCCTAATTCATAGGCTGTATCAATATTGGCTGGTCTTGATGTGCTTGAAAAAATAACAATGGGAATGGATTCAAGGACCGGGTTTGTTTTTAGTGCAGCCAGGCATTCCAGTCCGTTTTTCCCAGGCATGTCCAGGTCAAGAAAAATGAAATCAGGAACATAATGCGTTAGCAGATCCAGAAGTTGTTCACCATCTTCCACTATACTCAGGTTCACCAAAGGAGCAATTTCCTTTAGCGCATCTTTAAAGAAGTCGTGATCATCCCGGTCATCGTCAGCTAGTATGATCGAGTTGATGGGCCGTTGATGCTTTCGATCAACATGAACCATGGTTAAGGGTTTTATTATTCTAAGGGTAAATGATAACGCCTGTAAAACTAAATAAAATTAAACGGTACAACTTTAAAATTGAAATTATTTTAAACGGCAGAGCCCGGATAGCCAGGCTGATCCAGGTGTTTAATAATCGTATTTTATTTCGTTCCCGTCTGCATCATAATAATCAAAGTTGGAACCATTTGAAGAAATGGTTTTTACCCGGAAGATATTTGTTGCTGCTTTTGGCACTTCAATCCTGATGATATCGCCAAAAATGGTTCGCGGTTGTTTTTTCAGGATCTCATCAATTATGACCCGGGGCGTTTGTTTTTGAGGTATGATGGTTCGGGTATCTTTTCTTTGACCGTTGGCATGGTATACAGCGGTTGACCTGATTAGTCCATTTGTAAAGGTTGCTGTCCAGTCACCACGGTATTTATGCCAGCTTACATTGGCTGCTGTAGGATAATCTTCCTGAAATGCTGATCTGACCTTAGCGGGTTGATTTCTGGAAGGTTTTGGCCCACCTCCGTCACCATCACCGGTGCCTTCCCAAAATGCGTCGGTTTCAGGTTTCTTATTGCTGGGTTTTTTATTGGTCTTTTTGTGAACCTTGTTTATTTTATGCCCTTTTCCAGGTGCCTGTTTTTTTTGTGCAGTTATTATGGTGCAATAAACAAGTGCAAAAATAAAAAGCAGTAATTTTTTCATAAGATGATCTGGATTTTACACAAAATAGTAGTTCCGTGTCGAAACTGGAACTTAAAACCATTTTTTTACGAAGTGCTTTCTAATTAAACCATAAAAATGGCAAGATCAACCTTAAATTTTGTCAATTGGTCTTTAGATTCTTAATCACTTAAAATTGTGTGATAACTTGAATAAGCATTGTAAACCAATATCTCCTTAACATGTTACTCAAGCATTTTAAGTACGAAGACAAGCTAAAGAAAAAGGAACTGCTGTTTAGCCACGGTGCCTATTTAGCTTCCCGCCGAATTAAAGATTTTACCATCCTTCTTTTTCAGATAGCTTCTTTTTATGCGGAAGTATATGTTGATACCGAAGAAATGGAAATCGGTTACATCAGGGCATTCTCGTCCGTTGACGAGTTGAATCCCTATTTGAATTCTATTAACCTGTCCCAGATATTTTCCATTTTAAAACCCGTTTAATAATTGATTCACAGCAAACAAAAAGGTCTTCGTAATGAAGACCTTTTGCTTTAACGGGATGCTTTATTTTGCCGTAGGCACCTGGTTGGGTGGAGTTGGCTCCGGAACTTTATTTGAAACCGGTGGTAAAGATTTCAGGTAGGCAAACATGGCTTTCAGGTCTTCATCATTAAACTGGCCAATATATGGGTAGGGCATGGGCGGCATAATGGGTCTGCCCGTTTCAATGCCCATGTGTTTTCCGGTTCTCAAAGCTTTAATAAAATTGGTTTCAGACCAGGCACCAATTCCTGTTGCACTGTCTGGCGTTAGATTGGCCGCATATGATATACCCCATGGACCAACAAAAGAAGTTATATCAGGTGCCATCAGCACCCAGCCTCCCGGTTTTAAGGCGCTTGCATCAATCGGCGGCAACTTAGAACCTGCCGGGTGCCCGGAAAGTAGTTTTGTGGAATCTGCCTCGGGGCCCATCGGCGACATGATTTTGGGTGAGTGACAATCGTTGCAACCTCCGGAGGTAACAAGGTAATTACCCCTGTCAATTAGTGCCTGGCCTTCCAAAGTACTGGTTGCTTCTGCAGATTTCACCTGCGCCTGGTCTTCATTTTTAGCGTCAGAACATGATACTAAAACAGAAACGCTAAGAGCGTGGAGAAGGAGTTGTATTCGCATTGTTTTGGTTTTGTTTGAATTAATTTACAGCTTTTTATAATTCCCATTAAAATTTTGATGCTGCATTTTTTGGTTTTTTTGTCTTTTACTGCCATTAGTTGTCAGGAAATAATTTATGGATAAATAATTTCTAATCTTATTCTAATCCCTGAATGCATCTCAACCCGGTTTCTTTGTTCAAATTTGAAGTGGTAAATACCTCATAATTATGTCCAGCAAAATGGACAAGGGCCTTGTTTTAACAAGGCCCTTTTTTTATAGCCAGAGCAAATTTTTGAACCCGTGTGTAAAATGCTACGTTGCAAATTGGGTGATTTCACGGTTGTCTGCATTTACGGGGGGCGGTAATTTAGCAACAGGTTTTTCATAGGATATTGGATTTAAACGGGGTGGAATTTCTATTCCGCTCCTTTTTCAAAAATTTATCCATAAACTGAAAAACTGTAACTCCTGTTTGTTTTTAACGTCATACTAAAAAGAACCTTGAAATAACCAAATTGAATTATGAAACCTTCTTATTTTTTCAAAGAATATTCTTCACTACTTATTTGCATACTCAATTTCCTGTTGTTTTTCCTGATCATTTATTTCATGTCCTGACAGAACACCTTTTTTAAAGGTTAGAACCTGTTATAAGGGAAATTAAAATTGTATTGGTATTATTGCGGGTAAGGAATAATTACCCTGTTCCTTTGTTTATATATGAATAATAACCGCTCATTAATGATATTGGTTGCAGGCCCTTACCGTTCAGGCACCGGTGATAAGGCTGAACTAATAGAACAGAATGTGAAACAAATGACCGATGCTGCGCTGGCCATTTATCGTAAAGGTCATTTACCGGTTTTAGGTGAATGGTTTGCCTTACCACTGATTGAGGCCGCAGGATCAAAAAAAATAGGCGACCAGGTTTTTAACGAGATCTTTCATCCGGTGGCCATTCAACTTATCGATCATTGCGATGCGGTATTGAGAATAGGTGGTCCGTCTGCTGGTGCTGATGAAATGGTGAAAGAAGGAGAGGCCCGTGGCAAAATAATTTTCACCAGTATGGAGGAAATTGTAAATCTTAATGCCTGGCCGGAAGAGTGATAAATTATTGATGTTAAACGTTCGCTACTTCAGTT
>DASTMJ010000215.1:0-4595 GCA_035714205.1 Flavisolibacter sp. | reverse complement strand
GTTTTAATTTACAACCTCATATACAACGATAGGCTGGTTCTTGTTTTTTACACTGATCTCCCCAATGCGACGGCAATTAAAAAATTCTTTTACTTTTTGATAAGAACATTCATCCAGTAAAATTTGCCCGTCTTCGGCAGCAGCCTGTAACCGCTGGGCAGTGTTCACCACATCTCCAATCACAGTGTAATCCAATCGCTTTAATGTAGCCGAACCAATATTTCCGCTGATCATTTCCCCGCTGTTGATACCCACTGAAACCTGCGGATGAAAACGATAACCATTTTCTTCTACAGGCATACCGGCAATCTGTGAACGTATGGCCAGGCAGGCCTCTATTGCCCTGTCAAGATGAAAATCACCACGAAACACGGCCAGTATGGCATCGCCTATAAACTTATCAATATGCCCCTCCTGGCTTATGATCTCTTTCACCATCACATCAAAATACCGGTTCAGCAAAGCCACCACTTTATCAGCAGGTTCATGCTCACTGATGGCTGTAAAACTGCAGATATCGATGAAGGCAACCGTTGCTTCCACGTTTTCATTCACCATCAAACTTTCTTCAAATTCCCTGCGGTTCATAAACTTTAAAACCGTTTCATCAACATACATACGCAGTATGTTATTTTCCTTGATGGCCTGCAGTGTATTTTTTAACTGGGTTACATGCAGTAATGTTTTTTCAATGGTAAGTTCCAGGTCATCAAAATTTACCGGTTTACAAACAAAATCAAAGGCCCCGCGGTTCATGGCAGTGCGAATGTTATCCATATCACCATAGGCCGATACCATAACAGCTTTTATTAAGGGGTTTATCTGCGGCAATTCGGCCAGCAGGGAAAACCCATCCAGTTCAGGCATATTGATATCACTTAACACCACATCCACATCGGGATGGTTTTGCAGTTGGCATAAGGCCTCCTTCCCGTTCAATGCAAAAAGGAATTCATATTTATTTTCCCTGATCTGCTTACGAAATCTTTGTTTGATCAGCAATTCAAGGTCTGCTTCGTCATCGGCAACTAAAATCTTGGCCATCAGTTTTGCATATTTAATTTCTGCCTCAACAAACTAAAATCAAGCGGTTTGGTTAAAAAATCATCAGCGCCCAGTTGCATGGCTCTTTCATAATATTCCGGGCTGCCATAAGCGGTTACCATCATAACCACGGGTGGTGGTATATAAACCGAATGTTTGATACGGTCCAGTAACTCCAGCCCACTCATGCCCGGCATATTGATATCTGATAAAATAAGAACAGCCTCCTGTTGGTGATGGCTTAGATAGCTCAATGCCTGTTCACCGGAACCGGCAAAGGCAAATTCCACTTTATGATCCCTGATATCTTTCCGAAACCGCTGTTCAAATAGAACCTGTACATCTTCTTCATCATCAACAACCAGTATTTTCATAACACAGCATTTAATTCAAGTGTTTCCAATTGCAGGTGTTCTTTCCAGTAAGGATTCAGGAATACATCATAGGGGTCCATTTTTTTTCGCAATTCATTAAACTGCTCAAACTTCGGATACCTTGCCTGAAGGTAATCGGCACCCTGTTCACTGTCTGCAGCCGGCAGGTATTTCCCCCAATGACAGCGGTATTGAAAAGGAGCCAGTTGTTTCCAGAACCTTTTAAAATAATCTACCGGCTTCTCATCGTTTTTTGCGAACCAGAAAACATCAAGCCGTATAACATTCGTCCCATACGCAGGGTTTAACCAAAAGCGGCTGTTCTTTGCTGCATATATTTCGCAACAGAAGGTACCGGCGTTCACAGGGTCTTCATAAAACTGTTTCATACTATTCATAACCTCCTGCGTCTTTTCAATGGGGATCCATAATTCGGTGAACCAGGTTTCCATGAGTTTATCGCTCATCTGGTTGTCCATAGGTATGCCCTTCCACCCGATGTCCTGGAAAGATTGAACACCCGGTTTGGCAAATACTTTCAAAAGAAGTTTTAACAACCAATCATCAGCCTTCGCTATCATCTCGTGTATCTCATTTTTTTCGGCATTGGTCTTTCCAAACCAGCGCTGCATAAAATGATCAACTCCCCCGGACACTTTACCTAAAAAACTGAAGATGGCATCGGAAACAGCTGTGGCAGGAGTAGGCGAACCATCAACCCAGGGCACCTCCTGGTAAGGTTTGGGAACAAACGTTTTCCAGTCAGAAGCATCGGTTCTTTTAGCCTGCCACAACACAATTTTATCTACACCCGGCTGCGGCCACCACAACAGGCGGGTATACTCGGTTTGGGTTAAGAATTGCTGAAGCGAAGGTTTGGAAGCACTGCCGGGTCCAAACAGGTCTACTTCACAATCGGTAACATATCCGGTTGTTTCCGTGCCTGCAATATTAAATGCCCGTTCCAGTTGCAGGGTCATTTCTACCATCATTCCCATCACACCCAGGTGCGCATAGCCCAATCCCCAAAACGGGTCATCCGGATCACCGTTGGCCGGTTTTGTAAAAACTTTGTCAACCACGTCGTTGTCATCGTGGTATAAAATGCGCACCGAAACGATGGCATCTTCAAAGGCATATTTTACAGAGCCGCCGGAAGAACTGGTGGCGCTAAACCCTCCTATGGTCTGGTGAATAATTCCCCCAAGGTCTGAAACGGACCAACCGGGTGGCGTATCCCGATTTCCTTTTTCAGTAATGGGATCTGTTTGAAACAAAAACGAGTTGTCAAGTGTTGAAACAGCAGCCGGGTCGTAAGGATCCAATCCCAGGTGACAGCCTGCCTGTACGGTTACCAGCCCGGTATCCCAATCCATTGATGTGATCTTGTTCAGGTACGTTAGCATCACATGAATACATTCATTGTTTGCTTCTATCTCCGGTGTCATGGGAAAGGAATGGCCTGCGCCCCGCATAACGATGGTTTTATTATCATGCTTAGCCTGCCTGATAAGCGATTTGGCATCATCAATCGTTTCAGGCAAATAATACAACGTACTGCCAACAGTTAGTGTTTGCATAATCTATGATTTATGAGTTGTGGTGATTGGTAATTCAATAATAAATTCGGCGAACTCTCCCTCCCCGGTATTCACTTTCATTTCGCCGTTGTGAACCTTGGTTATAATATCATAACTCAATGAAAGTCCAAGCCCGGTGCCTTCACCCGTAGGTTTTGTAGTAAAAAAAGGCTGGAAGATCTTGTCGATAACTTTCGATGGAATGCCCATACCATTATCTCTTATCACGATCTGCACCTTATCCGCAATTTTTTTTGTCTGCAAATGAACCCTTGGTTGAAAAGCACTGTTCAGTGTTTTTTTCTTTTCGTTCACCGAATAAAAAGCATTATTAAAAAGATTGAGCAATACCCGGCCAAGATCCTGTGGTATGATCTCTACTTTACCAATCGTTTTATCAAGGTCGGTTTCATACAAAGCCTGGAATGATTTGTCTTTTGCTTTTAAACCATGAAAACTCAATCGCAGGTATTCATCGGCAAGGGCGTTAATATCAAACCATTCTTTATTGCCGGTGCTGGTACGCGAATGTTGCAACATGCCTTTTACAATGGAATCGGCTCTTTTGCCATGACTGTTTATTTTTTCTTCATTCTGTACAACGTCGTTGAGTAACTGTAACAGGTTGGCCTTTACATGTTCCGGCAAGGTTAGTTTTGATACTTCTTCTTTAAGTTCCTGTGTTAACTCGATATTGATCTCCGAAAAATTGTTCACGAAATTCAAAGGGTTCTGAATTTCATGAGCTATGCCGGCCGTGAGTTCACCCAGCGAAGCCATTTTTTCCTTTTGTACCAATTGGGCCTGTGTTGCTTTCAGGTTTTCCATGGCTGCTACCAATTCAACATTGGTAGATTGAAGTTCGCCGGTTCTTTCTTCTACTTTTTTCTCGAGCAATATATTTTGCTCAGTGATCAGTTTCCGGTTTTCTTCAAGTGAACGAAGGGCTTCCAATTGTGCCTGCCGTTTTTCTTTTTTATAAACATTGATCTTATTGGCCAGGGCCATTGAAAGTAAAACCGCCTCCACCGCCGAACCAATTTGCATGGCGCTTACAGTAAAAGAATTGTAGGGCAGTATATCAAAATCCTTTAAAATAAAAACGATCACACTGATCAAAAGCAGCGTCCAGGCAATTAAAAAAAAGCGGGCTGGTTTATACCCTTTGCGTAAGACCCGCCAGGCTGCTGCAAAAAATACAAGTACCAATACAAGTGAGGTGATTTCCAGCAGCAGGGTGCCCAGCATAAAACTGCCCGATACCACCACCCCGATAATAACAGCATATACAACAAGTAAACCACGGAAGAGCTTATGAAAATAAGGTGTGTTGGTCTTTGTATTTAGAAAAGAGGTGGCAAATAAAATCCCTGTTATACCGGCAAAGCAGCCAATGATGTCTTCATATAAATTGAGTTGGGGTTGGGAAGGCCAGAGATACCTGAACGTGTACCCGTTTATGGAAGCATTTAATAACCCCATCATCAGTGTATACAATACATAATAGATGTAGGAAACATCTTTCAGCGAAAAATAAACAAACAGGTTATACAATACCATGAGCAACATAAAACCATAATAGATCCCCTCTATTACA
>DASTMJ010000214.1:0-7967 GCA_035714205.1 Flavisolibacter sp. | reverse complement strand
GTTCGTACAAAAGACGGAAAACCTTCCGTTCATTTTGAACATGATGTGTGTGTGAAAAAAGGAACAGCCGATATACTTTCAGATTACAAGCCAATTGAGGCGGCGGAGAAAGCAAATTCAAATTTATTTTCAGATTATTAGTAAAGGCCCTCCAACGAGGGCTTTTAAATTTGTAAGATGAGTAGAAAGAACTTAGTTGTTATTGGTGGGGGAGCTGCAGGTTTTTTTTGCGCAGTGAATGCCGCACGGTTGAATCCGGATTTGCGGGTGATCATTCTTGAAAAAACAAACAAGCTTCTTTCCAAAGTCAAAATATCAGGCGGTGGGCGGTGCAATGTTACCCATGCCCTGTTCGACATAGCGGAAATGAGTAAACGTTATCCCCGCGGGCAAAACTTTGTCAAAAAAACCTTTCATCAATTCTTTACTACAGATACAATAAAATGGTTTGAAGAAAGAGGTGTAAAGCTAAAGGCCGAAAAGGATGGCAGAATGTTTCCTGTAACAGATTCATCTCAAAGCATCATTGATTGTTTGATGAAGGAAGCGAACAAGTATGGAGTTGAGATCAGGATGAACTCCGAAGTAAGAAGTATCAATATGGAAGAGGGAAAGTTTATGCTTGAATTGCCAGGCTCCCGGCAACTTGCGTCTGAATTCGTTTGCATTGCATGTGGCGGCTATCCTAAAACCTCCATGTTCCAGTGGTTGCTGCACACAGGTCATACCATTGCCGAACCAGTGCCATCATTATTTACATTCAACCTGCCAAAACATCCCATTACAGAATTAATGGGCCTAAGTGTTGAAAAAGCCAGGGTAAAAATAGAAAGTACAAAGCTGGTGGAAGAAGGCCCCGCTTTAATTACTCACTGGGGTTTAAGCGGTCCGGCTATTTTGCGCTTGAGTGCCTGGGGTGCAAGAGAACTTGCCGCGATAAATTATGAATTCAAAGTTCATATAAACTGGCTGCCTGTTTATAATGAGCAAAACTTAAAAGAGCATTTTCAAAATTTCAGAACATCCCAACCAACAAAGAAAGTCAGCAACCACAATTTTGGTCAATTACCCAATCGCTTATGGCAGTTTTTATTAGACCAGGCCGGAGTAAAAATTGATATGCGTTTTGCTGACCTGCCGGCAAAAACAGAAAATGCATTGATCAGGAGCCTGGTAGATTATGTGGTAATGGTAAAAGGTAAAACAACTTTTAAGGAAGAATTTGTTACTTCGGGGGGTGTTCATTTAAACCAGGTAGATCCCAATACCATGATGAGCAAAAAACTTCCGAACCTGTTTTTTGCAGGTGAGATCCTTGATGTGGATGGCATTACCGGCGGCTTTAATTTTCAACATGCCTGGACCAGTGGATGGATTGCCGCAAAAAACATTGCTGAATGTAGTTCCTGAACGTACAAGTGTGCGACGCAACAGGTTTTTAATCAACGGTTTGTAGCCGGGTACCGCCAACTGAACAAACCTTTGCAGGTACTTAACAACATTAGGGAAGTTCCACACTAAAAATCCCGGCTTCTATACCCTAAAACGGGGTCAATTACTTATCTTTGCCGCCCCGAACAAAACCCTCGGGATTTATTATGGAAGAAAATCAAATTGTTAACCCAAACGCTGAAGGACAGGAGAATGCACCTGCACAGGCAGAAGCATCTACAGCGATAACAAATGTACCTGTTCAGGAGCCAGTTGAAGAACGTGTGGCTACAGCTCATGATGATTTTGACTGGAGTATTGACAAACGCAACGTAGCAACCTACAGCAAAGAAGAAAAAGAAAAGTACGATAAAGTGTATGAAAACACTTTTGTACAATTGAACGATGGCGAAATGATTAGGGGTCTTGTAGTAGGTATCACTAAAACCGATGTGGTATTGAACATTGGCTTTAAGTCTGATGGCCTTGTTTCATTAAACGAATTCCGCGATCTGCAGGGATTGAAAGTTGGTGATGAAGTGGAAGTAATGGTGGTAGAAAAAGAAGACCGTGATGGTAATCTGAATCTTAGCCGTAAACAAGCCCGCATTACCCGTGCATGGGAAAGAATTGTTGAAGTACATAAGACTGGTGAAATTGTTACCGGTACTGTTACCAGCAAAACCAAAGGCGGTCTTATTGTTGATGTATTTGGTATGGAAACGTTCTTACCAGGTTCTCAAATTGACGTTAAGCCTGTTACTGACTACGACCAGTTTGTTGGTAAAACAATGGAGTTCAAAGTGGTTAAGATCAACGAAGCTATTAAGAATGCTGTTGTATCTCACAAAGCTCTTATTGAAAGCGATATTGAAGCACAACGTGCACAGATCATTGGTAAGCTTGAAAAAGGCCAGGTATTGGAAGGTACAGTTAAGAACATTACTGACTTCGGTGCATTTATGGACCTTGGCGGCTTAGACGGTTTGTTGTACATCACCGATATTTCATGGGGCAGAATCAACCATCCTTCAGAGGTGTTGAAATTAGACCAGAAGATCAACGTAGTGGTATTGGATTTTGACGACGAGAAAAAACGTATCTCTCTTGGTTTAAAACAACTGACTCCTCACCCTTGGGATGTGTTGCCTGATACCATTGTAGAAGGTTCTATCGTGAAAGGTAAAGTAGTGAACATTGAAGACTACGGTGCTTTCCTTGAAATTCTTCCTGGTGTTGAAGGTTTGGTTCACGTATCTGAAATTACATGGGCTAACACACCTATCAACGCGAAAGAATTTTTCAAACTGGGCGATGAGCATGAAGCGAAAGTGGTAACACTGGATAAGGAAAGCCGCAAGATGAGCCTTTCTATCAAACAAATGTCTCAGGATCCATGGAGCGATATTGAAACTAAATTCCCAGAAGGAAGCCGTCACACAGGTGTTGTGAAAAACATCACGCCTTACGGTGTGTTTGTTGAACTGACATCAGGTATCGGTGGTATGATCCACATCTCTGACCTTAGCTGGTTGAAACGTTTCAATCACCCAACCGAGTTCACCAAAGTTGGCGAGAACATCGATGTGATCATCCTGGGTATAGATAAAGAAAACCGTAAACTGCAATTAGGTCATAAGCAATTGGAAGAAGATCCCTGGAACAGCTTGCAGGATACCTTCGCAGTGGGTTCAATTCACGAAGGAACAGTGTTGCGCAAAGATGATAAAGGTGCTATTGTACAATTGCCTTATGGTTTAGAAGGCTTTGCTCCAAACCGTCACCTTGCAAAAGAAGATGGTAAGAGCGTAGGCGCTGATGAAACTGCAGAATTCATGGTAATTGAATTTGATCGTAACGAAAAACGCATTGTAGTTTCTCATGCACGTATTTGGGAACAGTCTCAGGCTCAGGAAAAAGATGCTGCCCGTAAGGAAGCAAGAGCTGATGCTGACAAAACCAAAAAAGCTGTGAAGAGCCTGCAAAGCAAAGTAGAAAAGCCAACCTTAGGTGACCTGGGTGCCCTGGCGCAGATCAAAGAAAGATTACAGCAGGAGGAAAAAGGTGGTGCTACCCCAACTACTCCTGAACCGGAAGCATAATTTTTCGATCTTCTTATATTCAAAACCCTCAAGCTTGCTTGAGGGTTTTTTATTTCGTAAACCAGCTATCGATCTTTATTCCGCTTAGTGGCGTCCCACACTTGTGCTTTTTTAGATCACCCGGCAAGAAATATTCCTTGATGTCTGAAGCATCTATTGCAATGAAAACACAACGGTCACATCGTATTTCAATTTGATCTTTTTAAAATCAACCGGTGCAGCATTATCTTCCGCCACCGGTGCTGATTCCATCATCACAGCTTTATTGGCAACCCTGTAATTCTGTATAAAAGGAGTATAATATTCTGTAGGTTCATTAATGGTCACAGCCACGCCTATCTTTTCATCAATAGCTTGAGCCAGGTAAATTGCTTTTTCTTTTGCTGCACGAACTGCCTCTATTTTTAATTGTTTGCGCAACTCCGTCATTTTGCTTGAAGCAGTACGCTGGATAAAAAAGTTTTGTGTAGCATTATCATCAAGTTTTTCTACCAGGTCATCTACCTGTTTACTGTTTTTTAATTTAAGCAGGTAGGAAATAGATGCATAAAGTTCATCTTTTTTATTTTTCTTCCTCCACCACGGGTTCCAGTTATTACCGTCGTAGCCGGCAACGCTAACTAAAGAATCAGGAATCCCGAGAGCCCTGACGTTTTTTAGAAAATCCTGTTTGATCTTGTCGATATTTATTTTCCCCTGTCCCTTTTTGTCATATTCCTTCAGGTCAACCTGTACATAAATCTCATCGGGGATGATGTCCATTTCTGCACTGCCCGTTACCGTGATGGTTTTAGGGTAAGGGTTATTAATTACCTGCGAAAAGCCGGTTAGTACAAAGAGCAAAAGCGAAAGGGTAACAATTGTTTTTTTCATGGCATTAATTTTACTGGTAGATGTAATTTGCAGGTTTATTACACAACAGCACTAAGTTCCTTAACAATTTGTAAACATGTAACTTTGAAACACAATTGCTTGCAGTATGAGTATTTGGAAAAATTTAGCAGAATTTAAACTTGTACGAAAATTGGTTTATGCCCTTGTAGGAATTGTTTCTTATCCGGGGCTTGCAATGGTGAATAAACTAAAGATCAGTGGTACCGAGCACATTGAAAACCTGCCAAAAAGAAACGTTCTTTTTGTAAGTAATCATCAAACCTATTTTGCTGATGTAATTACCTTTCTGCATATTTTCTGTGCAGTAAAATGGCGTAAACGTAATCGCCTGGGTATTCCCTATTATCTCCTCAATCCATTTACAAGTGTTTATTATGTTGCGGCTGAAGAAACTATGAAAAGCAGCTGGATCAGCCGCTTATTTACATTGGCCGGAGCACTAACTGTAAAACGCACCTGGAAAAAAGATGGTGCAGAAACGAGACGTGGATTAGACCCTTCCGATACCAGGAAAATTGAAAGAGCTTTACACAGTGCCTGGGTAATTACTTTTCCGCAAGGAACTACCAAACCTTATGCTCCGGGCAGAAAGGGTACGGCTTACATCATCAAACATTGCCAGCCGGTGGTGATACCGGTAGTGATCCAGGGCTTTTGGCGTGCCTTCAATAAAAAAGGCTTGAAGTTTAAAAAAACGGGTGTTCCATTATCCGTTAGGTTTAAAGAGCCACTTCAAATTGATTACGAAGCACCAGCCGAACAAATACTCGCACAGGTTATGGATGCCATTGAACAAAGTAAAGAACATATGCTAACGGGTGCTCATCATTGGAAAACAAGGGAAGAAGCGGTAGCATAAATAACAATAGATACCAATAATATACAGCATCTCAGCTCTCAAACATTAAATACAAACGTTATTATGGCAAGACAAACACAGATCGGTTTAGACACAGCAAAATCGAAGAAGCTGGCTGATAGTATGAATGTATTGCTGGCGAATTACCAGGTTTTTTACATCAATGTTCGCGGATTTCATTGGAATATTACGGGTGAAAAATTTTTTGAACTGCACGCCAAGTTTGAAGAACTCTATAATGATCTTTTAATAAAGGTTGATGAAATAGCCGAGCGGGTTCTTACACTGGGTTATACTCCTTTACATACTTATACCGACTACATCAAAACTGCGGGAATCAAAGAAGCAAAAAATATTTCCAAAGGCAATGAAGCCATGCAGATCATACTCGATTCATTCCGCACTTTAATACAGTTGCAACGTGATATTATAGAAGTATCAGATGAAACAAATGATGAAGGTACCAGTGCTTTAATGAGTGACTATATCCGCGAACAGGAAAAACTGGTGTGGATGTATTCTGCCTATTTAAAATAAAACGTACTTCTTAAACAATTGCTAATCGCAAAGTTTGAGGTTTTTTTATCCATTAAATCCTTCTACCACGATCATTCGTGTGGTAGATGCAGATTGCCGTAGTGCTTTTGCAGGTGCATATCCTTCCGAACTCCACCAGGCTTTGGCTTTTTCCAGGGTAGGAAATTCGAGAACTACAATACGTTGCGGTTCCCAGTCTCCTTCCAGCGTTTCTGTGCTGGCCCCCCGAACAATAAATTTTCCATCAAATGGCTTCAGCGATCCAGGGGTTAGTTTTTTATAATCTTCATATGTTTCCGGATCATGAATGTTTACATCAACAATTATATATGCTGCCATCTTAATCGTTTTTAAAAAATAATGATTTTAATTCTGCTGCGTCATCGGGCTTCATTTTTCCGCCTAATATCAGCCGTACCTGTCTTCTGTGCAAAGCTCCTTCAAATAACTTTTTTTCTTCTTCGGTTTCTGGTATTAGTTGTGGCACAATACGTGGCCTGCGGTTAGGGTCAAGTGCTACAAATGTATAATAGGCTTCATTGCTTTTGTATTTGTATTGTTGTGTAAAATCTTCACCCCAAACTTTCAGGTGCACTTCCATAGAGGTATTAAAGGCCCTGCTAACTTTAGCTTCAATATGCACTGTATTGCCAAGTTTGATAGGGTTTTCAAATGAAATATTGTCAACCGAAGCTGTAACTACCGGTGCGTTGCAGTGTCGTTGTGCAGCAATAGCGGCTGCAATATCCATCCAGTACATCAATCGACCACCCATTAAATTTCCAAACACATTCGTGTCATTAGGTAATACAATTTCTGTCATCATGGTCACACTATCGGATGGTTTTCTTGTTTGCATATAAGGAATTTGCGCAAAGCTAAGGGTAAGTAACAAAAGGTTTGTGGCTGTCAGTGTTTTGGGCTCATATGATTTATGTATTTGGTTGTAACGAGATGATTTTTATCATAATGGCATTGCCAGGCTACCTTTTTGTTTATTGAACGCTTAGCTTTGCACCTGCATGAAAACTAATATTTCATTCGATAATACCGAGATTGCTTTTGCTCATGATTCTGACAACGAATTAAAACATGCACACTGGCTGTTTACCTTGATGGCTAAACCCTGGCTGGTAAAACTGGGTGCAAAACTGGCACCCTGGAGCTTAAGGGCAGGATTGCCTGTTAAAGGCCTGATACGAAAAACAATATTCAAGCAGTTTGTAGGTGGAGAAACCCTGGAGGAAACGATTCCGGTGGCAAAACATATGGCCAACTATAATGTGCAAACTATATTGGATTACGGCGTGGAAGGAAAAGAAGGCGAAAGCAATTATGATCATGCACGGGATGAGTTTATACGTGTGATCAATTTTGCGGCTACTCAACCAAATGTGCCCTTCATGAGTGTAAAGGTGACGGGCATTTCCCGGTTTGCGCTGCTTGAAAAACTTGATACTTTAATGCACCAGTCGGAAGCAGCTACTCTTGTAAAAAAGTATAATGATGCCCTACAACAGCTTTCGGTTGCAGAATTAAACGAATGGCAGCGGGTTGCCGGAAGATTACGGCAGATTTGCGAAACCGCCCGGGACGCAGGTGTAGGTTTTTTAATAGATGCCGAAGAAACATGGATACAAGATCCGCTGGATGCACTGACCATGCTGATGATGGATGAATTTAATAAAACCAGGCTGGTAATTTATAATACACTGCAACTATATCGCCATGACAGGTTGGCTTTTCTTTACCAGTCATACGAAGCAGCAGAGGAAAGAAATTTTCTACTGGGAGTTAAACTGGTACGTGGAGCTTATATGGAAAAGGAAAGACAAAGAGCTGCAGAAAAAGGATATCCTTCACCCATACAAGCTACAAAAGAGGAAACGGATAAAGACTATGACGAAGCAGTTCGGTTTTGTATTGAGCATATTGACAGGGTAGGAGTTATCATCGCATCACATAATGAACAAAGTAATTTGTTGGGAACTCAGTTAATGGATGAAAAAAAACTTTCGCACAATCACCCTCATGTACATTTCAGCCAGTTGTTTGGCATGAGCGATAACATTACCTACAATCTTGCAAAGGCAGGCTTTAGCGTTAGTAAATATTTGCCCTTTGGTCCAATTAATGACGTTGTG
>DASTMJ010000213.1:0-13526 GCA_035714205.1 Flavisolibacter sp. | reverse complement strand
TCAAAGGGAGCTCCCGCTGTTATTTTGATTGCAGGTTTACAAGGTAGTGGTAAAACTACGTTTAGCGGAAAGCTGGCCAACTACCTGAAAAAACAAAAAAAGCTTTCTCCCATTCTTGTGGCTGCCGACGTATACCGTCCTGCGGCTATGGAACAATTAAGGGTTTTAGGCGAACAGATTGGGGTTGATGTACATATTGAACTGGAAAATAAAAACCCGGTTGATATTGCCCAGAATGCTATAAAAGAAGCCCGCAGTAAAAATAAAAATGTTGTCATAATTGATACCGCCGGAAGATTAGCCATAGACGAGGCCATGATGACCGAGGTGGCTAATATTAAAAACGCTGTCAATCCGCAGGAGATTTTATTTGTAGTAGATAGCATGACCGGCCAGGATGCAGTGAACACGGCCAAAGCCTTTAACGACAGGCTCGATTTTTCAGGTGTGGTACTTACAAAACTGGATGGTGATACCCGTGGTGGTGCAGCTCTTTCTATTAAATACACGGTAAATAAACCCATTAAATTCATCAGCAGCGGTGAAAAGCTGGATACGCTGGATGTATTTTACCCGGAGCGTATGGCCCAGCGTATTTTAGGCATGGGTGATATTACCACTCTTGTTGAAAAAGCGCAGGCCGAATTTGACGAAGAACAGGCACGTAAACTGGAAAAAAAGATCCGTAAGAACCAGTTTGATTTCGCTGATTTTAAACAGCAACTGGAACAGATCAAGCGTATGGGTAACATTAAAGACCTGATGGCCATGATACCCGGCGTAGGCAAAGCCATAAAAGATATTGATATCAGCGACGATGCTTTTAAGGGTATTGAGGCTATTATCAACTCTATGACACCGGAAGAAAGAGCGAACCCTGATCTTATTGACGGCAGCCGCCGCAAACGGATTGCCAAAGGAAGCGGTAAGGATGTTACAGAAGTAAATGCCTTTATGAAGCAATTTGAACAAATGCGGGAAATGATGAAGACCATGAACAAAATGCCTATGGGGCGTATGATGCCCGGGCTGGGCAGAAGGTAAGCATATGGCCGATTTTTGCAGATTATATACGCCGGTAAAATAAAGATGCTGTTTATTTAGAAGCTGGTTTTTTTATGCTGAGCAGCGACCAAGCCGCAAAAGTGTGCGACGCAACAAAAGTTGAAAAATATTACTATTGCCGGCTACATAGAAAATTCGCCTCAAATCAGCCACAGGCTAAAGTTTACAATCAGATAATTTGCTTTTTCAGCCTGAAACCTTAGATTTGCACACTTAACAATTATTGTTTCACGCATTTAAATTTCTATTTAAGATGCCAGTTAAAATCCGTTTACAAAGACACGGGTCTAAGAAGAGACCCTTCTACTTCATTGTAGTTGCAGATGCACGCAGTCCCCGCGATGGTAAATTCATTCAAAAGTTAGGTACTTACAATCCTTTGACAACTCCTGCCACTGTGCAGTTAGATCGTCAAAAGTCATTGGAGTGGTTGCACAAAGGTGCGCAACCTACCGACACCGTTCGTAAGATTTTATCGTACAAGGGAGTATTATACCTGAAGCATTTATTGCGCGGTGTATCCCTGGGCTTGTTTGACGAAGCAACAGCAATGACAAAATTCCAAAGTTGGCATTCTGAGCATGAAGCTCAAATCAGGAAACGCCAGGAAGAAGCTCAACGTGAAAGAAGAGGCAGAAGAAATCCACCTTACCAGCGCCGTGAAAGAAGACCGGCTCCAGGGGCGGGTTCTGAAGGCTAATTCCGCATCCAAGACCTTCAAAAGATTAAATCCCGCTTTATAGCGGGATTTTTTTAATTGCAGTAGTTTTAAATGTACCAAACATGCTTTTCCCAGATTGGCTTACCAAATTTTTTTTGAACTAAACTTCAATGCTGCTATTCAGCTTTTCTTGCGTCGCACTCTTGTACGCCTGCAATTCTGTTCAACAATTTGAAACCGCTTTTGACTTTTTAGTTTTTACTTTTGAACCTTTATTTTTTAATGACTGAATATTTTAAAATAGGTAAGCTGGTGGCCATATTCGGGCTAAAAGGAGAACTGATTCTGAAACATAACCTCGGTAAAAAAACGTCGCTTAAAAACCTTAAGGCCATTTTTATTGAAGAAAGAAAAGAAAGTTTTATTCCCTGGTTTATTGAAACCACGAAGATCAGGAACGAAGAAGAAGTGTACCTGAAACTGGAAGGTGTCAACACCCGGGAACAGGCAATTAAACTGGCTCAGAAAGAGGTTTGGCTACCCGAAGCTGATTTTAAAAAATTCTCTGCCAAAACTTCTCCCATTAACCTGCTTGGTTTCGAAATTGTGGAGGAAGGCCAATTACTGGGGAAAGTATTGGAGGTGATAGAACAACCCCATCAGCTTCTCTGCCGCATAGATCTTAATGGCAAGGAAGCTTTTATTCCCCTGCACGAAGAAACCATTATTAAACTTGATAATAAAAAACAGCAGGTTATAGTCTCGCTGCCTCCAGGATTACTGGAAATTTATCAGTAGACACTCCGGTTGCTTTTATAGCATTACGGGCCTGGATCATGTGCCGCTGCTCATGTGCAATCAGAAAACGGAAGGTGTCACCCAGTTTTAAACGGATGAAATTGCTGATAGAAGTGGGCACTTTTACCTGCTCCAGGTTACGTTTACGTGCAGTTTCTAATAAATGCAACAATTTATTCTGGTGCTCGTAAAACTCTTTAAATACATTTTCCACATTCACTCCCCTGTCCGGCTTATAACCTTTCATGGCTTTCATTTTATTTTTCACTTCGTACACGTTCTTTGGCATCATCATATTTGTAAAGTAATTACCAAAAAAACCGGGTACAAACCAGGAATTAACTTCCTTAGGGATATGCACCATTGATTTCTCAATAGCAGGCAAATAATAGCGGTTATACATATTTAAATGCTCCAAAGCCTGGGCAGCACTCCATTTCCCTTCGGCAGGTGGATAAGCAAGTTTGATGGAATCTGCCTGTTGTAAATGTTCGGCAGCAGCTATCAATTGCCTGACGTCAGATTCTAATTGGTCAATCAGCTCTTCGCTTTTAAATTTTTTCATCTTAATTTATTTTTTTGCAGGTTTCATATAAGAGTAAAACGTAATTAAATAATGGGTTCCTTACGAAAACCTGAATTTTTGACAAAACTATTCCAACTATAATTGCAAAATCTTTGCCTGCACCAAGATTTATATACGAACGGTCCCTAAAAGTCGGCTAAATGTAGCTGCATCTATACCTAAATAAGAAGCAAGGTATTTATGGGGAATTAAATTGAGAACCTGTGGACTACGGGTCAACAATTGGCGAAACTTTTCCTCTGCACTAAAACATTGAAGTTCCACCTGTCTTTCCAAGGCGCCTTTTAATGCCAGGGAGGTGGCCTTTAAAATCAATTGTTGAATGGAAGGATATTGTTCCATTAATTCAGATAGCTGCTGGTATGTAGTTCTCAAAAATCGGCTAGCCGTAAGCGTTTCTAAAAAATAAAGCGAGGGCGTTTGTGTTAGAAAAGAATCTGCAACGCCGGAAAACGAAAACGGGTATGTAAAAACAGTGGTAATTTCTACTCCCTTTTTACTTACATAAAAGCTTCTTTGTACCCCTTCCATTACAAAATATAAATGCCGTTCCTTATCTCCCGCTGCAGTTAAAAGCGTTTTTCTTTTACAGGCCGCCAACTGCCAAATATTTTCAAAAGCCGTCCATTCCTTTTCTTTTAAAGGATGCACCTGGTTAATAAATAATTGTAGTTGTTCTGTACTGGACAAAATGATTGGCTTGGTTCGTTAAAATTAATGGCAAAGAAGCAGATAAGGTTAATTTTGATGGGTTGTCAACATCTACCCGAAATATTGCCCATTTTGACCTTGACGCATTTTTTGTTTCTGTTGAAATACTAAAACAGCCGCAATTGAAAGGAAAACCAATTATTGTTGGTGGCGATGGTCAACGAGGCATTGTAGCTGCTTGTAGCTACGAAGCCAGAAAATTTGGAATTCAAAGTGCAATGCCCTCCATGACTGCCAAACGTTTATGTCCACAGGCTATTTTTTTAAAAGGCAGCCATCATGAGTACAGCAAATATTCACGAATAGTGACCCAGATCATTGCCGACGCAGTTCCACTTTTTGAAAAGGCATCAATAGATGAATTTTATATAGACCTAACAGGGATGGACAAGTTCTTTGGAGTAAGCCAGTACACGAGGGAATTAAGGCAAAAGATCATTAGAGAAACAGGCCTGCCCATCTCCTATGGCTTATCAACAAGCAAACTGGTTAGCAAAATGGCCACCAACGAAGCAAAACCCAATGGGTACCTGGAAATTCCTGCAGGAAAAGAAACTGCTTTTCTTTGGCCGTTAACGGTTGACAAAATACCAGGTGTGGGAAAACAAACGCAGTTAGAACTACAAAATCTTGGGATATACACCATTGAACAAATTGCTAAAACACCATTTGATCAACTGGAGCACTATTTTGGAAAATGGGGTAAAAAACTATGGGAAAAAGCGCATGGTATTTCAGGTTCTTTAGTGGAACAATACAATGACCAAAAATCATTATCCCATGAAAATACATTTCATGAGGACAGTGATGATCCGGTTTTTTTATTGACAGAACTGGTTAAATTAACCGAGGCGACAGCTTATGACCTGCGACAGGAGGAAAGATTAACCGGATGTATTACAGTAAAATTGAGATATTCCGATTTTACCACCGTATCTAAACAGGAAGTGGTTGACTATACGGCTTTGGACAATGTGCTTATAGCAAAAGTGAAAGACCTTTTTCACAAACTCTATAAAAAAGGTGAAAAGATACGTCTGCTTGGTGTACGCTTCAGCCACCTGGTGCCTATGACCGTTCAAATGAGCCTGTTTGATGACATGATTGAAAAATTAGAATTATTTAAGGCAGTTGATACCATTAAAAACCAGTTTGGCAATACTTCTATTATGAAAGCGACTTCCCTTTCAAACAAGAAAAAAACAAGGGAATAAACGTCATAGGTTTTTTAACCAACTGGTTTATTGAATGACTTTAGACTTCCTTGAGCAGGTCAGTTGGTTAATGCTTAAATTTAACCCCCGTTATACGGTTTATGATCAATTATTTTTATAAAATCAACTAATACCATATGCAGACAGCATGGAAAGATTATCAGCAACAGCATGAGCAACGTTTTTTAGACGAGATGCTAGAATTATTGCGTATACCTTCTGTAAGTGCAAAAAAAGAACACAAAGAGGATATGCGTAAATGTGCAGAAGTAGTTCGTCAACGGTTATTAGATTCTGGTGCAGACAAAGCAGAAGTTATGGAGACGGCAGGTCATCCTGTAGTTTTTGCTGAAAAAATAATTGATACTTCAAAACCCACTGTTTTAGTTTACGGCCATTATGATGTGCAACCCCCGGAGCCATTGGAACTTTGGCATAGCGGACCTTTTGAACCGGTTATTAAAGACGGGAAAGTATTTGCCAGGGGAAGCGCCGATGATAAAGGCCAGTTTTATATGCATGTAAAGGCAATGGAAATAATGGCTAAGACAAATAGTCTTGAAACCAATATTAAATTTTTGATTGAAGGCGAAGAAGAAGTGGGTTCACCCAACCTTGGAAAATTTGTAGCCGAGCACAAAGATCTTTTAAAGGCCGATGTGATACTTATCAGCGACAGTGCTTTGTTAAGCATGGATACGCCTACATTGGATGTGGGCATGAGAGGACTATCGTACATACAAGTGGAAGTAACAGGTGCCAACCGCGATCTTCATAGTGGTACTTATGGTGGTGCTGTGGCCAACCCCATCACAATTTTATGTAAAATGATCGCTTCCTGCCACGATGAGAACAATCATATTACCATTCCTGGTTTTTATGATGATGTGGCGGTTCCAACACAAGAAGAACGCAGTTTACTGGCAAAGGCACCTTTTGATGAAGAAGAATACAAAAAAGAATTGGGCATAAAAGAATTGTGGGGTGAAAAAAATTATACAACTAACGAAAGAACAGGTATTCGTCCCACTCTTGAATTAAATGGTATTTGGGGCGGTTACACAGGTGAAGGAGCTAAAACAGTTTTGCCTTCCAAAGCTTTTGCAAAAATCTCTGCCCGCCTGGTACCCAACCAGTCTACTGATAAAATCAGCCAGTTACTGATCAATTATTTTGAAAAATCGGCTCCGGCTGGTGTTACCGTAAAAGCAGAACTGCATCATGGTGGTGAGCCCTATGTGACACCTATTACCAGTAAAGGTTACCAGGCAGCAGCAAAAGCAATCAAAACTACTTTTGGGAAAGATCCAATACCGGTTAGGGGCGGCGGCAGTATTCCAATTTGTACCATTCTTGAAAAAGAGCTGGGGATTAAAATTGTTTTTATGGGTTTCGGTTTAGATAGCGACAACCTTCATTCTCCAAATGAAAAATTTAACCTGGAGAATTATTATAAAGGAATTGAGACCATCCCGTATTTCCATAAGTTTTTTGCACAGGGATAATTATTGCATTTATAACAAGAAGCCGTAAGCAGAACAGCTTGCGGCTTTTATGTTTTTGCCTGATTTTAGCGATATTCTTTTTTACCATATAATTTTGAATAATGGCGGGTAAAGAAAAGCTTAGACTCGACAAATATCTTTGGGCCATCCGTATTTTTAAAACAAGAACACTTGCTGCTGCTGCCTGCGACACTGGCAAAGTGAAACAACATGGCACTTCTGTTAAAGCAGCAAAGAATGTAAGTATTGGTGACGAATATGAAGTAAAAACGGAAGCCAAACGGTGGGTTATAAAAGTAACAGCTCTATTAGCGAACAGGGTAGCCTATTCAGAAGCCATCAACTACTATATTGACATTACACCAAAGGAAGAATTAGAACGGCTTCAATTCCAGGCAGCATCCTTTCATACAGGGAAAAGACAAAGTAAGATAGGGCGACCAACCAAAAAACAAAGAAGGGAGCTGGAAGATTTTTTGGATGAGGATTAAATGGCCTTACTAAATACCTGTTTTGCGGGATCGCCTGTCGGCCGCAACAGGTATAAATCAAATGCGCTGCAAACATTTCGGATAAAATAATGCCCTTGCTCTGTTAAGTTTAATCCCTGCTCGTTCCATTCTGCTAATCCATCTTTTGCCAGATCTATGAGCTTTGGAAATGTATATTCCTTTAATAAAGGCATGTGATCAGCAGAAAACCGGGTTTCACCCTTACAAACAATATCTAGAATATACTTGCGAAAGGCAAGGTCTTCATCGTTTAAAAAGTATCCTCTTTTTAAAGCCAGTTTACCTTCTTTTACAGCGGTGTAATAGTCGTGCAGTGACTTTTTGTTTTGGGCAAAGGCATTACCGGTGTCACTTATACTTGACACTCCTAATCCCAATAAAAAGCTGCTGGCTTGCGTAGTGTACCCCATAAAATTGCGATGTAATCTTCCTGTTTTCCAGGCTTTGTATAAATCATCTGTAGGTAAAGCAAAATGATCCATACCAATATCAACATAACCATTTTGCATCAACAGTTCTTTCCCTTTCAGGTATAGCTGTATTTTTAGTTCGGCAGAAGGCAGATCGGTTTCATCAAATAACCGTTGCGCCTTGCTGGTCCACGGTACATGGGCATAACTATAAAAGGCAATCCTGTCGGGCTTTAAGGTGATTACTTCATTGATTGTTCGTTCAATACTTTCTAAGGTTTGAAGCGGAAGACCATAGATCAGGTCGAAATTAACGGAGCGAAAGCCAATGGAACGAGCTGTATCGGTTGCCTTTTTAACATTTTCAAAAGGCTGCACTCTGTTTATAACCCGTTGCACTTTTGGATCATTATCCTGGACACCATAACTGATTCGGCGGAAGCCTTCGGCGTACAACATTTTTAAATGCTCCGCAGATGTATTGTTCGGATGACCTTCGATGCTAAATTCATAACGTGGGTGAACAATGCTGTTTTTTAAAATAATGTGTAGAAGTTTTTGCAGGTTCCTGGGTGAAAAAAAAGTTGGAGTACCACCACCCAGATGCAACTCACGAATGACCGGGGTTTGTTTCATTAGCTTACGGTAAAGGTTCCATTCTTTTTCTATTACCTGCAGGTATTCATCTTCAACTTTATGATTAGTCGTGATCTTTTTATTACACCCGCAATACGTACATAATTTTTCGCAGAAGGGAAGGTGAATATAAAGGCTAATACCATTCACAGCGTTTTGTTCTTCAAATTTTAATTTGAAGTTTTGTTTCCAGCGTTCTACGTCTATTTCGTCATTCCAGGAGGGAACGGTGGGGTAGCTTGTATACCTGGGAACCGGCTGGTTGTATTTCCTGATTAGTAAAGGATTTACTATTTCACTTTCCATTTATCAAAAATAGAAAGCTGGATTAACCTCTAATATGACCTTTGTTAGAAACTAACAGGAGTTTTATCAGACAGTACATTGATAAGGTGGACCATGTCACAGGCTTGTCAATTTGTTGTTGAGACTGATCGGTGAATTAAAAAAACTTAGCTGCAGAAGCAAAAGCATTAAGTAGTAAGAATATGAATGAACCCTAACCCCTTGGTTAAAACTCCATAGATCACAATTCTACTCCTGCTTAATTATACTTGAAAGGAGTAATCATATCAAATGCGGGAATGTTCACTTCAAATACTTCTTTAGTATGAATGTTTTCCATCAGGTAGGTTCCATGCATACGGCCAATTTCTGTATGCAGGTTGCACCCGCTGACATATTGGTATTCCTCTCCGCCGCTAATGAGTGGTTGCATTCCAACTACACCTTCACCTTCCACTTCCCTGTAGCTTCCATCGCTATCGAATATATGCCAGTGACGGCTATGTAATTTTACCGGGAAAGAATTATGATTCTCAATTGTAATCCGATATGCAAACATAAATTCTGACTGCATGGGATTGGAGTAATCCTGCTGATAGAACGTTTCCACGCTTACTTTTACACCTTCCGAAATCATGCTAACCATACAATAGATTTTAGTAAATATAAATCAAAGTTGCTGCCACAAATTATAAACGAATTATTTGGAGTAAAAGATTCTACAAGAACTATTTTTGCGGCACAATAACCTCAAAGGCTAACGTACATATTGTAATATAAATGAGTATAGAACTGCTTTACACTTAAGGTGTTTTTACTAGTACAAAACTCGCAATATGTATGCACCCATTTGAAAATAAATTGTTTATATATGAAAATAGCAGTAGCAAAAGGTGATGGAATTGGGCCTGAGATCATGGATGCGGTATTAAAGATTTTTGATGCAAATAAAGTGGGATTGAAGTATGAATATGTGGAAATGGGAAAATGGGTATTCGATAAAGGCTTCTCTAATGGGATGACACCAGAAGCTCAGCAAACTATTGAAAGCCTTGGAATTTTATTTAAAGGCCCTATGGAAACCCCAAAAGGTAAAGGTGTAAAGAGTGTAAATGTTACTGCCCGAAAAACTTGGAATACATATGCCAATAAAAGGGTTTTTCAAACCCTCCATGGTGTTGATACTGTTTTCAGCAAAGCCGGAATTCCTATAGACCTAACGATTGTAAGAGAAAATATTGAAGACACTTACGGTGGTATTGAACATATGCTAACGCATGATGTAGCCTTAAGCCGCCGCTTTATTACCAGGCCCGGAAGTCTCCAGGTGATCCGTTATGCGTTTGAAATGGCCAAACAAAAAGGTGCACGTCGTATTACCTGTGGCCATAAAGCCAACATCATGAAGCTGACCGATGGATTATTCCTGGAGTGTTTTTATGAAGTTGCCAAAGAATTTCCTGAGCTGAAAGCCGATGACAAGATTGTAGACGACCTGGCCATGCAATTGGTAGTGAGGCCTGATCAATTTGATGTAGTTGTAATGACCAACCTGCAAGGTGACATCATTTCTGATCTTTGTGCAGGACTAGTGGGAGGATTAGGTTTTGCCCCTTCAGCTAATATTGGTGACCACATCTCCATTTTTGAAGCGGTGCATGGTACGGCTCCGGATATTGCCGGGAAGAACATTGCCAATCCAACTGCCTTATTGTTAAGCGGGCTAGCCATGCTTCGTCATTTAGGTTTGGTTGAAAACGCTGCTGTTATTGAGAATGCTCTATTGTATACACTGGAGCAAGGTGTACGTACCGGAGATTTTGGTGACAAGTCAACAAAAGCTTATAATACAACTGAATTTGCAGAAGCTATTGTTTCAAACTTTGGTAAATCCCCGGTAATAGGAGCCAAACCAGTTATACCCAATGAACCTGAAACCCCTGCGGTTTGCCATCTGGAAGTAAATGCCATGATGGTTTCCAAAGAAGCCGAAGATGAAAAAATTGTGGGTGTCGATATGTTTATTGAAAGCATAGAACAGCCTGAATTGATTGCACAAAAATGTCTTCATCACGGAGGAATTAAATTCAAGCTCATCAGTATAAGTAATCGTGGTACACAGGTTTGGCCCACCGGATCTAAATATACCAACCTTGTAAATCAATATAACCTCAGGTTTGAAGCCTTAAATGAACACCCTTTAACACAACAGGATATCATTGGCCTTTATGTCAGTCTAAGTGCTGATTTTAAGATATGTTCATTAGAGCTTTTGAACATGTGGAGTGGGAAAAAAGCATATAGCCTGGCACAAGGACAATAGTAGTTTGCTGACCATTAAACTATAAATTTGTAACACAAGCCACCTTTCATCTTTTGCCTATACTGGAAGTATCCGTTGAAATCAAATAGCATTGCTGCTATCAAACCCTTAATGCTAACAGTTATGGCAACACCTTTACGAAAACTATTTGGGCTTGTACCCATTCTTTTTTTTGTTACCAGCACCTTTGCACAAACACATACGCCTAAGTATGTATCTATTGGTAAGTACTCAAAAGGCTATTACGAGTACCTCCCGGAAGGTTATGATCCGGCTGGCACCAAAACATACCCGCTGATCTTTTTTATACATGGCGGAGGTGATATTGGTGATGGCAGTCCGCAACAACTACCCAGGTTGTTGAAAGTTGGTTTAACAAGGCAGATCAACATTGGTGAATTCCCGTCGGCGTTTACGGTTAACGGACAGACATTCAAATTCATAATAATTTCACCCCAGTTCGTTTTCATGCCATCGGGCAGTGATGCTGTAAGTGATATTGAAACCATGTTAAATTATGTAGTTAAAAACTATAAGGTGGATATATCGCGTATTTATATGACTGGATTGAGCAAAGGAGGCGGATTGACTTTTGATTTTGCCGGATCAAAAATTACCAATGCCAATAAGTTAGCCGCTATTGTACCATCGGCTCAGGCTTCCACCCCGGTATATGACCAGGCCCGAACCATAACAAGATCTAATTTGCCTGTTTGGGCTACCCATAATTTATATGACCAGGATATCTCGGTATCCTTTACTAATACTTATATAGAATGGATCAATGAAGCACCGGCACCTACGCCTGCGGCAAAAAAAACCATATTCCCAGGCGGAGGTCATGATTCGTGGACACAAACATATAACCCGCAATTCAAAGAAAACAACATGAATGTCTATGAATGGATGCTTCAATACCGAAGGGCACCTGTTGCAACACCACCTCCAACCGCTAATTTGCCAATGACTAATCCATCTGCTGCTAACCTGCTTGTATATCCAAATCCTGTTAAAGATAATTTGCATATTCAGTTGAGTCTATCTTACGAGGGTTTAGTAGAAATTAATGTCTATAATATGGGTGGTATGTTGGTAAAAGAATGGAAGCTTGATAAACAAACAGCTATTTTAAAAGGAACACTAGGTATAAGTGAACTGCCGGCAGCAGCTTATCTAGTGGAGATAAAAGCTGATAGCGTGAAACTGATAAAACAATTTCTAAAGAATTAGCAAGGTATCAATTCAGCCGGGATCAAATCTTCCTTGCTTTTTTATAACTATTTTTCAGAAGCCATTGTAATATTTTATCTCGTTGGTCACCTTGTATAATAATTTCCTGTTCTTTAGCAGAGCCCCCGGTTCCGCAATAGTTTTTTAATTTTTTACACAGGTCCTGCAAATCCTCATCAGTTCCTGTAAATCCCTGGACAAGGGTTACTGTTTTTCCCCCGCGGTGTTTGGTCTCTAACCGTACTTTTAAGGGCTGTTGTTCTGCCGGAAGTGTTTCAGTGATTTCATGTTCCTCATCCCGGAATTTGAAATCAGGGTCGGTACTAAACACAAAGCCGTTTCTATCTGCCTTATTTTTTTTGCTCATTATCTGGCTGTTAATCGATTAACGCTTTTAAACTAAGGTCTACACTTTTTGCCTGGTGAATCAAACCTCCTACGCTTACAAAATCAACGCCGGTTGCAGCATATTCCTCAATGGTATCCAGGTTAATGCCACCACTGGCTTCTGTTTCAAAAATACCATTTATGATGTTTAGCGCCTCTCCAATCTGCCCGGGTTTGAAATTATCAAGCATCAGCCGGTGTATTTTACCTTTTCCAGCTTCAACCGCCTTCTTAACGTCATCAAGATTGCGGGTCTCCACTTCAATTTTCAGATCAGGACGATACCGTTGTACATAATCAAAAGCACGATTAATCGCTTCTTTTATCCCGCCACAATAATCAATATGGTTATCTTTTAACATGATCATATCAAACAAACCAAACCTGTGATTGATACCTCCACCAATTCGTACTGCTTCTTTTTCCAATAGCCTGAAATTGGGTGTTGTTTTACGGGTATCAAGCAAACGGGTTTTATAACCTTCTAATTTATCTGCGTATTGCCGGGTTAGTGTTGCAATGCCGCTCATTCGTTGCATGCAATTAAGTACCAGTCTTTCTAACTGCAATATGGTATGAACAAAGGTTTCAACTTCAAAAGCCACATCACCCTCAACCATCAGTTCACCATCATTTTTATACCGGTTAAAACGAACCGAAGGTTTTTTATACCTGAATATTTTTTCAGCAACATCCACACCGGCCAATACCCCATCCTGCTTTATTTTTAGAACTGCTTTGCCTTTTACATCTGCCGGAATACAACAAAGCGTAGAATGATCTCCATCCCCAACGTCTTCCACCAGGGCTCCATCTATAAGCTTTTGCAATTGTTCATCAAAATCTATCATGGCACAAAAATACTTTCAACCGGTTTAGAGGAATTATATTCTTTGCTTACAAACAACAAAAAACCCACCGTTTTTGGTGGGCCTGTTATTTAAAATCTTTTAAATGGATTGGAACCGGATTTCTTTAACCAGTTGCCTCCCGTTTTTTGTTTTCATAAAAACCGTTGTGCGGTAATTACCTGACCTGGTTTGAAGAGTTCCAATACAAAACTGGCTGCCTCCGTTGTCACCTTTGTGAATTACTTCAAAACCTTTTACGCTGTTATTATTAAAAAAATCCTGGAGTACAATTACAGCCTGTGCTTTGCTGTAACTATTGCTTTTATCAGGTAAGGATATTTCTATATTATCA
>DASTMJ010000212.1:0-7497 GCA_035714205.1 Flavisolibacter sp. | reverse complement strand
ACAGCTTGCTTCTTTTTTAAGGGAAAAAGAGCTACCCTGGAAAGTAGGTTTCGAATTCCTGGATAACGAGATCCTTTATGAAGGACAGTTTTACCCTGTTGTAAAGATGGATTGGGTGGAAGGCACACCACTTAATGTTTTTATTGATGAATACCGGAGTGATGCGCAGGCACTTTCATTATTGCAGAAAAAACTGGTTGAGTTGGATGACAACCTGGAAAAGAACGGTGTAGGACACGGAGACCTGAAGTATAACAATATCTACATTCAGTACAACGGAAAAGATTTCAATTTAAAATTAATTGATTACGACTCCCTTTACATACCGGCTTTCAGGGGGAAAAAAAACCTGGAAACCGGAAGCCCGGGTTTTCAACCGCTAAAACGGTTATCATCTCATTTTTCTGAGACCATTGATCGCTTTTCCATTTGGGTAATGCTTACTACAATTGAGGCTGTTAAAACCGATCCCCGCGTCTGGATGGATATGGAACAAGGTGGTTTTAACAATGAGCATTCGCTTTTTTCTGCATCCGACTTCTTTAATCCGGCTTCATCAACCGTCATTATCAAATTAAAAAATTACAATAATGAGGGTATTAATTATTACCTGGATAAAATCATTGGTTTTAGCAAAATAAGCGACCTGTCATCCATTGAAAAACCCCGTTTATTTAAAGAATTCGAATCCATCCCCTTTGAACATCAAAAATGGGTACCACCAGCCGCCCCTTCCCCTTTACCCGTACAGCAACCAATTGTCCCACCACCTCCCCCTGTTCGCGAGAAGGAATACCTTATTGAAATAAAGACCATTCCTTCCGGTAAGGACGTTTTGGTAGGTGGCAATAAAAAAGGAATTACTCCCCTGCGTTTACAACTTTTGAAACAACAATTAAATACAGTTGAAATTGTAAATGAAGGCGACCGGCTACCGCTGGTTTATTCTGATGGGATTGAAAGCTATGAATTTGATTTTTCAAAAAAACCAAAAGAAACAGCTCCGCCAATTGAACAGGATGAGATCATTGAATTCAGGGCCGACAGGTATACCGTGCAAGAAGGGGAACTGGCAACCATAAACTGGAATGTAAAAGGAACAGGAAAGATCCATATTTCTCACATGGGTGATGTGGAAGAAAAAGTTGGTACCAAAAAAGTGGTTTTGAACAACACTACCAATTACGTTCTGACAGTAGGTACTAAAAACCGTTCCTTCACCATAAACGTGCAGCCTAAACCCAAACCTGCACCAGTAGTTACGGTACCGGACCCTAAACCGGTTACTGAAGACCGTTATATACACATGCCGGCACCGGTAACGTCACCAGCGCCACAGCCACAACCCATACCTACATCTTATTCTTCACCAAAAACCAAAAACAACAAACTCTTAACTGGTTTTTTATTGTTCACCGGTATTGCAGCACTTAGCTTTTTTGCATTCAGTTATTTTTCAGGCAATAGTGAACAAACAGCATCCGAAACCACCAATGCGGAGGTTGTTGAGAAAAAAACACCGCTTTTTACCCAGTCCAGCGTCACTGATTTTTTAAATAAATTATATGGTGCCTATAATAAAAGAGACCTGCAGGCCATCACTGCCTTTTATGCACCTACTGTAAAAGAATATTATGAATCTTCTTCTCTTGGTAAAGATTCGCTCAGCAAAGTGATCAACGACCTTTTTATAACACCTGCCGGGTATAGTTGCAGACCAGATTTTAAAACATTACAAGTGCAGCCGCAGGAACAGAACTGCAAAGTTGTGATCACTGTAAACGAAGAATTAAAAAGTGAAGCAGAAAGTAATACCGAAAATTACACTACCACCATCGAATATATTCTTGACCCTTCTTACAAGATCATTTCTGAAAGAAATCCTGGTTAGCAACTGCGTTCCGGAATATTTACGGCTGATACGGTTAATAGCGTACAAGTGTGCGACGCAAGGGACGTTGATGTGCGTGCTGAAGCCTGTTACATAATTACAATTCTGGTCTTGATATATGTCAATGCCATTTCTTGCTCCATCTCAATGGTCAGGCTATACAGGTAGGATAGTTTTGCCTTGTCAAATTAATAACAATGCAAACACCACGGACAATTGTGATCATTGGAGCAGGTGAAATTGGGCAGGCCCTTACCCGTGGCTTATCCGTCAACAGGGACAAAGTGATTTTATGCGATGCCGATTTTAACCAGGCCTGTTCATTTGTTGAGCAACTTAAGTCCACTAACCCGGCTTCGGATGTCGAAGCATTGCTTTGTTCATATGAAGCAACCTGGGAAGCCGACATTATTTTACTCGCTTGTGCAACTTGTAATGAAAAGAAAGATATAGCCAGAAAAATAAGACCTGTAGCCAGTCAGAAAATTGTGGTTACGGTTGAAGAAGGAGTAAAGGACCTGGAGGAATTACTACCTGACTCCCATATTGTACAGGCTTTTACCGGATTGCAGGTAACTGATTTTGAACGCTCCTACTCACAAAAAAATACCATTGAGTGTATGATATCCGGTAAAGATCAGGAAGCTCTGAATACAGTAACCGGGCTTGTTGAAACCCTGGGGTTTAAACCTTCACCTTGTCCGATTCTATAACTATATAACAGCCTTACCATTTTATTTAAAATTTCTAAAACAAACAAACGCTAATTAAAAACAAAACGATCATGAAAAAAATCATTCTTCTTTCTTCGGTTGTAGTAACAGTTTTTGCTTTTACCACGCTAACAACATGGAAACAGGACAAAGCGCATTCACAATTGGGATTCTCTATTACCCACCTTGGCATTTCTGAAGTAAACGGAAGTTTCAAAAATTTTGACGTGAACATAACTACTTCAAAAGAAGATTTTAGTGATGCCATATTTGAGCTGACTGCCGATGTAGCTTCTATCAATACAGGTATTGAAATGAGAGACAAACACCTGAACAGTCCCGATTTCTTTAATGCAGAAAAGAACCCAAAGCTTAGTTTTAAAAGCACTGCAATTACTCCGGCTGGAACCAATAAGTACAAATTAACCGGCAACCTTAGTTTGAATGGGGTTACCAAACCCGTTACGATGGATCTGTGGTATCGTGGAACGATTGAAAACCCAATGTCAAAAGCACCTACCTCAGGTTTCCAGGTAACCGGCACACTCAAACGTTCCGACTTTAACCTGGGCGCTGGTTTTCCCGCTCCTATGTTAAGCGATGAAGTGAAAATTAAAGCCGATGGTGAGTTTTCTAAATCATAATTAATTATGGGCTGGTGAAAGCCAGCCAAATTTATAATTATACAAAAACAGCTAGTATGAAGAAGTTTGGAATGATGTCGGTCAGTTTACTGATTCTGGCAACAGTATTTGCTTTTACCTTGCCTAATACATGGCGCATAGCACCAAAATACAATATTAGTTTTACAACCACAGGAGTAAGTGGCATTTTTAAAAAATTCAGTGGCAGCATTGTATTTGATGAGCAAAATATAAACACTTCAAAATTTGATATTACTATTGACGTAAACAGTATCAACACCGGTAACGGTATGCAAAACAAACATGCTAAAGGCAGCGATTGGTTTGATGCAGCCAACTATCCAACGATACGTTTTACTTCTTCAAAATTTTCAAAAACAGGCAACGCATACGCGGTCACCGGCAACCTGCAAATGCATGGAACATCAAAACCGGTTACCATACCATTCACTTTTAAAAAAGGTGGAAATGGCGGAACGTTTGAAGGCATATTTAATGTAAACCGTAACGATTTTAAAATTGGCAAACCGGGTGGAGAAGTGGGTGATGTATTAAAACTTGTAGTTTCTGTTCCCGTAACCAAATAATAACAATATGTTTAAACGAACACTCCTGTTGGGGATGACAGCCGGTTTAATGGCCGGAATTGCCTCCCTTATTTATCAGAAAGTATATGCTTCTTCACTGGGAGAAGATTTTGCAACGATTGCAAAACCCGTCGGCATTTTATCTATAAGCTTATTGGCAGGCCTGCTGGCAGCAGTTATGTACTGGTTAGCCAATACTTTGATGAAGACTAAAGGTGAGGTTTTATTTAACCTGGTGTTTGTGATGCTGTCTTTTACAAGCATACTGGCTCCCTTTGCCATGAAACTTCCATTTGAAATAGAAACACCTGAACTTTTTCCCGGGCTCATTGTTCCTATGCACTTTTTCCCGGCGCTGGCCTGGTTTACGCTAAAACCTTTATTCATCAAACAACAAGCTTACGGCAAACTGTTTTCTTAATAGAATTGAATGGTATGAACTTAGTCTTCCAAAAATTCCTTTTCTTTGGTTTTCATGTCCCAGGATCAGAAACAGGAAGCAATTATAGAAGCTGCTATTAAAAGGTTTGCCCATTTTGGTGTATCAAAAACAACAATGACTGATATTGCTTCGGATCTTTCCATTTCAAAAGCCCTGCTCTATTATTATTTTCCCGATAAACTGAATTTATTTGTTGCGGTTTTTAAAACCATTACTGAAGCCAATGGTAAAAAAGATGAACAACTGGTGCTGCAGGAAAAAAATCCATGGAAGGCCATTGAGTTGTTTCTTGAAATAAGAACTGATTTTATCATTCGCTATCATAATATCCTGGACTATTTCAAAACGTTTACGGTTAACAACATACCCAAAGACCTGGCACCGGTTTTTACACATCTTAAAAAAAGAGAACTACAACGTATCACAACCGTCATGGAAAATGGTAAAAAAGCAGGCGACCTGAAAATGAAGGATGCCAAAAAAGCAGCGGAATTATATTACGACTTCCTGGAAAGCTTCAGGCATTCCTTTTTTGCCCAAAATCCCAATTTTTTCCCCGATAAGAAACAGTTCCAGTCCATTTTGAAAAAAGAAAAAGAATTTTCTGTTATTTTTTTTAACGGACTTGCCTGCGATGAGGGCTGAAATTTTTTTTGTGGCATGTTTGACTTTTAGTTCTTTTTAGTCAGTCAGTTAAAAGTCAATATTCATGAAGTGGAGTGTAAAACAGGCTTTTTGGTTACCAGGGGAGTTTCTCCCCTGTTTTTGGTTTGACAACCCTATCTTCATCCTGCAAACACGTAAATCTGTTATTTTGATAAGGATCGGTCTAATCTCAGACACCCATGGCTATTTAGATGAATCGGTGTTCAAACATTTTGAAAAATGTGATGAGATCTGGCATGGCGGAGATTTTGGAACCGTTGCCATTGCGGAACAATTAATGGGCTTTAAACCTCTGAAAGGCGTCTATGGAAATATTGATGGTTACGATGTCAGGAGTGTGTATCCTCAAAAACTAATTTGGACTTGCGAAGAGGTCCCTGTTTACATGATACATATTGGTGGTTATCCCAACCGTTATGCTCCCGGCATTAAACAGGAACTAATCAATAACAAAACCAAATTGTTTATCTGTGGGCATTCCCATATTTTGAAAGTCATCTACGACAACAGCATACATTGTTTGCACATGAATCCTGGCGCTGCCGGGAAACAAGGCTGGCATAAAATAAGAACCCTGCTTCGATTTACAATTGATGGTGCCGATATAAAAGACTGCGATGTGGTTGAATTGGGTACCCGTTAAAGAATATTTTTTTGAATGGCTGCATAGAAGGGCTCCCTGTACTTTTCGCTTACCGGCAACAGTTCGTTATCAATCTGCACATGATGCTCTTCAATTTTTTTAATATGCTGCCGGTTAATGATGTAAGAATTATGCACTCTTAAAAAATCAGCAGGCAGCAACAACTCAAGGTCCTTCATTCGTTTGTATACCATGTGTTTACCCTCTGTTGTATGAAAGGTTACATAATCTTTTGTTCCTTCAATATATAGCACCATCTTAAAATGAACCTGGACAAAGGCCTTACCTGTTTTTATAAAAAAATGCTTATCCTGCCGGGGGCTTACCACAATACTTTGTTCTTCTTCATCTACTTTAAAAAATTCTATTACTTTATTTACCGATTTTATAAACCTGTCGAAGGTGATGGGTTTAAGTAAATAATCAACTGCGTTCACTTCATAGCTTTCAACAGCATACTCCGAGTAGGCGGTTGTAAAAATTATTTTCTGTTGTGGTCCTACTATTCTGGCCAGTTCCGTTCCTGATAGCTTCGGCATATTTATATCAAGAAAAAGCAAATCAATCTTTTGATGGTGCATAATGGAAAGTGCTTCCATTGCTGTATAACAAACACCGTTGAGGCGTAAATAGGGCATGCCTTCAATGTATTGCTGCAATAACTGTACAGCCAGGGGCTCATCATCAACTATTAGACAGCTAATCTGCATACAGCGGAAAAATTAGTTCTGCAATGTACCAACCATTTTCAAGTTTTGTATGCAGTAAATAGCGGTCACCATATAATAGCTCAAGTCTTTTTTGCAGGTTAAAAAGCCCGGACCCGGATGTGGTTTCTTTTTCTTCTTTCACCGTATTTTCAACTTTATACAATACTTGTCCATCAACTTCATTCAAGGTGATGGCAACTCCATTGAAATTTTTCGATTTATCAACGCCGTGCTTAAATACATTCTCAATAAATGGAATCAGCAACATAGGCGGAATATGTTTATTCTTTGAAATGGTATTGATATGCCAGCTAACTTTTACAGGGTTTAACATGCGTATCTGTTCCAGTTGAATATAATTTTTTATAAAGTTCAATTCAGCATCAATGAATACAGTTTTACGGGGCGTTTCATCAATAAAATAACGCATCAATTCAGAAAGGCGTGCAATCATTTCAGGCGTTTTTTCAGAACGACTGTGCGCAAGGGAATAAATATTGTTAAGGGTATTGAATAAAAAATGGGGCTGCACCTGCGCCTTCAAAAGATTTAGTTCAGTCTCTGCCTGCCGGGATTGTAACTCATTTTTAACCTGTATCAGCTTGAGGTAATTATAAAACACCCGCAAAAGGGCGCCAAATAAAAAAGCAACCATCACCGTTATGCAGGTAAAGCTGATATGAGCCCATTGAAATGCATAAAATTTTTGATGTAGTGGAAGTAAAAATATTTTCTCAGCCCACATACGTAACAGTATAAGTATGGCCAGGAAAAAAAATGAATACAACAGGTATGCTGTTAGTTTATTGCTGTATAAGAACCGGGGTATTAACCAAAACGCATGAACATACGTGGCAACCATGTAAGAGGCAGTAGCTATGGTTGTATTTAGAAAACCAAACAAAGCATGGTTCCATTTATTGGATGTATACAACAACAGCAAAAGATAAAAAACAACCCACAACAAAACCTGTAATAAGATAATAGACCATTTTCCCAGGCGATGGGCAGATGCATTCATACTACTAATTTGAGAGTTTGCTGTTGTAGTTTCAAAAAGATTAGATACCTGCCTGCTTTTTTTCGACGGTTGCTTTTTTTGCCATTGGTCGAAAGAATTGCGGTATCAATATAATTCATTTGGAATCAGCCGGCCGGTAATGCTACTATTGTATCTCAAACCAAAGTATGCAACTACTTC
>DASTMJ010000211.1:0-6123 GCA_035714205.1 Flavisolibacter sp. | reverse complement strand
AAATTATAGTAATAGTAACGTTCTTCAGCAACCTGGTTGTATTTTGTAATTTCATACTGCCGATTTACAAAATCCTGTGAACCCAGGCTGACTTTACATGGTTCTAAAATTCTAAGATCGTTTTACTGAATTATAACTTTCTTTAAATAATTCCCTTTTGCGTCAATTACAGGCAGGCTTTTACTTTTTAATGTAACTGGGTTTTTGTCCAAAACAATTTTTATTGAACCTGCATCGGTAGTGATCTCTAAAGGAAGTGGCAGCGGAGTATTGGATGAAAATATTTTGTATTCGTCATTTTTTGATTGAATGAGATGAATCTCAACCCTGTCAGTCGTTTTTAAATAAAAATCAAACAGCGGCTTTAAATTTTTCCCTGATGATTTACTAAATAATTGTTCAACATCATCTGTTGTGACAAAATTGTGGTAGGTGTATTTTGGGTCGGTAGCAAGTATTTTTAGTGTCGGGAAGAAAATGCTGTCACCCAATACATATCTGAGTGTATGCATAAAGAATGCCCCTTTGCTATATATATCACCCGTATAAGTATCACCGGAATTTACTTCTTCACCCTGCACCAGTGGCTTTAGGTTTTTTATATTCATCCTGAATGCAAGCACCATGCTGTCATATCCTTTTTCACCTGCCATCTCCCGGAAGGCCAATGCTTCGGAATAAGTAGTGATCCCTTCCTGGATCCACATATGTGCCCAGTCTTTATTCGTAACCTTATTGGCAAACCATTCATGGGCAAATTCATGAAAGAGGTTGGGTGAATAATAGTGGTCACCAACTTTTTTATAAGTAAACCTGTCGCCATAAGTAATCATGGTCTGGTGTTCCATTCCGGAATTGGGAACCTGCGCAATGCCGATCTTTTCTTTTATCCAGGGATATTCCCCGAAATATTTTTCGAGAATTCTTGTATCTCTTTCTCTCAGGTCGAGAACCTGTGCTGCATGTTCCGTATCCTGTTCCAGTATATAGAACTGCATGGGAACTTTATTTCCTTCAATACTGGTATAGGGACGGCTGATGGTCTTATACTTCCCGATATTAAAAAGGATGCAATAATTGCTGATGGTATAATTCGTTTTCCAGTGAAAGCTTGTTTTATTGTTTTTCTTATTGGTGACAGTTTGCAATAAACCGGGGCCGGCTACTGTAAGTCCTGTTGGAACAGTAATGATAAGGTCTGCTCCATCATTGGGTTCATCGCCTGGATGATCCTTGCAGGGGAAATAAACTTTGGCACCTTCCAGCTGGCAGTTGATGGCCACCCAGGGATTACCAGCCTTGTCTTTAGTCCAGGTAAAACCTCCTTTCCATGGAGGTCTTACTGCAACAGGAGGTTTGCCGCCGTATTCGATCTTAATGGTATGCTTACCTTGCGGAAAACCATTTTTGGAGGTAATGAAAATATGATCAGCCTTCTGAAAAAAATCTGCCACTTTATTATTCACTGTTATTTTATCAACCTTCATGAAATGAACAAGGTCAAATAAAATAGTGTCGGTGGATTGCGAAAGGATCAAGTCAATACTATTAGAACCGGAAATAGATTGATCCTGGATATTTACGTCGAGTGAAAGGGTATAATGCCGGATATCCATAATGGATTGCAGCGGATGTAATTTGCCGCCGGAAGTCATGTAACTGATGTCCCTGTCCTGGGCGTGTATATGCACTGAAATAAAAAATAAGGAGCAGATTATTGATAAAGTTTTTTTCATCCCAGATTTGGTTTATGTAGTTTATGTCTGAGGTCTTTCTTCAGCTTTTGTCATAGTTGATTAGAAATCCTTCAGTTCCCCGGATTTAATAATGCCTGTAAATTTTTTAATAATTTATCACTTCCCGACGAATTCAGCAGCATTCCTGTTTCAATCTACCCGATATTACTTCCAGATCGCTCCCACTCCCGCTTCACTCAATTTTTTGTTCAACGCACTTAAACGCACTTCCAATGCATCAGCTCTTTGTTTAAGTGTTGTCCATTGCGCGTCGTATTCCTTTTTCAAATCAAGGCTCGGTTGATTTACTCTCGGGATATCACTTTCGGTTTGGTTAATGAGAAAAAGATAATTCGCTGTAAACTTATTGGGGAAATTTTCTACATCATCATAGGCTTTGCTATTGCGTTGCACCATGTCTTCATCCCATGCTTTCATGTCTTTGCTTAAGGAATCAGCTTCTTTTTTTAATGACTGGTATTTGGCATCCGTTAAATGCTTCACCAGTTCATCGAGTTGCAAACGTTTTCCATTGAGTTTGTTGATGAGGTTATGCATCATCGTTACATCGCCTTCCATTGTACTCATTAATGCATCATAAGCGGCATATTCAGCAGGCGTTGTGGGGTATAAAGGATTCGCAGCAATCACAGCTGTGGTAGTTATTTGCCGGGCACCTGCTTGTATGGCAACGGTGTAGGTTCCGGGTATGGCTTTATGTCCGGCATAACTGCTTTCGATATATACATTGGGTATGCCGGGCATAGTAGCATGACGCATGTCCCATACAAAACGATTCAAGCCTTTTTGTTTACCGAGTTTGGGACTGGGTGGTGGCGCTCCATCGTACTTAAGGGTATTCCCTTCTACTGAGCTGAAGCTCCGGATAAGTTTACCTCTTGCATCGGTGATCGTCATTGTTACGGTATCTGTTTCTTTCAGCTCAGGTAAGTTGTAATACAGCACAACACCGTTAGCAGGATTGACACCAACGTTGCGGTTGGTGCCTGTTGCATTGGCTGCATTCATCGCACTATTACCGTTGGCTATATAGGCCTCTTCGGGTTGATACAATTGCAAACCGCTTTCTTCTTTTTTATACTGACGTAATACATTCAGATCATCTAACACCCAAAAACTACGTCCTGATGTAGCAGCTATCAAATCGCCTTTGTGTACACGCAGATCGGTGATGGGTGTAACCGGTAAATTCAACTGAAACGGTTGCCATTGTTTACCGCCATCAAATGAAATGTACATGCCTAGCTCTGTACCTGCATATAACAGATCTTTCCTTACATCATCTTCACGCACTACTCTTGTGAAGGCATTGCCAGGAATCCCGTTGTTGATCTTTGTCCATGTTTTGCCATAGTTGGTTGATTTGTATAAACCGGGTGTATGATCGTTAAACTTGTAACGGGTAGTTGCAATGTATACCGTTGCTTTATCGTGTGGCGATACTTCAATGGCATTGATGAGACATTCCTGCAAACCTGCCGGCGTAATATTGGTCCATGTTGCACAACCATCTTTTGTTACATACACATATCCATCATCACTACCGGTGTAGAGCACCCCTTTTTCATGTGGCGATTCCATGACATAGGCCAGCGTTCCGTAGTTCTCTGCTCCCACTGCTTCATTGGTATAGGGCACACCGCCTTTGCCTTGTTTCTCTTTTTCGTTACGTGTAAGATCGGGTGACACTTCTTTCCAGCTACGACCCATATCAGAAGTCTTCAACAATAATTGGGAACCATGATAGTAAGTATCCGGTTCATGTTTACTCCAGATGATGGGTGCATTCCAGTTGTAACGATACCTGATATCTTTTGCATCTTTACCGAGATACTGGATAGGTGCAGGCATAATATTAGTGCTTGCCTTTGCTTTTGTATCGAGTACTTCAATAGTGCCCTGGTAACTTCCACCCAATACGTAACGGGGATCATCAGGGTTAAATGCAAGGAAGGCACTTTCACCTCCGGCCGATGCTTCCCAATCGCTGGCGGTAATAGCGCTGCTGCCAAATGAACGATGCTGGATAGAAACAGAAGTATTATCCTGCTGACCTGCATAGATGCGATACGGAAACTGGTTATCTACATTGATGCGGTAGAACTGTGCCGTGGGCATGTTGTTTTGCGGGCTCCATGTTTTACCAAAGTTGACGGACACTGCACAACCACCGTCGTTACTGATGATCATGTTGTCTGAATTTTTTGGGTTGATCCAGAGATCATGGTAATCGCCATGTGTGCCGCTGAGGTTTTCCCATGTTTTGCCACCATCTTTTGAACGCAGAGCGGGAGCACTTAACACATAAATGGTTTGATCATTATTGGGATCGATAAAAAGTTCAATATAATACCATGCACGTTGAATCAAACGATGATCGCCTGTAATGCGGCTCCAGCTCTCACCTGCATTGTCACTTACAAATAACCCACCTGCATCTTTTTCCCTGTCGCTTTCAATGAGTGCATATACTTTCTCCGGGTTGGAACGACTAACGGCAATGGACATCTTACCCATTTCTGTTGGAAGGCCATTGGTTAGCTTTTGCCAAGTATCTCCACCATCAACAGATTTATACAAACCACTTCCTGCACCACCGCTGATCACCTGCCAGGGTTTGCGGCCATGCTCCCACATCGATGCATAGATGATGCGTGGGTTGTTCATGTCCATACTTAATTCATTACAACCGGTGTTTTCATTTACAAATAATACATTCTTCCAGGTGGCGCCTCCATCGGTAGTTTTATAAATACCACGTTCTTTACTCTTGCTGTACAGTGCTCCCTGTGCCGCTACCAGTAATGTGTTGGGATCTTTTGGATTTACCACTATTCGTGCAATATGTTGTGTGGCTTCAAGCCCCATGTGTTTCCATGTTTTTCCGGCATCGGTACTCTTATACACACCATCCCCATGATGCGTCATTACACCACGCACCGCATGTTCGCCCATACCAACATACACCACGTTGGCATCAGTTTCAGGAACGGCAACCGCACCCACACTTCCTGTTTTAAAATAACCATCGGAGATATTGGTCCAGTTAAGGCCGAGATCATCCGTTTTCCATAAACCGCCACCAGTTGTACCCATGTAATAGGTATTGATATCGCCAGGTACACCGGTACCGCAATTGGATCTTCCACCACGAAAGGGCCCAATGCTCCGCCATTTTACAGCTGATAATTCTTTGTTGAGGCCAGTTTTGCTTGTGTCGGGTTTTGTTTGTGCGTTGATAGTTGTTGCTAAAAAAAGAAGAGCAACAAAAAGAAATTTCTGCATGCGTATGTTTTGGATCGGAAATATAAAACAAGTTTGCCACACCTGCCCGACTGATGTTATTCTGGCCGGGATGCACAGGGAGTTGTATTGACGGATGCGGCGAAATCCGTTCCCGCTTTCAAACAACTTTTGTTGTTGGTGCAGTTAAGAACCCAGCACCCTGGTACCCGTGAAGAATAAAAATTCCTTTCAGCCTCTTCCCTCCAGTCATGCAATAGCTGTGTCCAGCACCGGTTTTTGTGCGGCGGCTTTCTTTGTTAGCCAGGCATCTACCGACCAACTACCCGATCCCGTTAGTAATAATACTGAGGAAAGACCAATGGCCAGCAAATGGTATTCAAATCCTTCACCCGCCGCCGAGCCGGACCAGTTCATAAAGAAACCATGCGACCAATGGCTGGTAACGATCATGCCGGTAAACAGGCCCGTTAATGCAAGGGCAAAGAAGCGGCCAAAAAAGCCAGCCAGGAGAGCCAGGGGCCCAAAGAACTGCAGCATAATAACGGCAAAAGCTACCAGCCATGGAAGACCTTCCGCCTGCGTGAGGTAATTCATGGAAGCGTCAAAACCAAAACCACCAAACCATCCAAATACAAACTGGCATCCATGCGGCAATAATACTATTGCCAGGGTCATGCGCACAATCAACCCGGACAAATGTGAACCGGTGTTGTAAAAAAAAGAGTACTGTTTCATAAAATCATTTTTTTGTTTTCACAAAACTGTATTGACAGCGATGCAGAAAAAATGAACTGGTTCAAGTTTTTCGCATTCATATGCCGGTTGCACAAACACTACGGCATAACAGTTCTTGAACCAGTTCATTTTTGTTTCCCTAACCCTACACCAGTTTTGTTCTTCAAGTTTTGAAGTATGAAACGCAGCTATTTTTCTGTTCTTATCATGGTTATACTGCAAAGAGCAGAAGCACAAAAAGGCAGTGCTGAACTGATGGCAGGACATCACTACCTTCACTATCAACACAGTATTACACAAGTGTTTTCGCCCCGTTCAAAATGGGGATGGCAACATATGGCCACCCTGGTAAAACGGTATCAACCTGTGAAAGAAAAAACAGGTC
>DASTMJ010000210.1:0-10272 GCA_035714205.1 Flavisolibacter sp. | reverse complement strand
TGATCCTTCTAAAACAATAGTTGCTCCCAGTGCCAGCTGTGTAGGTTTTATAAGAAACTATTATTCCAAATTATTCGAGGATTCTTCTTTGCATAATGAAGTAAAAATGATAGCACAGAATACCTATGAGTTCTCAGAATTCCTGGTGAATAAATTAGCTGTTACTGATTTTGGTGCCGTGCTAAACGGCAAAGCAACCTACCATGATTCCTGTGCAGGTTTACGTGAATGTAAAATTAAAAACGAGCCAAGGTTATTGCTTAGCAAGGTTAAAGGTTTAGAAATAGTTGAAATGCAGGATGTGGAAACCTGCTGTGGTTTTGGCGGAACATTTGCCGTTAAGTTTGAACCCATTTCCATTGGGATGGCCGAACAAAAAGTAGAGCATGCCCTTGCTACCGGCGCTGAGTACATGGTTTCAACCGATCTTTCCTGCCTGATGCATTTGCAGGGTTATATTGATAACAAAAACCACAAGTTAAAAACCATGCACATTGCCGATGTGCTGGCAACCAAATTATCCTGATATAGTTTTATAAAAAAATGAATAACGATTATGGCACACTGGCTGGTAAAGTCTGAACCGTTCAAGTACAGTTGGGACCAATTTGTAAAAGATGGACAAACCTATTGGGATGGTGTACGTAGTTATGCTGCCCGTATTCATTTAAAAGCTATGAAAAAAGGTGATGAAGTATTTTATTACCATAGCAATGAAGGCCTGGAGATTGTTGGTATTGCCAAAGTTGTAAAAGAAGCTTACCAGGATCCCACTACTGAAGATGAAGCCTGGGTGGTGGTAGACCTGAAGCCGGTAAAAAAATTAAAAAAACCCGTAAGCCTGCAGCAGGTAAAATCTGATAAACGTTTGCAGGACATGGCGCTTATCCGCCTTGGAAGACTTTCTGTTCAACCTGTAACAGATGAAGAATGGAAAATTGTGCTGGAGCTTTCTCAAACAAAATAAACTGTTGGTAGGTTTTATAAATCTATGGCCATTATGGTTATTGGCGGTATGTATAGTATACCTGTTCAGAAAACAGTTTGCAAAGAAAATATAGGCAACAACTTAAGTTATTGCCTATATTTTCTTTAAATTCTTCGTGAAGATTGCAGCTTTCGTGCAATTGCATCTTCCAGCGAATCCGGGATCAGACCTGCGTCATCGTCAATTGGTGCCAGTCTTCCTAAACTTGAGTCCCATGTAAAAATGTGTTCATTTCCATCATACATAACTTTATACCTTGTTTCTGTATTGAATTCAAAAGGCTCTGCAGTTACACTATAAGGAACTCCGTCTAATACCACTTCAAATCTTTGATCTGCCATAATTCAGTTTTAGTATGTTTATCAAAAAGAATTCCAAACCTGTTGATGAAGGATAAGTTCGGTTATAAATTATCACGGTAGCAATCAAGTTGAAAACATTATGGAATATTTTTACAGTAACTATGGCAAGGAAAAAACTGGTAGTACTTACCGGGGCCGGCATCAGTGCAGAAAGTGGCTTAAAAACGTTCAGGGATGCTGATGGGCTTTGGGAAGGTTATGACATTAACGAAGTGGCTACGGCCACCGCCTGGCGTCGTAACCCTGCTTTGGTTCTTGAGTTTTATAATCTAAGAAGGGAAGGCGTAAAGCAGGCTGAACCCAACACCGCACACCATATTCTTGCAGAACTTCAGTCACATTATGATGTAACGGTGATCACTCAAAACATAGATGATCTTCATGAGAGGGCAGGCTCCAACAATATAATTCACCTGCACGGCGAAATTCTTAAAATGAGGAGCGAAAAGAATCCCGAATTGATCTATCCAATTGAAAAAAATATTGAATTGGGCGATCGGGCAGAAGATGGTGCACAGTTGCGGCCCCATATTGTCTGGTTTGAAGAGCCGGTGCCAATGATAGAACATGCAGCACTTGTTACAAAACAGGCGGATATTTTTTTGATCGTTGGTACTTCACTTGCAGTATATCCCGCAGCAGGGTTGATAAATTATGCACCCTGGCCAATACCCAAGTTTATTGTTGATAAAAAAATACCTTATACCTCCTCGTTATATAATCTTACAGCAATTGAAAAAACAGCCGTTGATGGAATGTTGGAATTAAAAAGCCAGCTTGTGGCAATGGCCACAGAATTTTAATCCAGTTCCTGCACCTCTTCTTGAAAAATGATCGAATGTTTTCTAAGTTCCCGGAGTACCGGTTCATAAATTTCTTTTTCAACAGGAATATGTAAGCCTTTCAGCTGAATGGTTCCGTTCAATATCAATTTGGCTGCAATACCTAAAGGCAGTCCAACCGTTTTGGCCATAGCTGTGTGAACGTCATCGTCGCCTGTAACGATCAAACTGCTGGTAGATTTATACTTTTTGTTGCCTTTCAGGTATTCAATTTCATGCAGCATGATCACCATGTCTTTATCACCTTCTTCAAGAGCTAACTTCTGTTCCAATGCAAACTGCAGGACATCCGCCGCACTACAAAAGCCTTTATTGATCAGTGTTTTTTCGTCATCCATGCCCAGGAAAAACAATTGTTTAAGTGTTAAGCTGGCATCATGCATTTTATCTGCAAGGGTGGCGGCTGCATTTATTTTCAAATCATCAATATCAACTTCTTTCAGATCGCCTTTGTCATCAACCATCATAAATTCTTCGGCTTCTTCAATTCCTTTTTCCGTTGCTTTTTGTTCCAGCTCAACAAGATTCACCAGTTCCGCAAGTAATCCCTTGGTAGCATCAAACTGCTGGTGAAGTTTTTGTTCCAGCCATTCACTAAAACCGTTTTTATCCATGTGTTCTTTAAAAAAACTGGCCAGCGACCGGTTATTTGTTTCGTATTGTTTTTTTTCGTTGGTCAGTTGCAGGTCAATCACATTTTTCCATCCATACATAAAATCGGGATGACGTAAAGTGGTGCGAATGAACGTTGCTGTATCCTGCAATCCATATACAGGAATATAACTTAATGAATCACGATTGGGATACCAGCACAATACTTCATGACCGGGAATGGGAACATATCTTTTTTGAGCAAACAACTCTTCATAGCTGGCTTCAACAATCTCATGATCCAGTTTATAAATGGCACCGGCTTTGCCTGCCATCACAACATTTCTTGGATTCCAGCTTATTTTATAATGCCAGGGATTATTGTCGCTTTCAGGAGCAATAAGACCCCCGCAATGCGAAAGAAACGAATGCACTGTTCCGCCTTCTTCCTGGATCCCGTCAATCATTTTTTTTGCGCTCATATGATCAATTCCGGGATCAAGTCCCATCTCGCATAGGAACAGAAGATTATTTTGTGAAATATCCTCTTTTAATGATTTTATCGGTTCATCAATGTAGGAAGCGGTAAGCAGGTTTTTCCGGGCTTCAATGCAATCTTTGGCAATAAGAAAATGCAGGGCAGGAGGCATAAGCGAGATAATAATATCTGCGCCGCTGATGAACTCTTTACGTTTGTCCACATCTGTTATGTCAAACGAAACAGCCTGGCCATGAACAGATCCATTTATTTTTTCTTCGGCCAGAGTGAGGTTGGCATCCACCAAAGTCAGTTTCCAGTTTTCATGAAGTGCATTAGCAAGTAAATAACGGATAAGAACGGTGGCCGATTTGCCTGCGCCGAATAATACTATATTTTTCATATTGCGTAAACAAATGTAACACCTGCCAACAAAAAACCCGGTTCTAAAAAATACCGGGTTTCATTCATCAGATTATTTTAGTAAGTGACCTGGGTTGTGTGGTGTAAATATTCATGATCCTATAATTCACTTTAACTCCCTGCTCACTGGGAGGGACGGATAGTACTCTTGTGCTGTAGGGTTCGAGGTGTTGAATACGGTAGGTATTGGTTTCAATAATCTTCCCGTTTTTTTGCAGAAAATTTATTTCAAGTTCAACCCTGTTTACCAAATAGGCTGAACTGTTAGTCAGGGTCAACTTCAATCCATCAATGCCCCCAAAATAACCAACTATATAATTGCTTCCCTTTAAGTGAATTTGTTTCCTGATAGCCTTTAAACTGACGGGGTTTAAGGATTTAAAAATAACCTCTTTTACCGGAGCACCAATTTCCCTGACCAATGCATTCTGATAAGTTTTACCTGCAACCTTTTCTTTTGGAATAAGAGCTGTTTCTACAACAGAGGTAGGTTGAATAAATGCTTCCTTTATTAGCTCATCTACCAGTTTTTTTATAAACAAGGTGCTGATCAACGCCCCGATAAACACCGCTGACAGGCTAAGGAGGTACTTCTTCCTGGTGAAATGTCCAATTATTTTTTTGCTAACCTTGAATTCGTTAAACTGGTCTTTTTTTTCTTTTGTAACCGTTTTTGCATTTGTGTTTTTGGACAAATTGTTTTCCGCAAGTTTTTGAGCCGGCATCTTGCCGGGTCGCACTATGAAAAGGTCTTCCTTTAGCTGGTCTTTTAGTTCCTCACAATATATTGCCATCAGCCAGTTGCCTGGCTCTGTGCTATCCCGGATCAGATCAAATGGTTTCAAATAAAGAGTCCTTAGCTCTTCCACAGTGTATGGCCCCATTATGTTTCCGTCCCGCCTTACGAAAAACCTTTTCATAATCTCCGATTTTAGTCACATAATAACCTCTGAAAAATCTATGCCTCTTTGTTAAAAATGTTAATAAGCTCTGGATATTTTGGTTGCGGGAACAAGTAATTGGAAGGGGAAGGTAATATGTCCTTAAAATGCCTCAGTTTGTCAGGTTCTTAGCCTTAAAAACGGTACATTTGCTCACCTAAAAAATTCCCCTAATAAGTTCCCATAATGGAAGAAAATATTCAACCCCAAGAAACGAACGATTTCAACCGAATTATACCTGTTAACATCGAAGAGCAAATGAAGACCGCATACATTGACTATTCCATGTCAGTGATTGTGGGCCGTGCTTTGCCCGATGTTCGGGACGGCCTAAAACCTGTACACAGGCGCATCCTGTTTGCCATGAATGAGCTAGGAATGGCTCATAATAAAGCCCATAAAAAATCAGCCCGTATTGTGGGTGAAGTTTTGGGTAAATACCATCCGCACGGTGATTCTTCGGTATATGATGCCATGGTACGAATGGCGCAGGAGTGGAGTATGCGGTATACCCTTGTTGACGGACAGGGAAACTTTGGTAGCCAGGATGGTGATGGGCCGGCTGCCATGCGATATACTGAGGTGCGTATGCAACGTATGGCTGAGGCCATGTTGCAGGACATTGATAAGGATACCGTGGATTTTGGTCTCAACTTCGACGATTCATTAAAAGAGCCAACGGTACTACCAACACGTATTCCGCAATTGCTTTTAAATGGTTCCAGTGGTATTGCAGTTGGTATGGCAACCAACATGATGCCTCATAATTTAACCGAGGTAGTTGATGGCTGTATTGCCTATATTGATAACCGCGAGATTACCATCGATGAGCTGATGCAGTATGTAAAAGCTCCTGATTTTCCAACCGGCGGAACTATATACGGGATGGAAGGTATCAAAGCCGGGTTTCATTTTGGTCGCGGAAGGGTAGTGCTGCGTGGTAAACTTCATATTGATACCAAACCAAGTGGTAGGGAACAGATCATTATTACTGAGGTTCCTTACCAGGTAAACCGTGATACCTTATGTGACCGCATTGGACAGTTGGTGAATGAAAAGATCGTTGAAGGTATTGCACACGTTAACAATGAATCGAACAACAAGGAAGGAACCCGTATTGTAGTTGACCTGAAAAGAGATGCTGTGGCCAATGTGGTGGTAAACCAGTTGTTTAAATTCACAGAGTTGCAAACAAGCTATGGTATAAACAACGTAGCCATTGTAAAGGGTCGTCCGCGTTTGCTGAACTTAAAAGAACTAATAAGCGAGTTCATTGAGTTCCGCCACGAGGTAGTTTACCGCCGTACGCAGTTTGAATTAAAGGAAGCGGAAAAAAGAGCACACCTGTTACAGGGATATTTGATTGCATTGGATCACCTGGATGAAGTGATTGCATTGATCCGTGCTTCATCAACACCAGAAATTGCAAAAGAAAACCTGGTAAATGCAGGTTGGGGACTTGACGAGATTCAGGCAAAAGCCATCCTTGAAATGCGCCTGCAGCGTTTAACAGGTATGGAAAGAGAAAAGATCAAGCAGGAGTATGATGAACTGATGAAACTGATCTCGCACCTGAAAGAGATATTGGCAAATGAAAGCATGCGCTACGACATCATTAAAACCGAGTTAGCGGAAGTAAAAGAAAAATTCGGTGATGCCCGTAAAACTGAGATCACATTCCTTGACAATGAAGTAAGCATCAAAGATCTTATTAAGGAAGAGGATGTTGTGATCACAATTTCACATTTAGGATACATCAAAAGAACGTCCGCTACTGAGTTCCGTGCACAACGCAGGGGAGGACGGGGTGCGGTAGGTGGTAAAACAAGAGATGAAGATTATATCGAACACCTTTTTGTTGCCTCAACCCATCACACCCTGTTATTCTTTACCGAAAAAGGGAGATGCTACTGGTTAAACGTATATGAAATTCCGGAAGGAGAAAAAAATAGTAAGGGACGTGCTATTCAAAACCTGTTGCAGATAGCGCCTGACGATAAAATCAGGACGATCATTGATATTGCCGACCTGCAGGACGTTGATTTTGTTAACAGCCACTATATTGTTCTTTGTACCAAAAGAGGAGTGATCAAGAAGACTGCTTTGGCAGATTTCAGCCGTCCGAGACAGACGGGAGTCAACGCCATTACCATTATGGAAGGCGATCAGTTGCTGGAAGCAAAATTAACCGACGGTAATTGTGAGATCATGCTGGCGGTTGCTTCAGGTCGTGCTATTCGTTTTCCTGAAACAAAGGTTCGTCCAACAGGAAGAGGTGCTATTGGAGTGGGAGGTATTGAGGTGGATGATGCCTCCGATGAAGTAGTTGGTATGATTTGTGTAAATCCATCGACGCCGGACAGAACGGTGATGGTGGTAAGTGAAAAAGGTTTTGGTAAAAGGTCCCCGGTTGAAGAATACCGTATCACCAACCGTGGTGGTAAAGGTGTGAAAACAATCAGTGTAACCGATAAAACAGGCAGGCTGGTAGGCATTGTGGATGTTGGTGAAAAAGAAGATATGATGATCACTTGTAAAAGTGGTGTTACCATCCGCATGAAAGTGGCAGATATCAGGGAACAGGGACGTGCCACACAAGGTGTTAAATTAATCCGGATAGACGAGGGAGATGAGATAGCGGCCATCACAAAAGTGGATGTACAGGACGAGCCAGAAGTTATAACAGAAGGTAGTGAGGGAACCGAACCAACCAATTCACCGGAAAATACATCTGAAGGAGAGAACCCAGTTCAATCATAAATTTTAAAAATTCTAGAAACATGCGAAAACTGTTATTATCAGTATTGCTTGCAGCATCTGTATCCAGCCTGTTTGCACAAAAGCTGGACGATGTTCAGGAAAAGATCAGCAAAGGAAAGTATGACGAAGCAAAAGAAAAGTTGGAAAAATTCATGGCTGACCCTAAAAATGCCAATAATGCCAGTGCCTGGTATTATAAAGGGAAAATTGAGGCTGAAATGGCACGCCTGGATTCTACCGGCAAATTAACATACGATGCGCAGGCGCAGGCGTTTGAAGCATTTAAAAAATACCAGGAGCTGGATCCATCAAACAAAATGATGGTGCTGGATCAGAATGTAGGTCTGTTTACCTTATATGATCTGTATTACAACCAGGGAGTAAAAAAATACAATACAAAAGACTATGAAGGAGCCTTTCAGAAAATGAAATCAGCTCTTGAAGTTGAAGATTATATTGTTAAAAAAGGTTTATCCTATAATAATTACTCGTTTCCTGCACTGGATACCCAATTGGTTAATTTAACGGCATCTGCAGCCTACCTGGCAAAAAAAGAAGAAGAATCAATTCCTTATTTTGAAAAACTGGCCCAGGCCAAGATCAGCGGTAAAGAATTTAAAGAAGTGTATGCCTTACTGGTAGAACATTATTCTAAAAAAGGAGACCAGGCAAAAGCAGATCAATACCTTGCGACAGGACGTCAATTATATCCTGATAATGATTATTGGACTGCGTTGGAATTTGGGAATATACCGGCATCTGACACCGCAAAAAGGTTGGCCCGGTACGAATACATGACCAATAAATATCCTGACAATTTTGACCTGGCACTTGATTACAGTACAGAATTGTTCAACTATACGTATACCAACGAAAAGAAACCTGCAGATTATACTGCCCGACAGGAAAGGTTGAACGCTGCGCTGAACAAAACCCTTTCCCTCAAATCTACAGCGTTTGCAAACTATGTAATGTCGCAGCATATTTACAACCAGATCTACGATCTTGACGACGAGTTAAGAAAGGTGAGAGGTACCACAGCTGCTGACCAGGCTAAGAAAAAAGATATCGTTGCCCGGACCGATAAAAAATACGAAGAGTTTTATACCTACTCTCAAAAAGCTTATGACCTGTATGCCGCTGATGCTGCTACCTTAAAAGCAGTTGATAAAGCCAACTACCGTAAGGTGATCAACCAGTTGATTGATTACCACCAGAGAAAAAAGCAAACCGATAAAGTTGCTATGTACCAGGAGAAATTGAAATCTCTATAAATTTTTCGCATGAAAAGTAAAAAGCCTCCTTCGGGAGGCTTTTTGTTTGTATGGAAAAGAAAGAGAGGATGTATCAAACGGTGTTATATAACCGAAGTTGATCTTTGCTGGTTCAGAATTTTCTGAAGGGTTTCGATGCGGTTATTCATTTTGCGGATGGTATAAACAGAAAAAATGAGTGTAGCTGCCGACATAATAACCACCAGCAGGAGTATGATCCATTTGGTTTTGTTATAGATCCGTTCATTACACTCTTTATGACCTTCCCGCAGCCAGTATTCATCTATAAAAGCTGCATATCCTTTTTCTTCAATATTTACATAAAACTTTTCTCCCATTTGAGTTAACCGTATATGATTGTTTTGCAACAAGGCAAATTGATAATCGTATAGATCTGTGAAAGGGATATCCATTTTTTTGGCCAGTTCATGCAAGCTGGTATGGCTGATGTTCATGTCTTTTTCCGGCCCTGGCTTTTTATCAACCTTGGCTTTTAAATAGCCTAGCAGGGCATGCCTGGCACTATATTTTTTGTGTACATGAAACATAAGTTGCGGGAATAAATTTCAGTTTGACCAGATCCGGCAACATTTACGTAATAAAACATGCAGGCGTTGGCAAATAGCCATTTTTATTTTGAAATGTAGAAAGGAGGTCCTTTCTATAACCGGGAAGGCAATACAACGCCAAAAACCGGGATTGGTGGTTTGGCTAGTGGCAGACTGTGGGGAAGATCAGTTAAAAAACTTGATGGAGGCGGGTTCGTTTTGTAAAACCCTGGCGCCAAAAAGTTTGGTTCCTAACTCTAATTGATCTTCATTAAAATAGCAGGTCAGGCTTTTGTTGTTGGTGTTGATCTCAAAAACATCGGTCTTGATCGCTACGCGATAATTCCACAAGATCTGTAAACTGCGAAATTGAAGTGTGGCAAGTTTCATCAGTTACAGTTTTAAGGAACAAAGTTGACCAATCTAAAATACCGCAGAGCTGACGGTGGTCAGTGTGTCAAAATAAACTGAATTATAAAACAGAACCTTACGTATAACAAAAGGAAAACTCCTTGCTTTAAGATTATCAATTACCAGGAAACTTCAGCAAAAGATGTATGGAAAATGGTTATTTATGGGGCTGTTGCACCCAGGTTATTTTAGTTCCTTCAGTAGTCAACATATGTAACTGTCCGCCTTCATAGCTTTCAACAGTATAAGGTGATTCATCTATAAATAGCCTGATGGTATCATCATCCATAATAAGGTCCCATTTGGCGCCATCTGTTATCACATCGGGTTCTTTTACATAATAAACCGATTTTTTTTCACCGGCTTCAACTAGGTTGATCAACGTATCCGGGGCAGCAGTTTTAAAAAAAATACCGTTGGCAAGGTCTGTATATAAACGATCGAATAGTTCTTGTGGTTGGGCCATTTGTATAAGTGTTGACAGCTAAGTTACATAGGTTGGGATTAATGCATTTTTCTTATTAAAACAGGGGAGTACTTTTAGCGGAACGAAGCCGTCAAGCTGCCAAAAACTGCTAAATTGTGGTATGTTCTTAAAGATTGTCATTGGTTCAATATTAATCTTCTTAGTAAGGCTTGGCTATAATATTGACG
>DASTMJ010000209.1:0-3235 GCA_035714205.1 Flavisolibacter sp. | reverse complement strand
CATATGTTTATCCGGTTGTCCTGCATAGGAAATTCCTGGAATTTTGAAAGGCAAACATCAACTAACGGTTTCTAGAATCAAAACACTTAATTATGTCAGCCCTTCAACTAAAATCAGCCTTATGCTCCAAACGCTTCATTTTCCTGCCTTTTTTTATTTTAATATTGGCAATAACAGCCTGCCAGAAAGATGCTATTGAAGATAGTGATGCACCCGCTTCCAAAACAGGCTCAGAAACCACGCAAAGACTATCGGCTACCAACACGGGTAGTACCATGACTGAAATTACATTTACTGCCACGGCCATGATAAGTTATTGCTGGGGAGAGAACATCCTGTTTTCCGGGATAATAGAAAACCATGTGCAAACAACTGTTACAGAAAACGGGAATCATTACAGCCGCCACTTTACTACAAAAGGTATGACCGCCATTGGAGTAGATGCACAGGGAAATCCCACTGGTACTATGTACAACGTTATTGGAGGAGCAGAAATGTTCAGTATTAAAGATGCCGTATTTAATCCAACAACCGGTGCCCTAAACCTTGCCGGCAGTTTAACCGAAAGTGATATCGTCATTCACAGGGGCACCCTGGTTTTTGAAAATGTAGAAACAGGCGAAAAAGTGATTGCCCGGCATGATATTCAGAAAGTACCCGGACAGGGAATCAAACAAAACCGCTGGTTATGTAACGGCAACTGATCTGCCTATTTTGAATAACCCGGGCCGGTTGATAAAACACAATATCATAGTTATCTTTTATTTAATTTAAATCATATTTGTTTCGTACCTTTTGTGCAGGAAATAAACTCCCTAATCCAAAACTGTTTCTCATGAAAAAAATTTTTTTATTGTCAGGTTTGATTTTGCTGACAACCGTAGTGAACGCACAACTTTTAAAAAAACTTGGCGACCGTGCAAAAAATAAAATGGAACAAAAAGCAGGTGAGAAAGTTGACAAATCAATAGATGACGCCACATCAGGTAAAGCAAAAACAGAATCAAAATCCGAAACCAATCCCCAGGAGGCAAAGGAAGAAGAAACCTCAACGGGCGACAAGGCCCAGCCTGCAAAAACAGAGGCCCTCAAAGCTTACTCTAAATACGATTTTGTACAGGGAGAAAAAGTTATCGCTTACGAAGATTTCAGCAATACCGCCGTTGGCGATTTTCCAACACGGTGGAATACCAACGGCTCAGCCGAAATGGTAACCTTAAACCAAAAAGAAGGCAAATGGTTCAGGATGAATAACAAAGGTTTTTATCTACCGGAGTTTATCACCAGTATTCCCGAGAACTCAACGCTTGAATTTGACCTTGGTGTTAATAATGATTTTGACTGGGGTAACGGGTATTTTAATCTTTACATCACTGATCTAGAGGACAGGGATTTGTTTACAAACAACTGGAGCACCCATACCATTCACTTTAAGTTTCACCCGCTCACCGGGGCTAACTATACAGGTGGTGTTAGTTTTTTTACCGAACGTGGCAAGGCCAATTTGCATAATGATGCCAACGCAAAAAACTGGGACAATAAAAAGAACCTGTTTGCCCACGTCTCTATCTGGCGCCAGGGACAACGCATAAGAATGTATGTGAATGGAGATAAATTATTTGATGTTCCCCGTGCTTTTCTTGCCGATCAAAAATATTCAGCAATCATTTTTCAATCAGAGAACATTCGTGACGGAAGGGAGGATTATTACCTTCTGGGAAATATCCGCCTGGCAGAAGGTGCACCCGATACGCGTAGTAAACTGATAACTGAAGGAAGATTTGTAACCAGCGGGATCACATTTGATGTTAATAGTGATGTGATCAAACCTGAATCCTATGGTGTGTTAAGAGAAATTGCCGCAGCCTTAACAGAAAATCCAACAGTAAAAGTCAGGATCATTGGACATACAGACAGTGATGGTAACGCTGATAAAAACACTGAACTTTCCAAACGCCGTGCTGCTGCTGTAAAAAATGCACTGTCTTCTGATTTTTCCATAGATGCTTCCCGCCTGGAAACAGATGGTTTAGGAGCAACAAAACCAGTTGCCGATAACAAAACAATTGAAGGGAAAGCTCAAAACCGCAGGGTAGAATTTGTAAAACTATAAAGCTCGTCGCAAACAAATACTAACAGCCAGTAATAAAAATTCCCGCTGCAATGGCGGGAATTTTTATCTTATTCCTGTGCAGCCCGGGGGTCTGCTTTTTGTTTTTTACTGGTCTTCGGCGTAAAAATGGCCAGCATCCTTTTTCCTTCCAGTTTGGGCATACTTTCCAGTTGACCAAAATCTTTCAGGCGGTCGGCAAATTTTAATAACAACAATTCACCGCGGTCTTTAAATTGAATGGCACGACCCTTAAACTGTACGTAGGCCTTCACTTTATTTCCTTCCTTTAAAAAGTTTTCCGCATGTTTTGATTTAAAATCAAAATCATGATCATCTGTATTGGGCGTAAACCGAATTTCCTTCATCTCCGTGGTTTTCGCCTTGGCCTTCATTTCCTTTTCTTTCTTCTTCTTATCGTAAAGGAATTTATTGTAATCAATGATCTTACAAACGGGCGGATCTGCCTGCGGGGAAATTTCAACGAGGTCCAGTTCCTGTTCCTGGGCCATCTTCATAGCCTCCTGTGTAGGATAAACACCTACAGTTACATTGTCGCCAACTAAACGAACCTGTGGAACCCTGATGTGATGATTGATGCGGTGCTCTGCTTCTTTACGCGGTACAAAACGTCCGCGGTTAAAACCGCCAGGTCGGAAACCTCCTCTGTTTGGTAATGCCATAATTATGTGTCCACCGTTTACAGTCGACAGCCTGTAAGCTTAGTGGTGCTGTACTTTTTTAATGAATGTTCCTGTCGAATTCCTTTTTATTTTATTGGCCGGGCAAAATAACTACTATGTAGCTTTTCTTGCGTCGCACTCTTTTACGTTCTTATCGCTGTTCAACATGCTGATGCTTCCAGTAACCCTGGTCTAATCTGCTGTTCTTTCCCTTACCTCTTTCACAACATCTATCAAAAATTCATCTACATGTTTAGCTCCCATATCACCCTTGCCCTGTCTCCTGATAGCCACTTTTTCTTCATTCACTTCTTTCTCTCCCACCACCAGCATATAAGGCACTTTCATCAGCTCCGTATCTCTTATTTTCTTGCCTATCTTTTCGTTCCTGTCGTCAATCTCAGCACGAATATCTGCTTTTTTTAATTTACTCAATACAGAT
>DASTMJ010000208.1:0-11515 GCA_035714205.1 Flavisolibacter sp. | reverse complement strand
AAGATTCATACGAACTGTATTGATCTATATGCGAATTAAACGAGATCTTGGTAATGCGTTTGGCATTACCACCGGTTGCGGCATCTGCCACATAAAGGTCTATGGAGAACAGGTTTTTTTCCGTCCAATAGGCAATATGCTTTCCATCCGGGCTGATGGATGGAACAATATTTAATTCACCGGCGTTTGATTTATGAATCAGTTCAGTACCGGTTGCAGTTGTTTGTGTTGAGCTTTGAAGCGGTGCGTAGGCAGTTCGTATTGCTTCCTGCCATTGTTCCGAAAATACTTTTTCATCAATTTTAAACAAGGCTTTAATGGCTGCATTATATCCCATCCTTGCTGTTTCCATAAACAAAGGCTTTATCGCATCATCGCCGTATTTACCGGTAACAAAAGCCCAGAAAGCCTGGCCCCACCGGTAAGGGAAATACAGGTCGGGGCGATTGGTAAGATCTTTCAGTGTTGGCAGTTTATTGGCCTGTACAGCACTTCTTAACCACATGGCAGTATTGGCATCCACATAACCTGTGGACATGTACTCTGCCATACCTTCCACCATCCATAAGGGCAGGTTGTTGAGAGCATTTAGTGAAAAAGAATCTTTAACCAGGTGATATTGAAATGCATGAACCAGTTCATGACCCAAAACATGGTCAGTTTGTGCGTTCGATTCCATAAAGGGCATGATCACACGGTTTTTTAAACCTTCGGTCACCCCTCCTGTGCCCACATCTATGGATCCGCCAATGGCGCGGGTTTGCTGAAAATGCGCATGATGGTTATAGATAATAAAAGGATTTCGTTCTGAAAATGTATCCTTTAAAACTGACTGGTGCATCAAATACCATTGTTCGGTTAACTGGGCGAACCTTCGTTTGGTGTCTGCATTATCCAGGTAGGTATAAATATCAAAATGCGGGGTTTGATTTACCCTGAAATCAAAATTGCGGTACAATACTTTGTTGCGTCCAAAATATTGAGCTTCTGTTTTTACACATGGGGTAAGAAAAAGCAGAAGGATGGCCAGCCTTATACTAAAAATTAAAAAAGCCTTGCTGCGCATAACATTTGTTTTAACTGTTTTAAATGTTTCTACAAATAATGAACCACTTGCAGCAGTTAACCTGGTTACACGTTTAAGAGCATAACGATAGGAAGTTCCCAAAATGTATTAAGAAAACGCAAAAGCTTTATTCAGCAAATGACTATACGTACCAGGTTGACAAACAATGCAAATACATCAGGCTTGTGAATGTACCGGTACATCGGCTTCCTGTTTTAATGGCAGCACAATGATAAAGCTTGCCCCATCACCTTCTTTACTTTTTGCGGTGATGATACCATTGTGTTTTTCAATGATCTTACGGGTGATGGCCAAACCGATACCGGTACCATCATATTTTTCCCTGGCGTGCAGGCGTTGAAAAATAGTAAAGATCTTCTCTGCATATTGGTTGTCAAAACCAATACCGTTGTCTTTAATTACAATCCTGCAATAGTCACCCTGTGCATCGGGTGAGGCATCAAATGAAATGGAATTGACGATACAGGAAGTTATTTTAATGTGCGGTCTTTTATCCTTTTTTGAAAACTTTAATGCGTTGCTGATAATGTTTTGAAATACCTGTCTCATCTGGCCCGTAATGATCTCCACTTGCGGAAGTTCATCCACCTCAATTACAGCATTCATCTCGTTGATGGAAAGTTCAAGATCACTAAGCACTTCATCAACAATAACATTCATATCCGTTACTTCAAATGTGCTGTTAACAGATAACCGTGTGAAGGTTAGCAGGTCGTTGATCAGTTTTGTCATTCGTGCAGAAGCCGCAATAATGCGGTTCATATAATCCATTGCACCATCAGCATCCGAAAGATACCGGTCCTTAATGAGGTTACTGAACATATGGATCTTGCGCAAGGGTTCCTTAAGATCATGCGAGGCTACAGAGGCAAACTGTAATAATTCATTATTACTTGACTCCAGTTCCAGGTTCATCTTCTGCAATTCTTCTGTTCTTTCTTTCACCTTTTGTTCAAGAATATCATTCATCAGCTTTTGATCATGAATATCTGTACAGGTTCCAAACCATTTTAATATTTTCCCTTCTTCATTCTTTAAAGGAACAGCCCTGGCTAAAAACCAACGGTATTGTCCATCATATCTTCGCATACGGTATTCAACCTGGTAAGTTTTGCCTGTAGCCAATGAATCGTTCCAGACTTTCCAGGTTCGTTCATAATCATCGGGATGCAATACCAGCGACCAGCCTTCATTTTTTGTTTCCTCAAACGTAAGCCCTGTAAACTCATACCAACCTTTATTGTAATAATCATGATAGCCATCCGGCCTTGTTACCCACACCATTTGCGGCATAAAGTCGGTAACAAATTTGAACTCCTGGAACAGCTCCTGCAGTTCGTCGTTCTTAATTTTGAGCTTAAATTCGGCTTCTTCTACCTCCGTAACATCCATCATAGCGCCCAACATACGGTAGGGTGTACCATTACTGTCGGTCAAAACCGAACCCTTATCCCATATGCGGGCATAGGTTTTGTCGGACTTTAAAAAACGGTACCGCGAAGACCAGGAATGAGATCCTGAGTTGATGGCTTCATGTAATTCTGTTTTTACACGATCACGGTCGTCGGGGTGGATATGTTCCAGCCAAAAATTCCGGTTTAATTTATTAGGCAATTTGCTGAAACCAAAGAGAGTATAGAAACTTTCGCTCCACCATATATTATTGTTGACAATATCCCAATCCCAGATAGCGTCGCTGGTGGCGTTGGCAATAAGCCGGAAGCGTTCTTCGCTTTGTGATAATTCGTTGGTTCTCTCATTTACTTTTTCTTCCAGTTCAATATTCAGGTTGCGGTAATTTTCCTTCACTTTCATCAACTCGAAATAATTCTCACGGAATTTTTCTTCTGACAATTTCTTTTCATTGATATTGGTGAGGCTTATTACAATTCCATCCATCATTTGGGTGGCAACCATATCATACCAATCTGACCTGCCATCATTATCCAGTTTTATTTCAGTATGTAAAGGCAGACCGGTACTGATCACCTGAACATATTTTTCAAAAAAGGATTTATTTAATAGTTGCGGGAAGACTTCTTTTAAGGATTGACCAATGTATTCTGATTTGCTTTTTTTGAGTAGTTCATCAGTTGCATAGTTTGATGCGATCCATTTCAGGTCAACGATCTTAGACCTATCATTTCTTATAGCTTTAAAGGCCATGATGGCGCTGACAGATGCATTGAATACACCTTTTATGATATTGTCGAGTTCCTTAATATTGGTAACATCAATAAAGGTGATAACAACGCCATCTGTTTTTTTATCCTGCCGTACGTACGGCAATATTTTCATGAGGTTGGAACTACCGTTACTTAGTTGAACTTCTTTTTCAACCACCTCCCCGGTAGAAATTACGTATTGAATATCATCTACAAAATCCTTGCTGTCTTTAATGTTTGTAGAGATATGTTCAATAGGCCTGCCGATATCACTTTCAATTAAATTGATCATTTTAACCGCAACCGGATTGAACTTGCGGATACGAAGGTCCCCGTCTACAAATACCTGTGCTATTTCTGTGCTCCGGAAATAATTGTTAAGATCATCATTCAGTTCAATAAGTTCCCTTATCCGCAACTGGTGTTCTGTATTTAATGTGTGCAGCTCTTCATTAAGTGACTGCAACTCTTCGTTGGAGCTTTGCAGTTCTTCATTGGCAGATAGCAATTCTTCGTTACTGGATTGCAACTCTTCATTGGTTGTTTCCATGCTTTCGATGGCCATTTGAAGGTTGTGGCGGGTTTCCTTTAGTTCATCTTCCAGTTCTGATATATAATTGGATGTTTCAGAAGATGGTTGTGAACTAAAATCATGTAAGGATTTTTGAAATGTTATTTCATGATGTTCACCCAGTACAATTAATATATAACCATCTTTGGAAGAAGGCCTGATGTATAAATTGATCGCCTTCTCTTTTTCGGATGTGCGAACCCGGATGTTATTTAAACTGATTTTTTTATTTTCCTTGAGGGCTTTTCGAACTGCAGTATTTAATGCTACCGAAAGTTCTTTATCCACCATTTTTAAGATATTCAATACACCTATGCGGTCGGGCAGGGACAGGTAGTTTTTAAAATCCCCAACCGCTTCTTTTATTTCGAAATTCTTATCGATGTAAACTGCAGCAAAACCGTATTCTTCTGTCAGCAGGTTTTTAAAATCATCTGCCAATTCTTTTGCTACCACATTGTCTTTGCCGGAGCTCACATACTTTACTTCTCTCTGGGACCTTATGGCCTGGGTAGAAGGAAATCGTTCAGGATTGTACCTGTTGTCACTTGCTACCTTCCTGTATAATTTCCATTTTCCGTTAATCTCTGTAAAACCATCTTTAACAGAGGCCGGTATTTCACTTGGACCCAGGAATAAGACACCGCCTGTATTTAAAGAAAACTGGAGTGTAGAGAGCACTTTTCGCTGCAATATGTTATTCATGTAAATAAGCATATTACGGCAACTGATCATATCGTTTTTTATGAAAGGTGGGTCTTTCAGAATATTATGCCTTGCAAAAACGATCTGTTTTCTCAGGGCCGGCAGTACTATAACGTTATTGCCTTCCCTTATAAAATATCTTTTTTGGAGATGTTCTTCTATATCGGCAATATTGGCCGAGGGATAAGTTGCTTTTGATGCAAATTCAATAGCGTCAATATCTATATCTGTTGCAAATATTTTTACTTCCAGCTCGCGACCCATTTGCTTTAGAATATCATCAACCAAAATGGCCATTGAATATGCTTCTTCCCCGGTGCTACAGGCAGTGACCCAAATCTTTAAAACTTCCCCATCGTTTTTAGAGCGGATCAGTTCGGGAATTGTTTCTTCTCTTAATATTTTAAATGCAGCAGTATCCCTGAAAAATTTGGTTACACCAATCAGGAACTCTTTGCCCAGCAACCTGCATTCTTCAGGAGAGTTACGTAAAAAGTCCAGGTAAGTGGTAAACTTGTTATACCCTAACATGCCCATTCTTCTGCCAATGCGCCGCAGAATGGTGGGAGTTTTGTAGTTATAAAAATCGTAGTGGCAATGTTTTTCAATAAGCTTTAAAACCTCGGGCAAAAGGTTTTCGTCGGGTTTTCCATCTGAAGCAATTCTTACAGGTCTTTCGTTAATATAATTATAGATCTCTTCGGGCATTAACTCCGGGGCCAAAATATAATCTGCAAAACCGGTAGCGATGGCACTATTGGGCATACCATCAAATTTGGCAGTGACCGGATCCTGCACCAGCACCATTCCGCCACAATCCTGTATGGCTTGTATGCCGCGGGAACCATCTGTTCCTGTGCCAGATAAAATAATAGCAATGGCCTTTGATCCCTGGTCAGCGGCTAATGAACGTAAAAACGTATCAATGGCTGTATTTGGTGCCTTCTCGAAATTCTTTTCTGATAGTTCGAGGTGGCCATTACTTATAGTAAGAAGTTTGTTATTGGGAATTACATATACATGGTTCTTTTCTGCAGGAATTCCATGTTTTGCTTCGTTCACCTGCATATTGGTATGTTTTGATACCAGTTCTACCAGCAAACTTTTATAATCAGGCGAAAGATGTTGAATGATAACAAAAGAAAGGTTGCCATTGGAGGGCATATTATCAAAAAACTCATGAATAGCTTCCAGCCCACCTGCAGATGCGCCGATAGCTACAATATAATGATCGTGGTCAGATACAGACTTTTTCGTAAGGTTCATACAAGGATGAAATTAGCAGGGTGAGCTAATTTAATTAATTTACAAATTGATTGTTGAGTTTATATTCCAAAATAAAATTTCTAAATGACTCAGCTACTTCCAACTCTTCAGGCCTCCATGGAATTGAATGTTTATGTACTTCCTGTTGCCATTTATTAAATGAGGCTCTTGGGTGATATTTTTTACCATCACTTTCAAACTGTATTGCCTCTGACGGATTACCGCCCCAGTTTACTTTACTCACCTCCTCACCGCGAAAAGCGATGATAAAATCACCTTTATCTGGCTGTATTGGTAAGGCTACAATTCCACTGCCGGTACCTGTAAAATTTTTGGCTGGTTCATAAACCGATGAAAGAAAAGGCTGATGAAATAATTTATTCGTCTTAATGGATTGAAGCCAAATAACAAGGTCTTCAATTTGAGCTTTAGGTGGAACTTTTCCAAAAACATCAATTTTGTGGTTGACTATCACCGCTACCCCATCGGCTGATAAAAGTTTTAAGAGTTCGGTTTTATTTTTTTCCAGTCCCGTGCCAAGGTCTTCAGCACTATACGTTTCTTCAATAATAAGCGTATGCAATTGTTGCATCCTGGTTTTATAATCAAACACCTTTTTGTTTTCCATTGCTGTTATTCTATTCGATATAATATCAGACAGCAATTCAAATACCGCACTGGTTTCAAATGAAAGATATTTGGGTGTACGATGGTGGCAGGCAATCAGGCCCCAGAGTTTATCGTTTTGTAAAATACGGGTTGACATAGATGCTACCACCTTCATATTGCGGAGGTATTCGAGATGTACACCGGCTACACTTCTTAAATTGCTATCGGACAGATCGGTAAAGGCATTTGTTACCGGATTGATAACCGGGTAAAGTTTTACAGGTTCATAATTTACATTGGGTATAAAGCGGTATGGCGAATTTTTATACAACTGCCTTGCCTGTGCAGGAATATCAGAAGCCGGGAATTTCAATCCGAGGTAATTGTCCATACCTTCTTCATTTATCTCAGCAATCACATCACCGTTCCAGGATTCATCAAACCGGTAGATCATGATCTTATCAAAACCGGAGATTTTTTTTAATTCTTCAATTACAATGCGGCAGGTTTCTTCTGTTGTTTGTGCTCTTTCTATGGCGGCCATCACGTATTTAAGATCCTGGTAAATCCGGAGAAACGATTCTTCCTGCTCATCTGAAATAACTCCTTTAAATACCTCAATGATATGTAGCCCGGGCAATGTTTTAATTGTTGCCAGGAATTTTCCGGTGGATAGTGAAAACATAAATGGCAACCGGCCCGAGACCTGGTGTTGCAACCGCTGTTTTATATTGTTTACCTGCGGTACCGGTAAAAAATCCTGCAACGAGGTATTAATTACCTGCCGGGCTTCTCTACCAAAAAGTTCCTGTACATTTTCACTAACCTGTATAAACCGAAAATCCTTATCTGCCACCAATAAAAAACCATGCGGCTGAATCAGGTTGGTTTGATGCAGTGGAACTTTTCCACAGAAAGCTGCATCATTCATAGATTGTACCTGCATTATCAAAAACTTGTTTTAACCATTTTCCAAATAATAAAAACGTTTCGTTAGCAGTAGCTATAATTGGTTCAGTCTCGGTTTGCCTGTTTATTGCCTCTAAAAATGATATCCATTTTTCACCTGTTTGGTCTCCATAGCCATTAAAAAAATTCAGGTTTGTTTCATCAAAAACAAGCAGCTTGTTTTTTTTAAGCATTTTACTGATCATTCTTCCTCCAAGGGTTGAACCCTCCATTACATAAAGGGCACCAAAAGCCTGGGCCCGGGATTGGATTTGAGGAAGCGAAAAACAAATCGGGAGCTTACCAGGTTCAACAGGAAGTGATTGGAGATCTTTTAATATAAGTAAAGCCTGACTTCGTTCTGAAATATCAGCTAAATCGCTTGACGAAATATAATTACCTACCTGTTGTTCTAATGGAAAATAAAAACCATAAAATGCCCGTATAATTTTAGCATAATCGTTATATGATTGAATATTAGACAGGTGGGGATAAAGAAAGTTTTCAGCTTCCTGGTGTAGCAAGGCGGTATCCTGTTTCAGTGTGGAGGCCACTGAATGTATGGTTATGGGCATCGGTAAAATTAAGGGATGACCGCTAAAATCAGCAAAAGAAGAAATGAACTATTAGAAATATTTAACCTCGCGGTTTGGACTCCTATCTTTGTTTTATGAGCACTAACGATTCACAGCATAGAACCAATGCTATGCAGGCTTTGCTGAAAACAATGAATAATCACCTGGAGAAAATTTATGAAGGCGGTGGTAAAAAAGCCGTGGCAAAACAAAAAGAAAAAGGGAAACTGACTGCCCGGGAACGTATACAATATCTGACTGATAAAGATTCACCATTTGTAGAGATCGGTGCGTTTACCGGTTTTGAAATGTATGAAGAACAGGGCGGTTGTCCTGCCGGCGGAACGGTTGCCGGGGTTGGTTATATAAGTGGGAGACAATGCGTTATTGTTGCAAATGACCAAACCGTAAAAGCCGGGGCCTGGTTTCCCATCACGGGCAAAAAAAATCTGCGTATGCAGGAAATAGCCATGCAAAATAACCTGCCCATCATTTACCTGGTTGATAGCGCCGGCGTTTTCTTACCTATGCAGGATGAGATCTTTCCTGACAAAGAACATTTTGGTCGCATATTTTATAACAATGCACAAATGAGTGCAAGGGGAATTGTTCAGATCGCTGCAGTTATGGGTGCTTGTGTGGCTGGTGGTGCTTACCTGCCTATTATGAGTGATGAAACGCTGATGGTTGAAGGAGCAGGCTCGATTTTCCTGGCAGGACCTTACCTGGTAAAAGCAGCTGTTGGTGAAGACGTGGATATTGAAACTCTTGGTGGTGCCGTAACGCATACTGAAATTTCAGGGATTGCAGATTATAAGTTTAAAACAGAGGAAGAATGCCTTGATCAGGTAAAACGCATTATTGATAAAATTGGTGAAAAAGAAAAGGCCGGGTTTGACCGTGTTAAACCAAAAAAACCGGCACATGAGGTATCAGAGTTATATGCTCAATTCCCGGCAGACAGTACCAAGCCCTATGATATGAAAGATATTATAGAACGGATTGTTGATAATTCAGAATTTGACCAGTACAAAGAAGATTACGGTAAAACAATTTTGTGTGGATATGCCCGCATTGATGGATGGGCTGTTGGAATTGTTGCGAACCAGCGCAAAATTGTAAAAAACAAAAAAGGTGAAATGCAAATGGGCGGGGTTATTTATAATGACAGCGCCGATAAAGCAGCACGGTTTATTTTGAATTGCAATCAGAAAAAGATTCCTCTTGTTTTTTTACAGGATGTTACCGGCTTTATGGTTGGCAGCCGTAGCGAACATGCAGGCATTATAAAAGATGGCGCCAAAATGGTGAATGCCGTAGCCAATTCCGTAGTGCCGAAAATTACCATTATCATGGGAAATTCGTATGGTGCCGGCAATTATGCCATGTGCGGCAAAGCGTACGATCCAAGGTTTATTTATGCATGGCCAACTGCAAAAATTGCCGTGATGGGTGGCGACCAGGCGGCCAAAACCTTGTTACAGATACAAGTGGCGGCTTTGAAGTCAAAGGGTGAAATAATAGATCCGCAGGTTGAGGCCAAGTTATTGAACGAGATCAAAAGCCGGTATGAAAAACAAACGTCGCCCTATTATGCAGCTGCGCGGTTATGGGTTGATGGTATTATTGACCCGGCAGATACCCGGAAAGTTATATCAGAAGCAATCAATGCAGCCAATCACCAGCCCGTGATGCAGGAATTTAAAACAGGTGTCATCCAGGTTTAAAAAGAACAGTTAGCAAACAACAATCGTCTGATTCTATTTCAATAACATTTTGATGGACAATTTTAATCCTCTGAAAAATTTTGAATAGCATTGTTGTAGTACAAGAGTGCGACGCAAGGGAGGCTTAATAGTAGTAAAACAGCTGGTTCAATAAACATTATACTCAATACCATTCATGCAGGAAGTTATCATGTATACCGATGGATCATCAAGAGGCAACCCCGGACCGGGAGGATATGGTGTTGTACTGATGAGCGGATCCAGGACAAAAGAATTATCGCAGGGCTATCGCAGAACAACCAACAACCGCATGGAGCTGATGGCGGTGATTGCAGGCCTGGAAGCATTAAAAAAAACAAATCTCAAAATAACGGTTTATTCCGACAGCCAGTACGTGGTGAAAGCTGTGAAAGAAGGATGGCTTAATAAATGGCTGGCCACCAATTTTGCCAAGGGAAAAAAGAACAAAGACCTGTGGGTAAAATTTTACGACCTTTTTAAAAAGCACCAGGTAAAATTTGTGTGGGTGAAAGGGCATGCAGATAATGTTTACAACAATCGTTGTGATATCCTGGCAACAACTGCTGCAGACAGCAAAGACCTTCTGGTGGATAAAGGTTATGAAATGGACCCGGATGAATTATTGATGTAAAAAAACTGAACAGGTATTTAGTTTTGAAATAGAACCTGCCAAGCCAAGAAATACGATTTAAATAATTCAGGCCAATTGTTTTTTGGCCGAAAATCTATGGTTTAGAAGATAGAAACAGCCAAACAAAACAGTGCAAAAGAAAAGATCTCCTATAAACAGGTTGCCATAGAATCCTTTAACCAGGCCATAATCACGGAAAAAAGCAAGACCATCAAAGTAACACATCATTAAACCATCAAAGGTTTTAGGACGGGCATAACCACCACCACCGGCCCAAACGGCAAAGTTGGATGTAAGGAAAAATAATACAGAACCTGTTAGAGAGAAGGCTGTCAGTTTAAGGAAAGTAACTTTCTTTAATAAAAACCCAAATGCTGTAATACCTGCTATCAGTAGATAGTTCAACCACTGGCCGCTGTAAAAACCTTCAATAGTTGTATAACCATTGGCATATAATACCTGGTAAAAAACATCAGAAATAAGCATTGACAATAGTGGCAATATGAAAGCCCATCTTTTGTCCCTGATCATAGCACCTGCAAATAAAGCCATTGCCATTTGTGGGGCAAAGCCATATGGACGGCCAGGCCATGCACGGTATAAGGAAGCGGAAATCACTAACAAGCCAAAGGCAATCAAAACAGATCTGTTCAATTTCATCGGTTCAGGTATTTATCCGGGCAAAAATAACGGAAGAAAAAATAAAGGAATTAGTTTTTTCTCACATTGGGCACCAACACTCTGAATAACTCTCCTTTCTCATTCATTTTCAAGTTGGCCATAGTTCCTGCAGCAACAAATACAGATTCCCCGCCGGTCAGTTCCAATTTTTCATTTTCGCTTTCTATTGCAAGTTTTCCTGATAATAAAAACCAGATCTCAGCAGAACTGGTTTTTACAACTTCGGGTTGCTCCCGGTGACTGTATTGGTGTAATTCAAATTCTTCTGCAGGGCTTTCAAATACCTTGTGATCTGTGTTGGCAGGACGTAAAACATTTGGTTCTGTTGCCTCAAATTCCACATACTTCATCAATTCCGCAACATCAATATGTTTGTCAGTGAGTCCTGCCCGCAACACATTGTCTGAATTGGCCATCACTTCAATATTCTGACCTTCAAGATAGGCATGAGGCATACCCTCCGGCTGAAATATTCCCTCTCCTTTTTTTAAATGCAAAAGATTAAAAAAATAAATAGAAAAAATACCGC
>DASTMJ010000207.1:0-5607 GCA_035714205.1 Flavisolibacter sp. | reverse complement strand
TTTGACAGATGCAGGTGAAATACCAAAACGCTGGCGGAAACTCCTGCTGAAATGAGAAGGATTTTCAAAACCAGATTCAAAGGCAGCTTCGGCTACCGTCTTGTCCTGGTTGGTTAGCAAATGAAGTGCATGATCCAGTCTTTTTTCAGTAAGCCATTTTCCGGGGTTGGTATCGTATAGTTTTTGGAAGTCTCTTTTAAAAGCAGAGAGGCTTCTATTGGCTAACCGTGCAAATTCTTCCAGCTTCAGGTTATAACTAAAATTATCCTCCATCACTCTTTGTAAAGAAATGGCTTGCGGCTGCTGTAGCAATGAGGTAAAATAAGATAACAACTCGCTGTTCTTAGGGTTCTCGGCAAGGGTTAAGATCAATTCCCTGAACTTTAGTTCAAGCAGTGAGGCATCCGGTTCGGTTTGTGAATTGAAATAAGGCATCATGGAATGAAAAAATGCCTGCACAGAAGTATTGTTATCAATTGCTATAATCGGTTCATATTTTTTTGCAGCCGAAGCAAGCGGGGATGATTTGCTTTTTAGTACTTCACAAATAAAATCATCCGGTAAAAAAAACATTACAAGACAAAAAGCCGTATCAAAAAATTGCTCCACTATACAGGCACCCTTTCGAACAAAAACACAACTGCCTTTTTGTAGATCGTAAGAGCCGTGTGCAGTATGCCAGATCTTTCGCCCCTCCATTACGTATACTATATAATTATGCTGGCTCCAGGCATCTTCCATTTTTTTTTCGAGCGGGCAATTATACAGGCTGATAAGTACATCCTTGCACTTAAGCTGGCGGAAGTAATTGGGGTTGCTCAGGATAGTGCCATACAGGTTGAACACATGAAGTACTTTGAGAACAAAAATAAATTATATAAGCCAACGATAGATCTCATTGAGTGTATGGCGTTAATTATGAGTAAGCTGAACAAGTAGGGTTGAATTCCCTTAACTGGCAAACAGTTTTACGTTTCTTTGCACTTTGGAATATCATTGAAACTTAAATTGATTTTATGAATGATTTGAAAAATAAAGTTGCCTATATAACAGGTGGCAGCAAAGGAATTGGATATGGAATTGCAAAAAACTTGTTGGCAGAAGGTATGCGGGTTGCCATAACCAGCCGAAGTTTAGATGCGGCAAAAGAGGCCGCTGCCTCCCTCGATACTGATCAGTCAAAAATACTGGCTATAGAATCTGATGTAAGCTCCATGGCTTCGGAGGTAAAAGCAGTACAATCAATTATAGAAAAATTCGGACAGTTGGATGTATTGGTTGCCAATGCCGGTGTAGGTTATTTTGCGCCTATCGACACCTTATCAGAAGAAGATTGGAAATCAACCATTGATACCAATTTAACCGGCGTTTTCAACAGTGTAAAGGCAAGTATAGACGCGTTAAAAAAATCGAAAGGGTATATTATTACCATTGCCAGCCTGGCAGGCGCCAATTTTTTTGAAGCCGGTTCGGCATACAACGCCAGCAAATTTGGATTGGTTGGTTTTTCCCAGGCCATCATGCTGGACCTGCGTAAATATGGGATTAAGGTGACTACCATTATGCCGGGTTCCGTAGCCACGCATTTTAACGACCACACCCCTTCTGAAGCAGATGCCTGGAAGATACAGCCGGAAGACATAGGCCAGATGGTAGCAGACCTTTTGCATTTGAACCCAAGAACTTTACCCAGCAAAATAGAGGTCAGGCCCTCCCTGCCTGCAAAGAGCTAGGATAAAAAAGTTTTGAATCATGAACGGTACATAAGGTTGCTTTGCTATATGATTTTCCTGCCATCCGCAAGTGGCATCGGTCCGGATTTATGCATTGCCTTGCTGAAGATCGCCTGAAAAATATTAACTTCAGTGGAGTCAAACCACGGTATGCCAATCTACATGGATGTTCATATTGTTCCGGGTGTAAAATCCCTGAACGTTGCTGAAGCCCACCGGCAGGATCTATTACACCAGGAAGAATACGGGTGTAATTGTATGACCTATTGGATTGACGAAGGAAGAGAAAGTGTATTTTGTTTAATAGAGGCCCCCTCTAAAGAGGCAGTGATAGAAATGCATGACAGGGCGCACGGCCTGATCCCGCATAAAATCATTGAGGTTAATAGTTCGGTAGTACAATCTTTTTTAGGCAGGATCTACGACCCTGAAGAAGCCGAACCCAACGAGGAAGGTTTAAAAGTGTTTAGTGACCCCTCTTTGCGCATACTGGTAGTAACCAAAACAACCGATCCTCTTTTATTGCAATACAACCTGGGAACAGAAAAAGCCAACGAACTGCTGGCTAACCATAACTCTATCATCAGGAAAAATTTGCAACTCTTTGGCGGAAGAGAAGTGGAGCATGAAGGAAGTGGTTTTATTATTTCTTTTTCCTCTGCAGCTAAAGCGGTTTCCTGTGCCCTTGCCATTCAAAAAGATTTATCTCCGGGGGATGCAGATGCAATAGGTTTTAAAATGAGTATCAACTCCGGTGAGCCCATTGAAAAGAGTAACAAATTATTTGGCGATACCATCCAGCTGGCCCAGCATATGTGTACCATTTCACGTTATTTCCATGTGGCCATGGCATCTTCGGTAAAAGCGCTGGTATCCAAAGATCAGTACCAGGTTAATGGTACCAATATTTTAACCCTGTCCCCACAGGATGAAGCCTTACTTGAACAACTATTTACAATACTTGAAGCTAACTGGCAGAACCCCGAATTTGATGTTGATGATTATTGCAAGGCAATGGCCATGAGCAAATCACAACTGTACCGAAAAACCATCTCATTAACCGGCCTTTCACCCAATATTCTATTAAAGGAATTCAGGCTGGAGAAAGCAAAAGAACTGATGAAAAAACAATACCACAATATTGCGCAGGTTACGTTTGACTCGGGTTTTACCAGCCCCTCTTATTTCACCAAATGCTTTAAAAAGAAGTATGGGTTGCTACCCATGAATTATATTGACCTGTTGCAATAATGCTTTCATCCAGCGAATCAATTTTACCATTTATTGAACGATTTCTTCCAGCCTGTTTACCATTCATTGAACGATTTGTTATAGCACCCCGGTAGTTGGCAACTATACCTTTGGTATCTAACAATTTTAAAACAAAAAGTTATGAAACCAATTACCAACCGATGCACACTCCTCCTGTTTATTATGCTATTTACAGGTTATGCCTCCATGGCACAAAATGCAACAACCAATTCAAAAATTTCAAAAGAAACGGAAATGAAAACCTACGTTATTGAAAGAGAAATTCCCGATGCCGGCAAGCTAACACCTGAACAACTGAAAGGGGTCTCTCAAACCTCGTGTTCTGTACTCAAAGAAATGGGCCCGAAAATTCAATGGATTCACAGCTATGTAACAGGCAATAAAATATATTGTATTTACAAGGCTGAAAATGAAGAGTTGATACGGGAACACGCAAGAAAAGGCGGCTTCCCTGCCAACAAGATCTCCGAAGTGGCCAATATTATCAGCCCCGCCACAGCCGATTAAGGCTACATGTAATTCTAATGCATTGACCTGATTTTTTAATCTAAAAAAATTTACAATGAAAAATAGTTTAAACAGCGTTTTGCGCTGTAAGGGGAATTCTTTTGCTCCACGTTATAGCCTGCTGCTTGATACCACCTTGTTTCTTTGCTCCATTATTTTCATCGCAATTATATTTAGCAGTTGCCAAAAAGAAAAGGATGCAGCAACCATAACGGAAACCGAAACTTTAAGCAAGGCAAGGGTGGCCACTGATCATAATGTGCTAACAGATTATAATGGCCTGGAACAACAAACCGCCTGGGAATTACAACAGGCCCGTGCTGCAACAGCCAAATACCGGAACCTTAAAAATGCCATTAAGGACGGATATGCAGACATTAATGTTATTGCAGAGAACATGGGCTATCACTACATGAAAGCTTCTATACTGGATGCAACGATTGATATTCGCCAACCGGAGATCCTGGTATATAACAAGGATGAAAATGGAGATTTTCACCTGGTGGCTGTAGAGTATGCCGTTCCAATTGAACTTACACCTGATACGGCTCCTGGAGGTTTTTCAGGCACCTCAGATGTTTGGAATCGTCATACAGGTTTTGGATTATGGCTTTTGCATGCCTGGGTGTGGACGTACAATCCAGACGGTGTTTTCAACCCCACTAACCCGCTTGTGCATTTGCATTGACATTTAAATAAATAGCATAATAACAGAAGCTGCCTCATTTTTATGGGGCAGCTTTTTAGTGAATAATTGCTTTTAATCCTTTGCACCTGACGTAAATAAGCATTTGTATTGATTCTACTCATCAGCTTTACTGCTATCATTGATTAAGTTGCCTTAGTTAAAAATCTGCAGCCATGCTCACCATTCCATCTGATATCGAAATTGCACAGAAGGCCGCCATCCGCCACATAAAACAGGTCGCCTCAACACTGAACATCAATGAAGAAGACCTGGAATATTATGGCAGGTACAAAGCCAAACTTCCACTTTCACTTATTAATGAAGAAAAAATACAACAGCATCACCTGGTATTGGTAACAGCCATTACCCCCACACCGGCAGGAGAAGGTAAGACCACCATGAGCATTGGCCTTGCCGATGGATTGAACCGGGTTGGCAAAAAAGCTATGGCTGTTTTACGTGAGCCTTCGCTAGGTCCTGTGTTTGGAATGAAAGGGGGTGCTGCCGGTGGTGGTTATGCGCAGGTCATTCCCATGGAAGATATCAATCTGCATTTTACAGGCGATTTTGCCGCTGTTGAAAAGGCAAACAACCTGCTCTCAGCTCTTATTGATAACCAGTTGCAGCATAACGATGGTTTGAATATTGACCCAAGAACAATCGTATGGAAACGGGTGATGGATATCAATGACAGGTCACTTCGAAATATCATTGTTGGTTTAGGTGGTACTTCTAACGGCATGCCCAGGCAGGATGGATTTAATATTACACCTGCATCCGAGATCATGGCCATACTCTGCCTGGCAAAAGATTTTGCCGACCTGAAGCTAAGACTGGGCAATATTTTTATCGGCAGTACCTACGATGGTGAACCGGTATTTGCAAGAGACCTGAAAGCGGTTGGCGCCATGGCAGTATTATTAAAAGATGCCATCAAGCCTAACCTGGTACAAACACTGGAAGGCACACCTGTAATTTTACATGGAGGACCATTTGCTTCCATTGCCCAGGGCACCAATTCCATCATTGCAACAAAAATGGGACTATCCTTAGCAGATTACGTAATAACAGAGGCCGGCTTTGCTGCCGATCTTGGTGCTGAAAAATTTTTCAATATCAAATGTGTGACCGGCCACCTTAAACCGGAAGCCGTGGTGATCGTTGCCACCATCAGGGCTTTGCGCCACCATGGTGGGTTAAAAAAAGAAGCTTTAAAATTTCCTGGTGCAGAAGCGGTATTAAAAGGACTTCCCAATCTGCAAAAACATATTGAAAACATACAGAAGTATGGCTTGCAACCTATCATCGCCATCAATGCTTTTCCCGGCGACAGTGAAGAAGAGGTGAACCTTGTAAAAGATTTTTGCCGGAAGCTGAACACAACAGCTATTGTTTCAACAGCTTTTG
>DASTMJ010000206.1:0-9977 GCA_035714205.1 Flavisolibacter sp. | reverse complement strand
ACAACAATCAAACTTTCTTATTGTTGGAGTTTTTGAAAGCTTTTTTGATTGTTTTAAATTAAGAGAGGTAAAGCTTCCCGGCGATCAACAAAAAAGTTGTCAAATGTACGTTACATTAAGTAAAATGGCCTTGTTGAAACCTATCTACATCGTTAAAATTGGTGACTGTACAATCAAAGCCCGGTATAAGCAGGCAGTAATTTTATAAGTTTAAGTATTAAAACCCTTTCGGAACCCTGAAACAATGGATTGTAACTGTTTTTTACCTTTAGTATAATAACTTGCTTAAACCGGTACAGCATTTATTTCTTTGCTGTACCTATTACAAAACTATTATGTATGAATAGAACCTTGCCTGTTCTTATAGTAAACCTGTTTTTCCTGTCGTTTACCGCCATCAGCCAGAACATGTACCAGTATTCGGTAAACCTGAATAAGATTGAAAACGATGCCTTAAAAGTGGACCTGGTTACACCGGTGGTGAAAAATGCAACTGCTGTTTTTTCTATACCTAAAATTATTCCCGGTACGTATTCCATTGCAGATTACGGAAATTTTATAAGTAATGTGAAAGCCTGGGATAAAAGCGGAAAACCCCTCCCGGTTACAAAACTGAATGAAAACCAGTGGAAGATCAGGAACGCAACAAAACTGCACAGGATCAGCTATACGGTGGATGACATTTATGATACGGAAAAAAAACATAAGATCTATCCAATGGCTGCCACATCATTTGAAGAAGGCAAAACCATTGTCCTGAACATGCCGGGAGTATTTGGTTTTATAGAAGGATTGAGTAAGCTACCTTTCCGTATCAGTTTTGAAAAACCTGCTGCGTTTTATGCCTCTACATCACTGGAACCAATTTCAGGCAACCAAACCACCGATGTGTTCCAGGTGTCGAATGTTGATGAATTGTACGACTATCCCATTATGTATTCAAAGCCCGATACAGCTTCGGTGCAGGTTGGGAACTGTAATGTTCTTGTCTCTGTGTATTCGCCCAACCAACAAATTCATGCAAAAGAAATAGCAGGGTGGATGAGTGATCTTTTAGATGCGGCAAGACAATATCTTGGCGGCAAGCTACCTGCAAATAAGTATGCGTTTATTTATTATTTCAGCGACCCGGATACCAAACACTCTTTCCCTGCAGGATTGGGTGGCGCTCTTGAACATACCACTTCTTCTTTTTATTACCTGGGAGAAGCTCCAGCGGAATACCTGAAGAATGTGATTGTTGACATGTCGTCCCACGAATTCTTTCACATCATTACTCCCTTAACTATTGCATCAAAAGAGGTTAAGGAATTTAATTTTAATAAGGCTATCATTTCAAAACATTTGTGGTTATATGAAGGTGTAACCGAATACACATCACATCATGTACAGGTTAAATACGGGTTGAATACCGTACCTGAGTTTCTGGCTAAACTCTCCGATAAAATCACCAACTCCCGGACACATTTTAACGACTCACTTGCCTTCACTGAATTAAGTAAAAACAGTGCAGAGAAATGGGCTCCCCAGTATGGAAACGTTTATGAAAAAGGTGCCCTGATCGCCGCCTGTCTTGATATTTATTTATTACATCTTTCAAACGGCAGGTATGGGCTGCGCAACCTGACGTATGATCTGGGTGTACGTTATGGCCGTAACAGGTATTTTAATGATGAAGAATTGTTTGACACGATAGCTGAACTTACTTACCCGGAAATAAAAGAGTTTTTGATAAAATATGTGGCCGGACCAACACCCATACCCTATGAGTATTATTTTGGCCTGGCCGGTATCAAATTCCTGCCTAAAGAAGAACGGCAGATATTTTCATTTGGCAGCATCAGCATGGCTCCCAATGAAAAAGGCGTAGTGTCAATTCAACAGCCATTCAGGCCGAATGAATTTGGTAAAAAACTGGGTTATAAGGCCGGTGATGAATTATATGCATTTAACGGTATTGCTGTTACTCCACAAACATTAAATGAGGTTATAGATGAAGTAAGAGCAGGTATGAAGGAAGGAGAACCATTCACGGTAAAGATCGGCAGGCTTGTAAATAACAAGATCGATACTCTTGTACTAAGTGCTCCAACTATGAAGGTTACTGTTACTGACCTGAATAAGCTATCACCAATGGAGAATGCTACCGCACAACAACAACTGGTACAGAAAGCCTGGCTTACGGTGCAGGACGCTAATCAGTTACATGAATCGCCTCCAGCCAACCCTGCCGATGTTGCCAGCATAGATGCAATCATCAGAACTATTTATGAAGTCATCTCGGGTCCGGCCGGCGAACGCAACTGGCAACGGTTTTACAGTTTGTTTTTGCCGGGAGCTCAAATGGGTGCTATTTCAGGAACTCCATCGGGTGAAGCTGTTTTTAAATCACTTACCCCTGTTTCCTACCAGAAAACAAGTGGTGCATTTTTCAGGAAAAATGGTTTTTTTGAAGAAGAATTGGGAAGAAATATACAGCAGTTTGGAAATGTGGCAAACGTACAATCCTCTTACCAGTTCCGTTTTACCAAAGATGGAAAGATAGAACAAAGAGGCGTGAACTTTTTTACGCTGGTAAAATCGAAGGGACGTTGGTGGATCAGTAATCTTGCCTGGCAGAATGAAAATAAAGACCTGCCTATACCGCCAGACCTGGAGAAGAAATAAACAAATAAAAAGACATCAGCAATGATGTCTTTTTTATTTTACAGCGATATAGATAAAAATATTGACAGGTTATTGTTACACCTGTTTCCATTCCTTATTCAGTTGCCTTTTTTTATAGTACACCAGTACACTGAAGACCAAAATCACCAATATGAAAAATTCGATTCTCATAAATCAATCTATATTCTGACACAAAACTGCTGAAGAAATTATTTATTGAAAACGCAGATGGTAATGAAGTGATCAATCAGGTTGATGAATTGTAGAATACGCGTAGAGGAAATGCGAGCATGATTTTTATTGCTATCTTTTGCAAAAAGAAAAGCATTAAGCAAAGATGGGCTACATCAAACAGCTGGATAGTGTCAGGGCCATTGCGGTTATTTTGGTTTTGTTCTGGCATTGGATTCCGCGTAACAGCTTTATCAACCAATTTCAAACGGGCCCATTTGGAGTAGCTGTTTTTTTTGTTTTAAGTGGCTTTCTTATTACCAAAATCTTAATGGAGAACAGGAACCGTGCTGAGAATCTGGGTAATAAAAAAAGCATGGTATTAAAAAATTTTTATTTCCGCCGAACACTGCGCATATTCCCGATCTATTACCTCACCATTTTCCTGGTGATTATTTTATATAAGCCACTGGGCCTCCATTATTCTTTGCCGGAATTTTTTTCCAACATCTCTTATACTTCAAATTTTTACCTGGTCTGTCATACATACTGGCCGGATCTTACACCGCATTTCTGGTCGCTTTCGGTAGAAGAACAGTTTTACTTATTCTGGCCACTTATTATTTTGTTTATTCATAAAAACTACCTTTTACATGGCATCATGTTCTTTATTTTAACAGGTGCTGTTAGCCAGTTTTTTGTTAGCGACCTTGAATTTGGTTTTTTATGGACCCATACCTGTTTCGATGCCTTGGGTATGGGAGCATTGCTGGCCTGGATGACAGTATACAGACCGTCCTTTTTGAGAAAAGCTTTTCTAATTATTAGTATAATGGCTGCTGCTGCAGTGATCATTATAGTCCTTGAAATTATCGGGCTTAGATTTTTTCACCAGTGGCGTTTATTGCATTCCATTATCGGGGCCTGGGTCATATGTTACATTATCCGGTTCAGGGAAACAAGGTCCTGGTTGACTATACTATTAAGCAATCGACTGTTAATATGGATCGGTAAAATCAGCTACGGGATTTATCTGTACCATGTTTTATATTTTTATGTTTTCTGGAAACTATTTTCGATCTATATCTTTCCGCTTTGGTCGCACCTGGATCCTTCCCTGATCCCCTGGTTATTTCTCCTGGTAAATGTGTGGATCTTATTCTTTTTTTGCTGGTTATCGTGGATCGTTATAGAGAAGCCGCTATTGGGGTTTAAACGGAAATTCAGATACCAGGATTAATGCAACCTGTAATCTTCTGTTGATTGAACATTTGTCCAATCCCGTTTCATTTTTCTTCTTTTATAGATAATCATAAAAAAGGTTACCAGCGCAAGTATTATAAATAATTCCAGTCTCATATTCCAGGGTATTTATTCTATTGACAAATAAAAAAGCACCCGGTGAACTAACAGATTGTTAAAATGAAATAAAGGGCCCGTGGGCCCCTTATTTATTTGTTTAAAATTTGACTTTTATAGTTTTTGAATAATAAAGGATTGCACCTTATCGCCTTGCTGAATACGTAAGATGTATGATCCTTTGGCCAAATCACCGGTGTTGATTGCATTGGTAGTTGCATTAGCCATAAGTACCTGTTTACAAAGAATGCTGCCTGTAATATCAGTGATGGTTACCTGGTAGGGAACTGTTGATGAAGGCAGGTTCAGGAAAAGATTTTTGGTGAATGGATTGGGATAAACTAAAAGACTGGCCGAAGGGATGGTAGCAGAAACTACCCGGCTATGGAGAGTTTTTCCTTCTTCCGGCAGGTAAGCCTGTATACGGTAATAAGCCGTTTTTTGCGTTCTGTGTTTATAGGAGTACTGCAATTTAGCTGCTGCCCTGATTGAATCTACTGTAACAAAATTTTTACCGTCTGGTCCGCACTGTATAAAGAACATACAGTCGCCCGGAATATTTTCTATCATCCAGCTCAATTCGTTGGAATGGCCGGATGGTTGCACTTTAATGTTTGTAAAATGAACAGGAAGTGTTGTTAAAGCTCCTACGCAGGTAGTGCAGTTGTTCATTACCTGCGCTGCACCCCAGGAATTTGGTTTGCAACCCCAGGGTATGCAACCGGTTTCGCTTATGTGCGAAGGTCCAAGGCAGATATTCAGGGTTGGATTGGCCGTAAGTGTATCATAGAACTGCGAGTACTGGCTTACAGAAACACAGGCAAAACCGTTAGGTACCGTGTAAGGAAGTTTAGCCCGGTTATACAGTACCATCATACTTACCCGGCTACCATCACCCAGGCAAACACTGCCGGTTGAAGCACCGGGATCAGTGATGATTCCATGAAATTCTGCCGAACCCATATTTACAAACCATGACCAGGGATTGTTGATCACAAAATATTGATTAGGCATTAACCATACCGAGGATGGCGTTGCATTGATAATTACATTGGGTCGCAAAGCACTGGTAACACCATAATCCATTACAATATTTCCAAGGCATTGAAAGGTGCCCCAATTATAAATGGAACAGTCACCCCTTAAAACCAGGCCAGCGCCATTGGTAACTATCAATTTGGCACCAGCTTTTACTACAATCGTCCCTGAATCCATTACCAGGTCATTAACGGTAAGATCGTTGCATACAATGAGTGTTCCTCCACTGAGCCTGACATTGCTGCGTGTTGCAGAAATCCCGTAGTGCCAACGTATGGTTGAAGAACTGATCACTTCATTATCGGCAACTAATGTTTCGGACCCTGTGCAGTCGGGAAAGGAAGGGGGCGTGAGGCATTGTGAGTTTGCGTGACAGGTTAATAAGACCAGGCAAATGCCTGCCAGCAATCGTTTTGTTTTCATAAGAGTTGGTTTTAGTTTATAGTATCCTGCAGGCCCACCCACCAGAAGCAAAAATCCTTTGGTTTTTCATAGGATATCAATGAGCGGGCCTGGAGGATCGATATAAAAAGTTTCCGCCAACCTGTTTGTGTGCGGTTCTTTTATAAATCTATGAACTGCTGCACCTGGCTGCTACTGAATTTGCACCATGCTATTAAAAACCTGCATGAAAATTATAAATCAACGTATGAATGCGTAGCCTTTCAGGCGCCAAGCCATGTTTTAAAATCCGCAGCTCTTTTTTTGCTGACATGAATATCATCGGTTACAGCGGGATTCAGTTTTAGTTTGAAACGACCACCAAAATAAGGATTGATCTGTTCGATGGATTTTATGGAAATGATATATGTGCGGTTGATACGATAAAACGAATGTGGGTCCAATAACTGTTGTAATTGTTCAAGACGGTATTGGATCAGGTACTTGTTTTTTTCGAACGTTACAAAATACACAAACCGTCCGTCGGAAAAGAAATAAGCAATATCATCTACAGCAACCGACAAAAAACGTTGTCCGTGTTCCACAAAAAACCGGTTTTTAAAAAGCGAAGGAATGCCGGGAAAAGAGGGCTGAACAAGAGTTGAAACATCTGCTCGTTCCTGGTCCGGTAAAATATTTTTTTGTAAGGATTGTTCAACTGTATTAAGCTTGTTCAATTTGAATACGGTATGCGGACGAAAAGCCAGGTAAGTGAGATGGTATTGTTTGGTATGCAAAACAAGTTTAGCCTGTATATGGTGTTCTGAAAGCCCGGTTTGCATAAGCCCGGCATGTTCTACCAGTATTAGGTCAGGTGCAGCATTTAATTGAATGTAACGTAACAGTTCGTCAAGGTCATTCACCACGTTTACAATATTGATAGATGGATCAAGCAGCCTGAGAATACGAACCAGTTTTTTTACTTCTTTTACATTTCTTTCTGCAATTAATACATTCATGAATCCACCTGATTTATATTTATTCAACTATGGTTTTACAAATTTCAGCTTTGTGCAGCAGGCAGAAAATCAGAGAAAGAATGAAATGATAATTTAAAACCATGAACTGTATTTGATTTTTTTCTTATTAAAATAGGGTGTAAAGCAAGCTTTCATGAAATTTGCACCAAACAACAAAGGATGACCCAATTTAAAGATGCATCGCTGCAGGAAATTAACGAAGCTGTGATCCGATCGCAAAATGCCTTCATTCAGTACCGGAAAAAAAACCTGGCTGAAAAAGCACAGTTCTTAAAAAGCATTGCTATTGAATTGGAAAGCATCCAGGATGAACTTGTTGCAACAGCAAACACCGAAACGAACCTTGGTGAAACCCGTTTGGCGGGAGAGCTGAAACGTACCATGTTCCAGTTAAATTCGTATGCAGATGCCTGTGAAGAAGGCAACTGGTTAGACATCCGCATCGATACAGCAGATCCCTTGCGCACTCCTCCAAAACCCGACCTCCGCAAGATACTTGTGCCTCTAGGGCCCGTAATTGTTTTCGGTGCTTCTAATTTTCCGTTTGCCTATTCTACAGCCGGCGGAGATACTGCCTGTGCGCTGGCTGCCGGCTGTTCTGTTATTGTAAAAGCACACCCGGCTCATGCCGGCACCTCACAAATGGTTGCAGATGCTGTTCAAAAAGCAGCTTTAAAAAATGGGTTGTCACCGGATGTGTTTATTCATTTGCATGGTTCTTCATTTGAAGTTGGAAAGGCATTGGTGGAGCATCCTCTTACAAAAGCTGTTGGCTTTACTGGTTCTTTCGAGGGTGGTAAAGCATTGTACGACCTGGCTGCTAAACGGCCGCAACCTATTCCTGTCTTTGCTGAAATGGGCAGTGTGAACCCGGTGTTTTTGTTACCCGGAAAATTGCAGCAGGAAACCGCTTCCATTGCTGCCATGTATGCAACATCTATCACACTAAGTGCAGGGCAGTTTTGTACCAACCCGGGTATACTGGTTGGAATTAAAAATAAAGTGTTGTCTGATTTTAAAAAGCAATTGGGTGCAGCCATTCAACTTGTGGCTCCTGTAAAAATGTTGCACAACGGTATTGCTAAAAGTTTTCGTCAAAAACGTGAAAAAGTATTGGCTGAGGCTGAAGTACAAACTTTAGCTGTAAGCAATACAAGTGGAGACGAAGATGAAAGTATACCCACATTGGCTGAAGTTGATGGAAAGGCATTTTTGCAAAATCCTTTGTTGCATAAGGAAGTTTTTGGACCATTTTCCTTATTGGTTTGTTGTGATGATATGGATGAAATGATGCAGGTGGCAAATGCCATAGAGGGCCAGCTAACGGTGAGTGTTCTGGCTACTGATGATGAAGTAAGATCAAACGAATTGCTGATGCAGGTTTTGCAGGATAAATGCGGACGTTTTATCATGAATGGTGTGCCAACGGGAGTGGAAGTTGCATTGAGCATGCAACATGGAGGACCATTTCCTGCAACAACTGATAGTCGTTTTACAGCGGTTGGTGCCGATGGAATCAAACGGTTTGCCCGACCGGTTTGTTACCAGAACTGGACCGATGCGTTATTACCGGACGAGTTGAAAATGGAAAACCCGTTGGGATTATGGAGAACCATCAATAATAAACTAACCAGGGACCGTGGATGATATTTTTATTGGATGCATAAGGTATAAGGAAATACTTAACAATTTTAAATGACCGCTTGTATTTATTTTTAGTCCATGTTTGCTGTACAGCACATTTCATATAACCAGACCAACGCCTTTACAAAGATTGTACTCGACTATTTAAACGGAGCTGGTTCGCTGCGAGATTTTTATGATGAATTGCCAACAACAGAGGGCATCAGGGCAACCATTGAAAAAAAGAAACATCAAAATATTGACAGGGAAACGCTGGTAAGGGTATTACGGGAACAATACCAACAGGTAACCACACCCCCGGAGGTACAGAAAAATATCGATTTACTTATTTCACCCAACACGTTTACATTTTGTACAGCACACCAGCCCAATTTATTTACCGGTCCACTTTATTTTGTCTATAAGATATTACACACAATTAAACTGGCGCATGAGTTTAACCAGCATATGCCGGGTTACCAGTTTGTGCCTGTTTATTACATGGGTTCGGAAGATGCAGATTTTGCAGAGCTGAACCACACGTATGTCGATGGTAAAAAAATAGAGTGGAAGAAAGAACAGAAAGGTGCTGTTGGAAGGATGATTGTCGATAAAACCCTGGTGCAGCTGATTGATGAACTGGAGGGCCAATTGATCAATGAAGAACATGGGGAGGAAGTAATTGGCTTATTACGCAAAAGCTATAGTAATGGAAAAACCATTCAGCAGGCTACATTCGAATTATTGAATGAATTGTATGGCAGCTATGGGCTCGTGGTTTTAATTCCGGATCATCACCAATTAAAAGCCCGCATGCAGGATGTATTTCTGAATGACCTTTTTGAAAATACTTCTTCGGAAATTGTTCAGCAAACCTCTGAAAAACTGGGTGCCCATTATAACGTGCAGGCACATCCCAGGGAGATCAATTTGTTTTACCTGAAGGATGATATCCGCGAACGGATCATACGAAAAGGAAATGATTTCCTGGTTAATAATACGAAGCTAAAATTTACAGAAGAAGAAATCAGAACAGAACTCCAACATCACCCGGAACGGTTTAGTCCCAATGTAATATTAAGAGGTTTATACCAGGAAACGATCCTTCCAAATCTTGCCTTTATTGGCGGTGGCGGCGAAATGGCGTACTGGTTGCAATTAAAAGACCTGTTTCATCATTATGGAATTGTTTATCCTGTATTGGTATTACGTAATTCTTTTTTGATCGTTGAAAAAAAATGGAGGGAAAAGCTTGAAAGAACCGGTTTGAATTATACGGAGATCTTTCACCCTGTTGACGAACTGATGAAAAAGCTGGTTTTCAAAAATTCAAAACACCAGGTGGCGTTAAATGGAAATTTTGAAAAAGCTGAAGTCCTGTTCGAAGAGATCAGCCGGCAGGCCGGAAGTATTGATCCAACTTTATCTATTCATGTGCAGGCATTAAAAGCACGGTCGTTAAAAAACCTGCAGGAGTTGGAAAAGAAAATGATGAGAGCTGAAAAAAGAAAATTTTCAGACCAGGAAAGACAGATACAGGCTATTAAATCAGTTTGGTTCCCGGGTAATGGTTTACAGGAACGTAAAGAAAACTTTAGTGGTTTTTATGCCAAATGGGGGAAGGGGTTTATTGAAGCCTTATATCAAAATTCCTTATCGCTGGAGCAGGAATTTACCTTGCTGATTGAATCATAATTT